>NZ_WVUH01000450.1 GCF_017614955.1 Micromonospora echinofusca
CGCCCAAAAGCAGTGGGGCAGACCTGAGCCTCTACGCCGTCCTGCGGCAACTGCAGTACCTACTCGCGACCTGGCTCGGGTTCTGCCCTCTCTGCCACCAACTCGTCCCAACCTAACAAAGCACTACTAGGCGCTCGCGGTCCAGGTCAACCATCATGGGCGCGATGCCGGGCAGCCGGGACATTGCCTCCGCCTCGGCAAGAACCCGCCGGGGGTCCGCCGTCCAGTCGTCGTCGACCGCCAGCCGCTCCCGTGGCTGCTTGCACAGCAAGCCACCCACCTGCACAACCACGCCGGACACCCCGCCGGACATGGCTCGCACGGGTGCCGGGTCGGCAGCGTCGAGCAGGCCACGATCGCGCAGGTACTCGACCCACACGTGGGGCTCGTCGGCGGCCGGCGGCGGTACGGGCGTCAGCACGGTGCCGTGCCCGCCTCGGCCGACAGCCGGCCAGCCGTGGTGAAGCGGATGCCGTCGGTGGCAAGTTTGTGGAGCCAGCCGCTGAACGCCCGCCAGCGATCGTCGTCGACCGCAACGAAGAACGGGTGGGCGTCGACGGTCATCGGCGCGCCGGTCGCCGCCGCCGTAGCGAGTTCGTCGTCCCACCGCTCGATCAACGTCGCGGCCGTCGCCGGATCATCTGGGTGCAGCACGCACTGCCAGTAGTCGACCCAGGCCCAACGGAACGGCACGTTGACGAGGCCACCGGCCACCACCCGCGGCCGGCCGTCAGGGTCGTCGTCGGCGTCGAGCAGCGAACTGTCGTAGCCAAACCCGAGGTCGGCGAGCAATGGGAGGGTGTCCCGGCCGACGTATCCGCCGGGGGCGCGGAACCCCGGCTCGGCCACGCCGAGGCGCCGCAGCGCGGCCAGACCGTCAACGAGGATCCGCTCACGCTGCCCGATGGCCAGGTCGAGCCACCGCTCGTGCACCCAGCCGTGCAGCCCGACTTCGTGTCCCCGCGCGAGGAGTTGCTCGATCCGGTCCGGGTGGTGCAAACCGTTCCAGCCCTCGACGAAGAACGTGGCTGTCAGGCCGAGTTCGTCGAGCAAGCCCAGCAGCCGGGGGAACCCGACGGCCAGATCCGCAGACGCCGGATCTGGCCGGTTGACCTCGCCTCGGCCGACGTCCCGAGCCCGGCCCATGTGGTCGAAGGTCAGGGCGAGCACGGGACGGGACAGTGGGCCCGAGCCAACTGCGTCGGTAAGATGCATGCGGTTGCACATAGTGCGGTGAGCGTACGGGTGGAATCCTGCATGCGCAAGCATCTAGAATGGCGGCATGACGTCTGGAGGCTCGTCGATGCAAGCGGACTACCAGGCATGGCAGGAGTTCACCCGCGCGCAGGCCACCGTCGCGAAAGTGCTGGACGAGAACCTCCAGCGTGAGTGCGGCCTCCCGCTACGCTGGTTCGAGGCCCTGGCCGCACTGGTCAAGAGCGACGGGCAGGCCCTAGTCCAGCAGGATCTGAGCACTGCCCTCTGCATGAGCCAGAGCGCCACCAGCCGGCTCGTCACCCGACTGGAGCAGAGCGGGCTGGTGCGGCGCTGCAAGATCGGAGACGACGGGCGGGCCGTAACGGTCGAACTGACCGCAGCAGGCGACTCGGCCTACCGTCGGGCCGAGCCCCGATACCTTAGCCACATCACCGAGCAGTTCGGCACGCACATGTCCGACATAAACATCGCCCGCTTCCGGACTGCGATGCGCCGGCTCGGCCAGCCGTCCTCGGGCGGCTCCGACGCGCCACAATCCCCCGTCCACCTGCTCGGTTTCGGCGAGTCCATCCTCGCGATCAGCGCCGACCCGGTAGGGGTCGCCGACGCGCTACACGTACGCGACGCGCTCGAACCGCTCGTGCTGCTGGAGGCCGCGCAGTACCGGACCGTCGAAGACATCGCGGACTGCCGGGCACTCATCGCGAACATGGAACGCTGCATTGACAACCCAGAGCAGTACTACCGAACCGACTGGCGCCTGCACGGCCGGCTCGCCGCGATCTGCCGCAACGCCGTGCTGCGCACCACCTACCTCGGCCTGCTGGCCGCGCTCGAATCCCACCTCGACACCGTCGTGCGCACCGACAACGACGCCGACTACATACGGCGCCGGATGTCGATCCACCGGGAGATAGTCGAGGCCGTAGCCTCAAGCAACACCCAGCGCGTGCTCCGGGCCACGGACGCACACAGGTTTATGGGCATCCGCACCGAGTCGGTCGCCGGCCGTGACAACACGGCACAGCACATCTGACGTGGGAGTGTGTCGATTTCGGCTCTGTCTCACATTTGGTGGTGACGGAGGGTGAGGTTCCCCCCGGGATGTGGACACCGGGTTATGCCGCGATCTGATGCAGTGTAGTCGGTGTGAGGGCCTGTTCGTAGTCGGCAGGGCTGAGGTAGCCCAGCGCGGAGTGGCGGCGCCGGTGGTTGTAGAAGGCGATCCACCGGAACACGTCGCGGCGGGCGTCGGCCTCGGTGGCCCAGCGGCGGTGGTCGACATCGAGTTCTCGTTTGAGGGTGGCGAAGAACGCCTCGGCCAGGGCGTTGTCGTACGACGAGCCGATTCGCCCCATGGAGCGGCGGATGCCGTGTCGTTGGCAGACGTCGGCGAAGTCACCGCTGCCGTATTGGGCGCCCCTGTCGGCGTGGAAGATGACGCCGTCGACCCGGCCGCCGCGGGCGGCGACCGCGGCGGCGAGGGCATCGATGACCAGGCTCGTGCGCATGTGGGTGTTGATCGACCAGCCGATCAGTCTGCGGGTGGCGATGTCGATGACCGTGGCCAGATACAGCCAGCCGGTGCCGACGCGTAGGTAGGTGATGTCGCCGCACCAGCGCTGGTCGGGTGCGGTGGCGGTGAAGTCCCGGCCGATCAGGTCCGGCACCGGCGGGGCGGCCGGATCCGGGATGGTGGTGCGTTTGCGGCGGCGTAGGTGCCGGCCCACGACGTCGCGTTGCCGCATGATCCGCTCGACCCGCTTGCGGTTGACCCGCACGCCCCGGGCACGCAGTTCGACGGTCACCCGGGGCGATCCGTAGGCGCCAGCCGTGGCGCGGGGTCCGCCACCCCCGGGCGGCGACCAGCGCCACCAGGGCCGCCAGGACGATGGTCGGGATCAGCGGGAGCAGTGTCCACCGCAGGAATGGCCGTAACTCGAGGCTGAGGTAGCTGGCGCCGACGACGGCGTACACGGCGGCGACGGTCATGCCGAGCCCGATCGCGGTGAGGATCCCGGTCCCGACTTGCCCACCCACCGACCGTGCCGGGCGGTCGGTGTCGGCCGGGGTGGCCAGCGATCCGAGGATCGTTCCGGCGGACAGGCAGGCGATCAGCGCGAACATCGCCGCCATCGCCAGCTCACCCCAGTTGGCGTTCACCCAGTAGTGCACGGACAGCACAGTGTTGTTGCGTTCGGCGGTGAGGAAGAAGTGGGCGAGCAGCCACAGTGACGCCAACCCCGGTACGGCGATACTCAACGCGCGCCGTACTGGCGGGACCTCCGGCTCGGCCACGGCTACCGGCCCGCCAGGCGGTGTGGTGCCGGCGTCGGCGGCACCCCGGGCCGCCGCTGTCTGCGGGTCCGGCAGCACCACCGGCACCACACCGAGGTGTTCACCGAGTACCTGCCCGGTCGCGGGCATCCGCGCCGACCCACCGACCAGGTACACACCGGTGACCTGGTCGGTGCTGATCTCGGCGGCGGCGACCGCCTCGACGGCCAGTTTTCCGGCCCGTTCCCACACCGGCCGGGCCGTCTGTTCCACCATCAACCCGCTGACCACCACCGGCGGACCACCGGGGACCGGCACCGTCACCGCCGCATGGTCGGACAGGGATTCCTTCCCGGCGCGGATACTCGCCACGACCGGCCACCCGCCCGCTGTCGTGATGCTGCCGTCGGCGGGTAGCAGCAGACCCGCCAGGGCGTCGTCGACGCCCAGCCCGCCGGCATCCGGATCGGTCAGCGTGGACAGCACCTCGACCCCCGCCGGCCCACGCCGCAGCACGGTCACCTCGAAACCGCCACCGGCGTCACACATCACCAGGTAGGACCCCACCGGCATCTGCGCGCCGGTGGCGAGCAGATGCTCGGCCACCGCCACCGGGGCCTCCACCAGGCGGGGCTGGCCCAGACCGGCCCGGTGCGCGGCCTGCCGCAACCAGGTCCGCCGCCTCGGCCCCCACCCCGCCGGCACGACCAGCCGCACATCCGCGACTGGTCCGCCCGCCACGCGCGTCGCCTCGCCGGCCACCCGCCGCAACGTCGCCGCGACCAGGTCCACCACCTCCACCGTGGTGCCACCGACGTCGACCGGACCGGGTACCGGTCCGCAGCGGCGCCGACACGAACCGGTTCGGGTCCGTCGCTGCCGCCTGCCACGCCCGCGTCCCCACCACCACCGGCCCGTCCGAGGGCACCCACACCGCGCTCGACAGCACCGGAATCCCGTCGAACAACAGTGGCGTCCACCGGCCGTCGGGCCATGCGATCACCGCGACTGTGCTGGCGCTGCCACAGTCGACCGCCAGCCGTACCTCCCCAGGCTGCATAGACCTCAGTCAAACATGAGAGCGACATTCACGTCATCCCGCTAACCAGGCATGCCAGGGCACTAAGGCGTGTTTCAGAAGTCGTGGTGGCCGATGAAGGCCCCGGCGTGGCGGTGATCGACAACTGAAGAGGTCTCCGGTATCTGGTTCTGCGACCAAGCAAGAACTTCATACCGGAGACCTCGTGGCCAGCGTAGCGGTGACGAGGCGGCACGACCTCACCGACGC
>NZ_WVUH01000451.1 GCF_017614955.1 Micromonospora echinofusca
CCCATTCGCCGTCGACCAGGTTGAGGTGGTGCGGTACCGGCATGGCTACCGACCGCCGGCTGTGGCGACGACGGGTGCGGTGCGGGGGTCGGTGTCCTCGGGGAAGTGGCAGGCGACCTGGTGTCCGGTGTCGGTGGTGGTGAGCGTCGGTTCCCGGGTCGCGCAGACCTCCTGGGCCTTCCAGCACCGGGTGCGGAACCGGCAGCCGGTGGGCGGGCTGAGCGGGCTGGGTACGTCGCCGCTGAGGATGAGCCGTCGGCGCTGGGTCTCGACCAGCGGGTCGGGGATCGGCACCGCTGACAGCAGGGCCTTGGTGTACGGGTGCTGCGGCTGTTGGTACATGTCCTCGCACTGGCCCACTTCGACGACGGCACCGAGATACATCACCGCGATGCGGTCGCAGAGGTGCCGGACCACGGCCAGGTCGTGTGCGATGAACATCATCGTCAGGCCGAGTTCCTCCTGGAGTTGTTCGAGCAGGTTGACGATCTGCGCCTGGACGGAGACGTCCAGCGCGGACACCGGTTCGTCGGCGACGATGAACTCCGGGTTGCTGACCAGGGCCCGCGCGATGCCGACGCGCTGGCGTTGGCCGCCGGAGAACTCGTGCGGGTAGCGGTCGTGCCATCCGGCACTGAGCCCGACCAGTTGCATGGTGTCGAGGGCCTTGGCCCGCCGGCCGGCCGCGTCGAGGTGGGAGTGCACCAGCAGCGGTTCCTCGATGAGTTCGCCGATGCTCATGCGCGGGTTCAGGGAGGCGAACGGGTCCTGGAAGATCATCTGCATCCGGCGGCGCATCGCCCGCATCCGTCCCCGACTCAGGGTGGTCAGCTCGGTGCCGTCGAAGGTCACCGTGCCACGGCTGGGCTTGAGCAGTTGGAGGATGGCCCGTCCGGTGGTGGACTTGCCGCAGCCGGACTCGCCGACCACGCCGATGATCTCGCCACGGCGGATGTCGAGGTCCACGCCGGACACCGCGCGCAGGCGGGCCGCCAGCAGTGAGCCGCGGACCGGCACCTTGAAGTCGACTGCCAGGTCGCGTACCCGCAGCAGGGTCGGATCCGGTGTCTCGGACATCAGCTCTCCTTGGTCGAGAGGTCGGCGTACCGGTCCTGGGTGGACAGCCAGCCGCCCTGGTTGACCGGGCGCATGCCCCAGCACCGGGTCAGTTGGCCCCGGTCGGGGGTCTCGTGGGTGCCGGTGAGGTCGGGGGCACGGTCGCGGCAGGTGTCCCGGGCGAACACGCAGCGGGGCGCGAACCGGCAGCCGTCCGGCATCTCCGTGAGCTCGGGTGGGCGGCCGGCGATGGGGCGGAGCCGGCCGCCCTTGACGAGGTCCAGTCGGGGCACCGAGCCCAGCAGGCCCCAGGTGTAGGGCATCTGTGGGCGGTGGAACAGGTCGACGGTCTCGGCGCGTTCGACGATCTGGCCGGCGTACATGACGTTGACCCGTTCGGCCATGCCGGCGACGACCCCGAGGTCGTGGGTGATGAACAGGACGGCGGTGCGGGTCTGGTGGGCCAGGTCCCGCAGGAGTTCCAGGATCTGCGCCTGGATGGTGACGTCGAGGGCGGTGGTGATCTCGTCGGCGAGGATGAGCCGGGGCTCGCAGGACAGCGCCATCGCGATCATGACCCGCTGGCGCATGCCGCCGGAGAGCTGGTGCGGGTACGCGCCGAGTCGGGTGGCGGCGGCGGGGATCCTGACCAGCTCCAGCAGTTCGACGGCCCGGGCCCGGGCGGCGCGGCGGTTCAGCCCGAGGTGCAGGCGCAGCGATTCGGTGAGTTGTCGCCCCACGGTCAGCACCGGGTTCAGCGAGGTCATCGGGTCCTGGAAGATCATCGAGATGCCCTTGCCCCGGACGGCCCGCAGTTCGCGTGGGCGCAGCCGGAGCAGGTCCCGGCCCTCGAAGAGCACCTGTCCCCCGGTCACCTGGCCGGCCGGCGGGACGATCAGGCCCATGATGGACTGCGCGGTGGCGGATTTTCCGCAGCCGGATTCGCCCACCAGCGCGACCATCTCGCCCGCGTCCACGGTGAACGACACACCGTCCACAGCGGTCACCGAGCCGCGCGCCGCGCGGAACTCGGTGCGCAGATCCCGCACCTCCAACAAAGCCATCGATCCCCCTGAAGGTAGACTCCTGAGCGCCACCATTCGTCACTGGGGAGTGTTGCACAGACGATGTTCGTCGTCTAGGCTCCCGTCAGCGACGAATTACGTCACTATTGAGTTGGAGCGAGATGGCGTCCAAGAGCTCGATCGAGAAGGATCGCAGCATCATCCGGGAACTCGTCCAGGACCCGAAGCAGACAAACGTCGCGTTGGCGGCGAAGGTCGGCCTCTCCGAGGGGTCCGTGCGACGACGGATGGAACGGCTCGTCGCCGAGGGGCAACTGCAGTTCGCGGTGATCCCCAGCGCCGCCTTCATGGGTCGACCGGTGCACACGATCTTCGAGATCCAGAGCGCACCGGGTGCCACCGAACGTCTGATCGACAAGCTCGCCGGCATGCCGGAGATCGCGTACGTCTACCACGTGACCGGGCAGTTCGACATCATCGCGGTCGGCTACTTCGCCTCCAGCAACGCCATGCGCACCTTCTGGACCGAACGGCTGGGTCACCTCGAAGGGGTGATGGAGAGCCGGTCGGTCATGGTGTTGCGGGTCGCCAAACGGGCCCACGAGTGGGCCCGCGACATCGCCGCCACCGGCGACGAGGAATCCGCCTGGGGCACCGGCCCGGAACCCGGCGTACCCGGCACAGAGGTCTGACCGGACCAGGAGAGACGAGCCATGCTGCGCATCACGCTGATCCGCGTCCTATCGGTTATACCGGTCCTGTTCGGGATTTCGGTGATCTCGTTCCTGGTGATCCGCATGATCCCCGGCGACGTGATCAGTTCGATCATGGGACAGGACTTCGGCGACCCCGCGATCGAGGCGGAGATGCGCCGCTACTTCGGGCTCGACATGCCCGTCTACGAGCAGTTCCTCCGCTGGTTGGGTGCCCTGGTCCAGGGTGACCTGGGCACCTCCATGCGAACCGGTCAGCCGGTGCTCGAGGAGATCGCCCAACGCTTCCCGTCCACGCTGCTGCTGGCGGTGTCGTCGCTGCTGGTCTCGATCCTCATCTCGATCCCGCTCGGGGTGCTCAGCGCCACCAAGCGCAACGGCATCCTCGACGCGAGCACCCGGATCGCCTCACTGATCGGACTCTCCCTGCCGAACTTCTGGCTGGGCATCCTGCTGGTGTACGTCTTCTCGGTCTCGCTGGGCTGGCTGCCGTCCCAGGGCGCCGGGGAGGGTGAGGGCTTCCTGGGCAGCCTGAAGTACCTCATCCTCCCCTCCGTCACCCTCGGCGCCAGCCTGGCGGCGATCAGCATGCGGATGACCCGGTCCAGCATGCTGGAGGTCCTCAACCAGGACTACGTCCGCACCGCCCGCGCCAAAGGGCTCGCCGAACGCGCCGTCCTGGTCCGGCACGCCCTGCGCAACTCGCTCATCCCGGTGGTGACGGTGCTCGGCATCCAGGCCGGCGCGCTGCTGGGCGGCACCGTCATCGTCGAGCAGGTCTTCGCCTGGCCCGGGCTGGGCACGATGGTCATCCGGGGCATCAGCCAGCGGGACTACCCGGTCGTCCAGGGCACGCTGCTCTTCCTCGCCTTCTTCTACGTCGTGGTCAACCTCCTCGTCGACCTCCTCTACACCTACCTGGATCCGAGGTTGCGCAGTGGTCACTGAAGTCCTCCCCGGCCCCGGGCCGCAGACAACCCCCCTCCGGACCGGACGCCGCGGCGGTCACCTGCTGCGGCTGATCACCCGGGACCGGGTCGGCGCGATCGGGCTGGTCATCGTGGTGTTGATGACCGCCGCCGCGGCACTCGCCCCGCTCATCGCGCCGTACGACCCGACCGCGATGTCCAACCAGCGCCTCGCCCCACCCGGCGGCGACTTCCTGCTCGGCGCGGACGAGGCAGGACGCGACCTGCTCAGCCGGGCGCTCTACGGCGCACGTACCTCGCTGACGGTCAGCCTGATCGTGGTGACCTGCGCCGGGACCATCGGCGTGCTGCTGGGGCTGCTCGCCGGCTTCTACCGGGGCGTACTCGACGCGATCATCACCCCGGCGACCGACATCATGTTCTCCTTCCCCACCCTGCTGCTGGCGCTCGCCGTGGTGGCCGCCCGGGGGCCCGGCACGGAAAACCTCATCCTCGCCCTGGTCATCGTCTTCATCCCCAGCTTCGCCCGGATCGTGCGCGGTACCGCCATGTCGGTGCGCCGGGAGCCGTACGTGGAGTCGGGGCAGGCGGTCGGGCTGAGCAACACCCGACTCATCCTCAAGTACATCCTGCCCAATTCGGTGGCCCCGATCGCGGTGCAGTTCACCACCAGCCTCGCCTACGCGATCCTGATCGAGGCGTCCCTGGGGTACCTCGGCCTCGGCGTGCAACCACCCCAGCCGTCCTGGGGCTCGATGCTCTCCAGCGGCAAGTCCTTCATGGAGATCTCGATCTGGCCGTCGGTGGTGCCGGGCGTCTGCATCATGATCGCCGTACTCGGCTTCAACCTGCTGGGCGACACCCTCCGCGACGTACTGGACCCGCGACTGCGCGGCCGGTCCAGCCGCTGACCCGCCAAGGAGCCCCGGCATGGAGTCCATCGACGAACACGTCGTCCGCCGGCTGACCGAATGGTCCGCCGGCGGGCCCCTGCCCGCCGACCCCTCCCCCGACGTCGAGGT
>NZ_WVUH01000452.1 GCF_017614955.1 Micromonospora echinofusca
GGGCACCTCGGGCGACGGGTGGAAGGTGATCCCGGCGGCGGTCCAGCGCGGACCGTGCCCGGCCAGCCGCTGCCGGAACCCGGCCCAGTCCTGCCGCGACCGCGGTGACCAGCCCACCTCGGCGAGGGCGGGCAGGCGCGGGAAGAGCATGAACTCGACCTCGGCGAGCGTGGTCACCGACTCCGTCCAGAGCGGGGCCTCCACGCCGAGCACCGCCTCGGCGGGTACGTCCGCCAGGTGCGTGGCCGGGTCCCAGTCGTACGCCTGGTGCACCTCGACCAGTCCGGCCCAGTCGTGCCCGATCGGGGTGTCGGCGGCGTACTTCATGTCCAGGTAGGTGCGGTTGCCGGGGGACAGGATCAGCCGGGCGCCCCGGCGGACCGCGTCGGCGACGACCGGGTCGACCGGGTCGGTGCCCCACCACTGGAGTACCCGGTCCGGCTCGTGCGCGGCCGGGGCCACCTGGTGCCAGCCCACCACCGTCCGGCCCAGGGCGGTGACCATCGGCTGCACCCGGTCCAGGAAGGTGGCGTACTCGGCGGGCTGCACGGTGAACGCCTCGTCCCCGCCGATGTGCAGGTACGGCCCGGGCGTCAGTTCGGCGATCTCACGGAGCACGTCGCCGATGAAGGCGTAGGTCAGCTCGCTGGCCGTGTCCACCGCACTGAACCCGACCTCGGTGCCGGTGTACGCCTCGACGGCGGTCCCGGTGCGGCCCAGCTCGGGGTACGCGACCAGGGCGGCGTGGGTGTGTCCGGGCAGGTCGATCTCCGGCACCACCGTGACGTACCGGGCGGCGGCGTAGGCGACGATGCGCTGGTAGTCGGCGCGGCTGTAGTGACCGCCGGGGCCCCCGCCGACCTGGGTGGCGCCGCCGACCGGGCCGAGCCGGGGCCAGGAGTCGACGGCGATCCGCCAGCCCTGGTCGTCGGTGAGGTGCAGGTGCAGGTGGTTGAGCTTGTACCGGGCGAGGTGGTCGACCACCCGGAGCACCTCGTCGACGGTGAAGAAGTGCCGGCAGACGTCGAGCATCGCGCCCCGGTAGGCGAAGCGCGGCCGGTCGACGACCGTCCCGCCGGGGAGGACCCACGGCCCGGTGCCGGGCGAAGGCTGCTCGATGCCGGCCGGCAGGAGCTGACGCAGGGTCTGCACCCCGTAGAAGAGACCGGCCGAAGCGGCGGCGCTGATCCGTACCCCGTCGGCGGTGACCACCAGCCGGTACCCCTCGGGGCCGTGGTCGGTGGCGTCCGGGTCGAGGGTGAGGACGATGTCGCCGGTGGATGCCGGTCCGGTGGTCGGGTCGACGGGTAGCGAAGCGCCGGTGTCCGGTGGCGGAGTGCCGGTGCGTGGCAGGCCGGTGACCGGCAACGGGAAGCCGGTGGCCGGTCGGAGCAGGGCGGCGAGCTGGTCGGCGACGGCCAGCGCGCCCGGTTCGTCGGTGGCCCGGACGGTGGTGCCGGCGGTCAGGGTGAAGCTTCCGGCGGGGTCGTCGTCGACGTGTACCGGGGCGGGTACGACGTCGTCGAGCCGGGCCGGTGCGGCACCGACACCGTCGGGCCGGGTGGTCCCGGGGGTCGGTTCCGGCCGGGCGTCCGCAGCGGCGGGCGGGGTGGATGACACGTCTTCTCCGAGGGTGTATTTCCGGTGCTTCTGGCTAAGCAGCCGGGGCGGCAAAGGTCCGTCAAGGGTACGGGCCAACCTGGCTGAGCTGCGTGAACGTGCGCGTGGAAGCGGTTCCAGATGCCGGTACGAACGCTGCGAGTGGTGATGGTTGTGCCGATTGTCACCGAACGGTCCCAGGCCGGCTGTTGTTCGCTTAACCTTCGCCCACCAATGGCCATTGGGACCCGGGTACGGAGAGTTGCGCCCTGGGTAAGACAGCAACTAAACCTTCGTTAAGTGCGGCAACGGCGCGGCTGGGAGGCTCTGGTGGCATCGCAAGAGGCGGCGGAACACAAGTACGTCTACGACTTCTCCGAGGGCAACAAGGACCTGAAGGACCTGCTCGGGGGCAAGGGTGCGAACCTGGCGGAAATGACCAACCTGGGTCTGCCGGTACCCCCCGGGTTCACCATCACCACCGAGGCCTGCAAGGCGTACCTCGCCACCGGCAGCGAGCCGCCGGGCCTGGCCGACCAGATCGCCGCCCACCTCGCGGCGCTGGAGGCGGAGATGGGTCGCCGGCTCGGCGACCCGGACGACCCCCTGCTGGTCTCGGTCCGCTCGGGGGCGAAGTTCTCCATGCCCGGCATGATGGAGACCGTCCT
This sequence comes from Micromonospora echinofusca, assembly GCF_017614955.1. Lineage (GTDB taxonomy): Bacteria > Actinomycetota > Actinomycetes > Mycobacteriales > Micromonosporaceae > Micromonospora > Micromonospora echinofusca_A. The sequence continues at coordinate 2,268 of NZ_WVUH01000452.1, forward strand.
GAACGTCGGGCTCAACGACCGCAGCGTGATCGGACTCGCCCGCCAGGCGGACGGCAACGACCGGTTCGCCTGGGACTCCTACCGCCGGCTGATCCAGATGTTCGGCAAGACGGTCTGCGAGGTACCGGGCGAGGAGTTCGAGCACGCGCTCGACGAGGCCAAGCGCGCCAAGGGTACGACCGACGACCTGGACCTGAACGCCGACGACCTGCGGGGACTGGTCGACGCGTACAAGAAGATCTTCAACAAGCACACCGGCCGGGAGTTCCCGCAGGAGCCCCGGGAACAGCTCGACCTGGCGATCCGGGCGGTCTTCGAGTCGTGGAACGCCGACCGCGCGGTGCTCTACCGCCGGCAGGAGCGCATCCCCGCCGACCTGGGTACCGCGGTCAACGTGGTCGCCATGGTCTTCGGCAACCTCGGGGCGGACTCCGGTACCGGGGTGGCCTTCACCCGCGACCCGGGCAGCGGCGCGCAGGGCATCTACGGCGACTACCTGGCCAACGCCCAGGGCGAGGACGTGGTCGCCGGCATCCGCAACACCGTCCCGCTCCAGGAGCTGGAGCGGCTGGACAAGCGGTCGTACGACGAACTGCTCGGCATCATGGCGCGGCTGGAGGAGCACTACCGCGACCTGTGCGACATCGAGTTCACCATCGAGCGCGGCAAGCTCTGGATGCTCCAGACCCGGGTCGGCAAGCGGACGGCGGCCGCCGCCTTCGTCATCGCCGGCCAACTCGTCGACGAGGGTCTGATCGACCTGGACGAGGCGCTGCACCGGGTCAACGGCGCCCAACTCGCCCAGCTGATGTTCCCCCGGTTCCAGCTCGACCACGAGTTCGAGCCGGTGGCGAAGGGCATCGGCGCCTCGCCCGGTGCCGCGTCCGGCAAGGTGGTCTTCACCTCCGCCCGCGCGGTCGAGCTGGCCGCCGAGGGTGAGCCGGTGATCCTGGTCCGCCGGGAGACCAACCCGGACGACCTGAACGGCATGATCGCCGCACGCGGCATCCTCACCTCGCGGGGCGGCAAGACCAGCCACGCCGCGGTGGTGGCCCGGGGCATGGGCAAGACCTGCGTCTCCGGCGCCGACGAGATCGACGTGAACGTCCCGCAGAAGCGGTTCACCGTCGGCGGGCACACGGTCCGCGAGGGGGACCTGGTCTCCATCGACGGCACCACCGGCAAGGTCTACCTGGGTGAGGTGCCGGTCTCGCCGTCCGAGGTGGTGCAGTACTTCGAGGGCAGCCTGGACCCGGAGCAGACCGACGACGCGCTGGTCCGGGCGGTACACCGGATCATGACGCACGCCGACAGCCGGCGGCGGCTGGCGGTGCGGACCAACGCCGACACCGGCGCGGACGCGGCCCGGGCCCGGCGGTTCGGCGCCGAGGGCATCGGGCTCTGCCGCACCGAGCACATGTTCCTCGGTGACCGGCGGGAGCTGGTGGAGCGGCTGATCCTGGCCCGCACCGACGGCGAGCGGGAGTCGGCGCTGGCCGCCCTGCTGCCGTTGCAGCGGGCCGACTTCGTCGAGATCTTCGAGGAGATGAACGGGCTGCCGGTGACCGTCCGGCTGATCGACCCGCCGCTGCACGAGTTCCTGCCCCCGCTGGAGCAACTGGCGGTCAACGTCGCGGTCGCCCAGGAACGGGGCCAGGACGTGGCTCAGGAGGAGGCGCTGCTCGACGCGGTCCGCCGGATGCACGAGCAGAACCCGATGCTCGGCCTGCGCGGGGTACGCCTCGGCCTGGTCATTCCCGGTCTGTTCGCGATGCAGGTGCGGGCCATCGTGGAGGCGGCGGTGGACTGCGCCCGGCGTGGCGTGGTGGCCCGGCCGGAGATCATGGTCCCGCTGGTCGGCGCGGTCCAGGAACTGGAGACGGTACGCGCCGAAGCCGAGAAGATCATCGCTGAGGTGGTCGGCGACAGCGGGGTCGAGGTGCTGATCGGCACCATGATCGAGGTACCCCGGGCGGCGTTGACCGCCGGGCAGATCGCCGAGGCCGCCCAGTTCTTCTCCTTCGGCACCAACGACCTCACCCAGATGGGCTGGGGCTTCTCCCGGGACGACGTGGAGGGTGCCTTCTTCTGGCGGTACCTGGAGCTGGGCATCTTCGGCATCTCGCCGTTCGAGTCGATCGACCGCGAGGGGGTGGGCCGGCTGGTCCGGATCGCCGCCGAGGAGGGTCGGGCGGCCCGACCGGAGCTGAAGCTCGGGGTCTGCGGTGAGCACGGCGGCGACCCCGAGTCGGTGCACTTCTTCCACGAGGTCGGTCTGGACTACGTCTCCTGCTCGCCGTTCCGGGTCCCGGTGGCGCGGCTGGAGGCCGGTCGGGCCTCGGTGGAGACGACCGGCTCGGACAGCCGCTGACCGGATCCGGAAGTCGACCCGGCCGATCGGGTCCACGACGGATCCGTCGTGGACCCGATCGGCTGTCGCAGGCGCCGGATGTCCTGGGCGGTCCCGGCAACCGCAC
>NZ_WVUH01000453.1 GCF_017614955.1 Micromonospora echinofusca
GGGTCGGGGACCCGGTCGACGGGCTGGCCGGCGGCGGGCTGGCCACCGCCCGGGTGTACGTCCCCGGCCGCTCCGGCGTGCTCGATCCCCGGACCGGGCTGCCGCCGTCGGCCCCGTGGCGGTCGGTGACCGTGGCCGCCGTCGACACGGTGCACGCCGCCGCGCTCGCCGTCGGCGCGCTGGTACACGGTGCCGAGGGTCCACACTGGCTGGCCGGCGGCCCGGCCCGGTGGTGGCGGCTGGGCGATGGGTCGTGACGGTACTCCTGCCCGGTCGGCACTTCCGCCGACCGTTACCCGGTGGTAACTTCCCGGACATGGTCTCGGACGGGCGACGACGGGTCCGGATCGCCGTGATCGGCGCCGGCTTCGGCGGGATCGGCACGGCCATCCGGCTGCGCCAGCACGGTGAGCACGACTTCGTGGTCTTCGACCGGGGCGACGAGGTCGGCGGCACCTGGCGGGACAACAGCTACCCCGGCTGCGCCTGTGACGTCCCGTCCCACATGTACTCGCTGTCGTTCGCCCCCAACCCGGACTGGACGCGCAGCTTCTCCGCCCAGCCGGAGATCTGGGCCTACCTGCGCCGCTGCGTCGACTCCTTCGGTGTCCGGCCGCACCTGCGGCTCGGCCACGAGGTGCTGGCCGCCCGCTGGGACAGCGGGTCGACGAGCTGGCTGATCGACACCTCGCACGGCGGCTACCGGGCCGAGGTGCTGGTCGCGGCCGGTGGGCCGCTCTCCGAACCGGCCGTACCGGCGCTGCCCGGACTGGCCGACTTCACCGGCGAGGTGTTCCACTCCGCGCGCTGGCGGCACGACCTGGACCTGACCGGCCGGACGGTGGCCGTGGTCGGCACGGGTGCGTCGGCCGTCCAGTTCGTCCCGGAGATCGCCCCGGTGGTCGGCCGGTTGCACCTGTTCCAGCGGACCGCGCCGTGGGTGATGCCCCGGGCGGACCGGCCGATCAGCGCGGGCGAACGGCGCCTGTTCCAGCGGGTACCGGCCGCCCGCCGGCTGGCCCGGGCGGGCGTCTACTGGGGACGGGAGGTCGCCGCCACCGCGTTCCTGCGTCCGGCCCTGATGCGGGCCGCCGAGCAGGTGGCCCGCCGGCACCTGCGCCGGTCGGTGACCGACCCGGTACTGCGGAGGCGGTTGACCCCCGGCTACCGGATGGGTTGCAAGCGGGTGCTGCTCTCCAACGACTACTACCCGGCGTTGACCAGGGACAACGTCGAGGTCGTCGCGGGTGGCGTGGAGCGGGTCACGCCCGACGGGGTGGTCGCCACCGACGGTACGGTCCGCCGGGTCGACACGATCATCTTCGGTACCGGCTTCCACGTCACCGACGTACCGATCGCCGGGCGGATCACCGGGCGGCACGGGCGCACCCTGGCCGAGACCTGGTCCGGCAGCATGCGGGCGTACCAGGGCACCGGGGTCACCGGTTTCCCGAACCTGTTCCTGCTGCTCGGGCCGAACACCGGGCTCGGGCACACCTCGGTCGTCTTCATGATCGAATGCCAGATCACCTACCTGCTGGGCATGCTGCGCCACCTCGGCCGTAGCGGCATCCGGGCGATCGAGCCGACCCCGCAGGCGCAGGACGCGTTCGCCGCCCGGGTGGACCGCCGGATGGCCGGGACGGTCTGGTCACGTGGCGGCTGCCGGAGCTGGTACCTCGACGCCACCGGCCGCAACTCGACCCTCTGGCCCGGCTACACCTGGTCGTACTGGCTGCGTACCCGGCGGTTCGACCCGGAGGCGTACCGCCCGGTCCCCGGGCCGGAGCCCCTGCCGGTCTCCGGGGCCGGGATCGGGGCCGGGGCCGGGCGACCCGAAGCGACGACGAGCAGCGAGGAGCACTGAGTGGACCGGTCACTGTCCGGCAGGGTCGTCCTGGTCACCGGCGCGGCCCGGGGCATCGGCGAGCACACCGCCCGACTGGCCGCCCGGCGGGGCGCCCGGGTCAGTCTGGTCGGCCTGGAGCCGGACCGGCTCGCCGCGCTCGCCACCGACCTCGGCCCGGAACATGCCTGGTTCGCCGCCGACGTCACCGACCAGGCCGCCCTGGGGGCGGCGGTGGCGCAGACCGTGGCGCGGTTCGGCGGGATCGACGTGGTGGTCGCCAACGCCGGGGTGGCCAACCGGGGCACCATCGCCATCGGCGACATCGAGGCGATGGTACGGACCGTCGAGGTGAACCTGATCGGGGTGATGCGGACCGCCGCAGCCACCGCCGAAGCGTTGATCGAACGGCGGGGCTACCTGCTGATCGTCTCCTCGGCGGCGGCGTACGCGGCGCTGCCCGGCATGGCCGCGTACTGCGCGTCGAAGGCCGGGGTGGAACACTTCGGCAACGCGATCCGGTTGGAACTGGCCCACCGGGGGGTGGCGGTGGGCACCGCCCACCCGTCCTGGATCGACACGGACCTGGTGCGGGACGCGAAGGAGGACCTGCCGGCGTTCGCCGAGTCGCTGGACCGGCTGCCCGGGCCGATGGCCCGGACCGTCTCCGTCGAGGCCTGCGCCGCCGCGTTCGTCCGGGCCATCGAACGCCGCCAGCGCCGGGTGTACGTGCCCCGGATGGTGGGGGCGGTCGCCGCGGTACGGTCCCTGCTGGTCGGCCCGCTGGCCGACCGCGCGATCGGCCGGCAGGCCCGCACCTCCGTCCCGCTCATGGAGGAACAGGTCCGCAACCTGGGTCGGGGGTTCGGCCGGACCACCGCGCTACCGGACCCTCCGCCGGGGACCGACCACCGGGCGGGGCGTGCCGCAGGTGGTGCCGGAGACCCGGGGTGAGCGCGGCGGTGCAGGTGGTCTACGAGCGGCGCGGCAGCGGCCCTCCGCTGGTGCTGCTGCACGGCATCGGCCACCACTGGCGGGCCTGGCTGCCGGTGCTGGACCGGCTCGCCGACGCCCACGACGTGGTCGCCATCGACCTGCCGGGTTTCGGGGAGTCCCCGGTACCGGCCAGCGGACTGCCCCGGGACATGCCGGCGGTGGTCGCCGCCGTCGTCGACGTCTGCACCGCGCTCGGACTGGACCGCCCGCACGTCGCCGGCAACAGTCTCGGCGGGGCGATCGCGCTGGAGCTGGCCGCCGCCGGCCGGGTGGCCTCGGCCACCGCGCTCTCCCCCGCCGGGTTCTGCACCCCCGGGCAGTTGCGCTGGGCGCTCGGCGTGCTCGGCGCGCACCGGGTGGTCGCCCGGCTGCCCGTACCGGTCCTGCGTCCGGTCCTCTCGGTGACCGCGCTGCGGTACCTGTCCTTCGGCATGCTGCTGGCCCGCCCGGGGCGGCTCACCGGCGAACTGGCGCTGGCCGACGCCCGTGCCCTGGCGAGGGCGCGGGCGTTCCGCGCGGTGGCGCGTGCCGGACGGGGGTACGCCTTCACCGGTACGCCGACGGTGCCGGTGACGGTGGCCTGGGGGACCAGGGACCGGATCCTGCCCTACCGGCAGGCGACGGTGGCCCGGCAGCGTCTCCCGGAGGCGCGGCACGTGGCGTTGACCGGCTGCGGGCACCTGCCGATGCACGACGACCCGGATCTGGTCACCTCGGTCATCCTGGCCACCACCGGCGCCGTACCCCGCTGAGGCACGGTTTCGGCGGTGGCCGACCGGGTAGCCGTTGCGGTGAGTGACGGGAGGAACGCGATGCCGGATCCCAGTTCGTGGCTGAACGAGGCCACCGCGACGGCGGAGGGTGGCCATGTGCGTACCGACGACGGTGTCCTGTCCACGGCGCTGGCCTCGCCGCTGGCTCCGCACTGCACGGGGCTGACCCCGGAGCAGCTGCTCGCGGCGGCGTTCGCCTCGTGCCTGCACCACGCGGCGGTGGAGGCGGCCAGTGACATCACCGACGAGGCGCACACCGTGCAGGTACGCGCCGAGGCCCGGCTGGGCCGGGACGACGACGGGCGGTACCGGGCGGATGTGCACGCCAGCATCTCGTCGGCGGGGTTGAGCCGGCAGCAGCTCACCGAGTTGGTGGCGTACGCGGACCGGCTGTGGCCGTTCTCCAGCGGGGACAGCAGCCGGCACCGGTTGACGGTGACCACCGCCGAACCACGGAGCCGCTGAACCGCGCCGCTGCGGACCGCACCGGGCCACCGGAGTCGCGCCGAACCCGACCGGGACCGGCAGGGACCGGGTATGGCGGCGGACCGGGTGGGGCCGGGTGGCGGGCGGACCGCCGGTCACCCTTTCCGGTCGGTGCCGTCCACCGAAAGGTGGATGCCGGCAGCACGTCACCGCCCCGGGGTGGGACGGGCTGCTTCGCCTGCCAAATCGGGAAATTCCGAAATAGGAATATTGCGAGGTCGAGACCATCCCTCCCCGATCCGGGCTGTTTACCGACCCAGATCCGGGTAAATTGTGACGCATGCCACCAAGCTGACCGGTGGCATGTCGGCGCGGCGTGCCTAGCCTCGGCAGGTGCGCGGCAACGAGACTTCACCCCAGCCCTCGACCGACAGCCCAACCACTGACCGTTCGGGCGACACGACCTCCCCCGTTCAGCCACGGGGGCGGCACCGCCGGGAGCCCGCCCGCTCCGGGACGTTTCTCGGGCGGGTCCGCCCCGTCGTGGCCTCCCGGCCGGCGCGGCTCACCCTGGCCACCAGCCTGAGTTGCTGCCTCGGGTTCGCGGCATTCGCCGGCTCGGGCGCCTTCACCCGCCCCGAGGTGGCCCCCACCGTCCTGCCCGACGTGGTGGCCGAACGGGCCGCTGCCGCCCGGAAC
>NZ_WVUH01000454.1 GCF_017614955.1 Micromonospora echinofusca
CCTCCTCCCACTGCATGCCGAGCGTCCAGTGCACGTCGCGGCCCAGCAGCAGGTCCGGGCCGGTGTACTGCACCCGGGTGAACTCGTCGACCAGTCCGGCACCGAGCAGGCGTACCCCGTCGAGGGTGCCGCCGGCCAGCAGGCCCGCATAGCACCGGGCCAACCCGCCACCCGTCGCGTGCAGGTTCACCGCCGGGACCTCGGCCGCCCGCCACGCCGCGCCGTTCACCACCGCCAGGTCGAGCGCACCGGCCGGGTTCCCCAGGGCCCGCGCCCAGAGCGACCCCGGCTCACCCCGCACGGTGGTCGGCCAGTCCGGATCGCCGTACGTCAGGTCGGCGCACCGCCGCTGCTCCGCCGTACCCAGTCCGAAGTGCAGGTCGAGCTGCCACGGCCCGGCGATCTCCTCGGCCAGGAACCGGCCGATGCTCCGGCCGTCCACCCGACGGACCAGTTCGCCGACCAGGTGGCCGTACGTCAGCGCGTGCTCGCCCGCCGCCGTGCCCGGCGCCCACTCCGGCTCGGCCGTCGCCAGGTCGTCGGCGAGCAGGGCCCAGTCGGCGAAGGCCGCCGCCGGCCGGGGTACCGGGAAGGTGGGCAGCCCGGCGGTGTGACTGAGGACCTGCCGGACCGTCGCCGGGGTACGGAACCCGGGCCAGTGCCGCCCGACCGGATCGTCCAGGTCGAGCCGCCCCCGGTCGACCAGGAGCAGGAGGCAGAGCGCGGCGACCGGCTTGCCGACCGAGTAGACGTTGACCAGACTGTCCCGGCCGGCGTGGCTGGTCACGTTGTCCGTGTGGCGGCTGTGGCTGGTCAGGTCGACGACCGGGCGGCCGTCGTACCAGACCGCGAGCGACGCCCCGGTCTCCCGGCCACTGCGGTGCAGGTCCTGGAAGCACTCCCGGACGGTTTCGAATCGGGTACGCACCGGGCCACGGTAGGCCCCCGGCCGGCTGCCGGCGCGCTGTTTTCGACGGCCCGCCCTGGAAGGGCCGAGCAGTTGTACGCAGCGGAAACGCTAGGACCCCGGCACCGCTCCCGATCCGGAGCCGGATTGGTCCGTGATGAGCGTGGCGAGGTACTCCTGGGCGGTGACCGGTCGCGACAGCGATGCGGCCTGGCCGGCCCAGAGGTTGAGGTACCGCGGGTCGTCGCGGGCGGCGGCGGCCCGGCGCAGCGGTTGCATGAGCCCGTTCTGGACCGGGTACCCGGGCACGTTCCCCTCTTCGGCAGTGAGTTCCCTGATCAGCGGGTTGACGATCGCCCGCGCGTGCCGGCCGGAGAAGAGCCGGGTGAGCACGGTGACCCGGGCGTCGGGACCGGTGAGCGCCGCCTTGTGGATCCGGCTCGCCCCGGACTCCACGGTCGCCAGGAATCCGGTACCGATCTGGACGCCCTCGGCGCCGAGGGCAAGTGCCGCAGTGACGCCGCGACGGTCGGCGATCCCGCCGGCCGCGACGACCGGGATGTCGACGGCGTCGACGACCTGCGGCACCAGCGAGAACGTGCCGACCAGCGACTCGGCGACCGGCCGCAGGAAGGCCCCCCGGTGCCCTCCGGCGTCGCTGCCGGAGGCCACCACGACGTCGAGGCCGGCTGCCTGCACGGCCGCCGCCTCGTCGACGGTGGTGGCGGTGCCGATCGTCACGATGCCCCGGCGGCGCGCCTCGGTCACCACCCGGGCCGGCGGCGTACCCATGACGAAACTGATCACCGGTGGCTCCGCCGCCAGCAGCGCGTCCACCTGATCGTCGAAGGCGGGCGGCGGGGCGTACGAGGTCGGCGCCGGGACGCCGAGACGGTCGTAGAGCGGCCGGAGCCGTTCGAAGTCGGCCGGTGCCGGGCGGAGGTCCACCTCCTCCGGATGTGGCACCCACAGGTTCACGTTGAACGGCCGGTCCCCGGGGACCGCCGCCTTCAGTTCGGCGACGAGGGCGGTGACGGCGTCGGGGTCCAGGTGGTGCGCGCCGAACGAGCCGAGGCCGCCGGCGCCGCTCACCGCAGCGGCGAGGGCGACGCTCGACAGTCCGCCGCCGAACGGACCCTGGACGATCGGAAGTTCGGTGCCGAGCAGCCGGGTGAGTCGGGTGCTCATGCCGCACCGACCAGTCGTCCCTGGCGCAACTGGACGGCGACCTGGGCGACCCGGCGACCGAGGTGCTCGGCGGTGCGCAGGTCGGCCGTGGACGGGGCGTCGTCCGGGCCGGCGTCGGAGGGCGCCTGCGCCATCGCGCCGAGGAAGCCGCCGAGCCGGTTGAGGTCGTCCGCCGTGCCGGTGGTGCGGTAGAGCCAGCCGGGCGGAAGGCCCAGCGAGACCCAGTGCATGCCGTGCTGGGCGGCGAACACGGCCAGCGAGGACAGGGTGTTCAGCTTGTCGCCGTTGACCCCGGCGGACGTGGTGAAGCCGGCGGCGAGTTTGTCGCGCCAGCCCTGCCGCGCCCAGACCGGGCCGCTGGCCTCGGCGAAGGACTGGAAGACGGCGGACTGGCTACCCATGTAGGTGGGGGTGCCGAAGATGATGGCCTGGGCGTCGGCGAGCGCCTGCCACAGCGGTTCGTCGAGCACGGCGATGTTGCGCAGGTCGGCGTGGACACCGGGTACGGACGCCGCGCCGGACGCGACGGCCTGTGCCTGTCGGGCCGTGTGGCCGTAGCCGCTGTGGTACGCGATGGCGACTCTGATCGACATGTGCGCTCCTTCCAAGAGGCGATGCGATGACACTAGACGACCGGTCAACTAAAATCTAGTTGACCGGCCGTATACTCGCCGCATGGGCCGCACCAGTACCGCTCGTGAACGGCTGCTCGACAGTGCGTGCGAACTCATGCACACGCGCGGCTACACGGCCATCGGCGTGGCCGAGATCTGTGCCCGGGCCGACGTCCGCAAGGGCAGCTTCTACCACTTCTTCGAGTCCAAGCAGTCGCTCACCGCCGAGGTGGTCGACACCCACTGGCAGGCCCAACGCGTTGCCTGGCGCGAGCGACTCACCGGACCGGGGTCTGCCCTGGAGCGCCTCCAGCGACTCATCGACTGGCTCGTCGGGGCACAACGGGAGGCGTGGCAGGTCTCCGGCAGGGTCGACGGGTGCCTGCTGGGCAATCTCGCGGTCGAGCTGAGCAATCAGGAACCCGTCGTCCAGCAACGTCTCGCTGCGGCCTTCGACGAACAGGCCGGGCTCGTCCACGCCACCCTCGTCGAAGGCGCCGGGGACGGCAGCATCGCACCCGCCTACGCAGACCGGGCCACCGCGCGCGCCGTGGTCGCGCACATCGAAGGCGCCGTACTCCTGGCCAAACTCGCCGGCGACCTGAGCTCGCTCGACGACCTGTGGCCGCACGTACGACGCCTCGTCGGATCCGACCCGCTACCGGGTGACTTGAGCCGGTAGCGCGAGGACGCCAGCTGACCCGGCGCACACTCGCCCGGTCCGGCGTGTTCTCTTCCGGTGCCGTTGAGCGGTGCCCGGGTGTTAAGCGGGGGCCCTTCCTCTACCGAAAACGATAAGAAGGGGCCCTTCCTTACCACCGGAGGTGGGTCATGCTGGCGGGGTGACGGAGCCGGAGTACGTGGGTGTGAACGTGAACGCAGTCGGTGTGGACGCGGGCGTGGTCGACGTGGACGTGGTCGTTGTCGGGCTCGGCGTGGGGGGCGAGGAGGTGGCCGGTCGGCTCGCCGAGGCGGGCCTGAACGTCGTCGGCATCGACGGGGAACTGGTCGGTGGGGAGTGCCCGTACTGGGGGTGCATCCCGAGCAAGATGATGATCCGGGCGGCCAACGCCCTCGCCGAGGCCCGTCGGGTGGACGGTCTGGCCGGCACCGTGCAGGTCCAGCCGGACTGGGCGCCGGTGGCCCGGCGGATCCGCGAGGAGGCCACCGCCAACTGGGACGACGCGGCGGCGGTACGGCGGTTCACCGGGAAGGGCGGCCACTTCGTCCGGGGGTACGGCCGGCTCACCGGCCCCGGCCGGGTACAGGTCGGCGACCAGGTGTTCCAGGCCCGGCACGGGGTGGTGGTCGGCACCGGGAGCACGCCGGTCATCCCGCCGATCGCCGGGCTCGCCGACACGCCGTACTGGACGAACCGGCAGATCATCGAGGCCGAGGAACTGCCGGAGTCGTTGCTGATCCTCGGGGGCGGGGCGATCGGGTTGGAACTGGCCCAGGTCTTCGCCCGGTTCGGGGTACGGGTCACCGTGGTCGAGGCGCTGGACCGGGTACTCGCCGTCGAGGAACCGGAGGCGTCCGAGGTCGCCGCCGCCGCGTTGCGTGCCGACGGGGTCGAGATCCACACCGGGGTACGCGCCGAACGGGTCGACCACGACGGCAGCCGGTTCACCGTGCATACCTCGGACGGTGGCAGGTTCACCGGTGAGCGGCTGCTGGTGAGTACCGGCCGCCGGGCCCGGCTCGCCGACCTCGGGCTGGAGACTGTCGGCATCGACCCCGGACAGCGGTTCCTCGCGGTGGACGACCGGATGCGGGTGCGGGCGACCGGGAACGGTGCAGCGACCGGCGGTAACGGCGTAACGGTCGGACACGGCGCAACGGTCGGGAACGGTGCGACGGTCGACGGGGTCTGGGCGGTCGGTGACGTCACGGGTGAGGGTGCGTTCACGCACATCGCCATGTACCAGGCGTCGATCGTCGTCTGTGACCTGCTGGACCAGGTCCGGCAGGCGGACGGTGCGGTGGACGCCAGTGGCACCGCCCGGGCCGGGGGCGGGGCGATGGG
>NZ_WVUH01000455.1 GCF_017614955.1 Micromonospora echinofusca
GCCGCCGGTAGCGGCCGGATCCGGACCGGGGTGGCCACCGGACCGGCCCGACCGGTCGCCCCGTCCCGCGTCGACCCCGCACCCGCCCTGGCCGACGCCGTCACCGGCGCCGAGGCCCGCCGGCCCCCGGCCACCGGCCACGACCACCGGCGTACCGGAGCCGACCGAGCGGCCCACCGTGGTCATCCCTGCGGTGCCGCACGGGGTCGAGCCGCCGACCACCCGGGTCACCATGATCCCTACCGGAACGGACGACCCGGTCGGGAGTGCTGGTCGTGATCACGGCACCGGGCGCAGTGACGCCGCCGAAACCGCCCGCATCCCGCCCGTGGCCGGGCGGCCGGACGTCGACGACCGGCTCACCGCGCTCATCCCGGCGGTACCCGCCGACCGGGTCGACCCCGAGGCACACGGTACGAACCGGTCCGAGCCTCCGGCCGGTCGCCAGCCCGTCGACCGCGGCAACCCGGCGAACGGTGACCGGGTCACGGCGGTGGCCTCGGAGACGGCCCTGATCCCGACGCTGCAACCCGGTCGGCTGGTCATCCCGCCACCGCCGCCCGAGGTACGTCCCCGTCGGGGTGAGCGCGTCGTCCAGCTCCGGGCGAGCCGCACCGAGGACGGCTACCGGAGCGTCTACTCCGAGCTGACCCGCCCGACCCTCGGCTCGCGGATCCGCACCGGGGTACGGATCACCGGGGAACTCCTGATCACCTTCGGTCTGGTCGTCCTGCTCTTCGCCGGGTACGAGGTGTGGGGCAAGTCGGCCATCGTCGACGCCCACCAGAACGACCTGAGCCAGCAGCTGGAACAGGCCTGGGGTGATCCCGGGGTCGGCACCGACCCCACCGTCGGTCCGACACCGGCCCCGACGCCCTCCGGCAGCAGCAAACTGCAACCGGTCGTCCACGGGCGGCCGATCGCCGGCCTGTACATCCCCAAGCTGGACAAGAACTGGGTGGTGGTCGAGGGCGTCACCCAGAAGGACATCCGGTACGCCCCGGGCCACTACCCGAAGAGCGCGATGCCGGGGCAGGTCGGCAACTTCTCGGTCGCCGGTCACCGTAACCGGGCCACCTTCTGGCGACTGGACGAGCTCTCGACCGGCGACGCGATCGTGGTCGAGGGCCGGGACGCCTGGTACGTCTACCGGGTCTCGCAGCTGCGCATCGTCAAGCCGTCGCAGGTCGAGGTCGTCGCACCGGTCCCCGGGCGCCCCGGCGTGAAACCGACGAAGGCCATGTTGACCCTCACCACCTGCAATCCGAAGTTCGACAACTACGAACGCCTGATCGTGCACGCCGAGCTGGACCGCTCCCAGCCGAAGTCGGCCGGCCGGCCGGCGGAGCTCAGGGGCTGACCGCCGTGTACGCCTGGATCTGGCGCAGGTTGCCCTTCGGGCTGGCCGGCAAGCTGGCCGGTTCCCTGCTGCTGGCCACGGCCGTCGTGGCCCTGCTCTGGTACGTGGTCTTCCCCTGGGCGGAGCCGCTGCTGCCCTTCGACGACGTGCAGGTGACCCAGGACTCCGGGGTACCCGGTGGGGACGGCGGGGTCGACACCGACACGTCACCCGGGATGGACGACCACGATCTGCCGTACGACACCACCACGAACAACCCGCCCCCCTCGCCTGGCCGGTGAGTCCGGTGCGCATCCTCGTCGTCGACAACCACGACTCGTTCGTGTTCAACCTCGTGCAGTACCTCGGTCAGCTCGGCGCCGACTGCGTGGTCCGGCGCAACGACGAGATCGGCGTGGCCGAGGTGGGGCGGCTCGGTGTCGCCGGGGTGCTGCTGTCACCGGGGCCGGGCAGCCCGGAGCAGGCCGGCATCTGTCTCGACCTGGTCGGCGCGTACGCCGGTCGGCTGCCGATCCTCGGCGTCTGCCTCGGTCACCAGGCGATAGCCACCGCCTTCGGGGCCACCGTCAGCCGGGCACCGGAGCTGCTGCACGGGATGACCTCCGAGGTGGAACACCGGTCGCTCGGGGTGCTGGCCGGTCTCCCTGTCCCGTTCACGGCCACCCGCTACCACTCGCTCGCGGTGGTACCCGGAACCGTGCCCGACGAGCTGGAGGTCACCGGCTGGACGGGCTCGGGGGTGGTGATGGCGCTACGGCACCGGAGTCTGCCGGTCGAGGGTGTGCAGTTCCATCCCGAGTCGGTGCTCACCGAGGGCGGTCACCTGATGCTCGCGAACTGGCTCGCCCGTTGCGGTCTCCCGGCCGCGCTGGACCGGGCACCGGCGCTCGCCGCCGAGGTGGACGAGCGCCGCCGGACGGCCTTCGCCAGCATCTGACCCCGACCGGGCCCGGCACCCGACCGGCGGTGCCGGCTGTCCATGCCGCCGAGGGTCGACGACGGGTATCTGGTGCACCTCCGGACAGGTCGGCAACTGCCCCTCGGCGGCCGTGACCGCCGCGATCCGGAAGACCGGGGAGTCAGTCCCGGAACGGGAAGGTCGGCGATCCGGTGGGGAACGGCAGGCCGCCGCCCCCGCCGCCGGGTGGCGCCGTCGGCGTTCCGGTGGCGCCCGGCTCGGTCGGGCTGGGCTCGCTGCGGGCGCGGCTCACCTCGATGACCACGGTGCTGCCGGTGGCCTTCTTGGTACCCCGGTTCGGGTTCTGGTCGGTGACCTTGCCGGCCTCCTGCGGGTCGACCTCCGGCCCGTCCTCGACGTCGACCTTGAAGCCGGCGTTCTCCAGGACCCGGGTGGCCTCGGCCTCGCTGAGCCCGACCACGTTCGGTACCTCCCGGATGTTGCCCCGCGAGACCTCGACGGTCACCTCGGTGCCCTCGGGAACGACCGTGCCCGGCGCCGGAGTGATCTTGGTGACCGTACCCTCCGGCCGCTCGCTGTTGACCGGCTTCTCCTTGGGCTTCAGGCCGAGCCCTTCGAGCTGCCCGGCGACCGCCTCGTAGGTGCCGCCCTCCAGGCCCTTCGGGATGGCCACCGTCGGCTTGCCGCCACAGATCCGCAGCGTGACCGTACTCTGCGGATCGATCTTGCGTCCGCTCTGCGGGTCCTGTTCGACGACCGTGTCCGGCTTGCACTCGCTGTTCAGGACCGGCTCGCCGATCTGGGCCCGGAGCTGGGCGTTCGTCAGTGCGGCGATCGCGCTGTCCCGCGGCTGGTCGACCACCTGGGGCACCGCCACCCGCTCGTCCTGCTGATTCAGCAGCAGGCCGGCGACCAGGGCGATCACCGCGAGCACGCCGAGGGCACTGAGCACCGCGAGCACCCACGACGAGGCGCGCCGACGACGCGGGTCACCGACCGTGGCCGGAATCGCCCGGGTCTGCGCCCCGGTCGGGGCACCCGACCGGCTGGGCTGGCCCGGACCGCCCATCGGTGCCATCGCCACCGTCTCGGCCTCCCGGAGCACCGGGGTGGCCATCACCGGGCGGCCGGCGGCGGCCCGGAGCAGGTCGGCCCGCATCTCGCCCGCGCTCTGGTACCGGTTGAGCGGGTTCTTGGAGAGCGCCTTCAACACGATCGCGTCGATCGGCGGGGTGACGTCCCGGTTGATGTCGCTCGGCGTCGGCGGGTCCTCCCGGACGTGCTGGTAGGCGACACTCACCGGACTGTCCCCGACGAACGGGGGATGACCGCAGAGCAGCTCGAAGAGCACACAACCGGCCGCGTAGACGTCGGAGCGGGCGTCGACCGCCTCACCCCGCGCCTGCTCGGGGGAGAGGTACTGGGCGGTGCCGATGACCGCGCTGGTCTGGGTCATGGTGGTCGCGCCGCTGGCTAGCGCCCGGGCGATGCCGAAGTCCATCACCTTGACCTGCCCGGTCAGGGTGAGCATGACGTTGCCGGGCTTGATGTCCCGGTGGATGATGCCGTGCCGGTGGCTGAACTCCAGCGCCGCGCACATGTCCGCGGTGATCTCCAGCGCCCGGCGGGGCTGCAACCGCCCCTCGGCGGCCAGCACCTCCTTCAGCGTCCGCCCGTTGACGAACTCCATGACGATGAAGGGCAGGGTCTCACCGGTCGGGGCGATCTCCTCACCGGTGTCGTAGACGGCGACGATGGCCGGGTGGTTGAGCGAGGCGGCGTTCTGCGCCTCCCGCCGGAACCGCATCTGGAACGTGGCGTCCCGGGCCAGGTCCGCCCGCAGCATCTTGATCGCGACGTCCCGACCGAGCCGGAGGTCACGGCCGCGATGCACCTCGGCCATGCCGCCGTAGCCGAGCAGCTCGCCGACCTGGTACCTGCCACCGAGCAGGCGGGCCTGCGCTGTCATCGCCTCTGTCGTCCTTCGCTCGTCTGGTCACCCCGCCCGGCAGGCAGGAACTCCACCTGACGGTACGACCCCCGGGGTGGATCGTTCCACCCGTCCGCCAGCGACCGGGACGGCACCGCCGCAGATTGCGGCACACCGAGCGCGGTCCCGTTGCTCAACCGATAGGAAATCATGCCGGAGCAGACCAGCACCAATATGCCCAGAACGATGGCGATCACCACGACCGTGGTCCGGTTCCCCGACGAGTCCGCGACCGGCGGCTGCGGCACCGGTCGGGTGTACCCGTGTACCGGGGCGGGCCGGGGCATGGGTTGCGGCACCGGAACAGCGGCGCGCTGGTAGCCCACCGGACCCGGCGGTGGCGTCGGTACGGCCGGGGAGCGGGGTGCACCGACCGGCGCGGAACCGGTCGTCCGGATCGGGGGCACCGGTCCGGCGACCCGGGTCGGGTTCGGCGTCTGGACCGGCGGGCGGGGATGCGGCGGGG
>NZ_WVUH01000456.1 GCF_017614955.1 Micromonospora echinofusca
GGGTCATGCCGTACCTCCAGGGTCCACCGGACCCCGGCTCGGCACAGGGGGACAGGGTCCGCGCTTGCCCAGCACACGGATCGGGCTGGGCCCGGTCATCACCCGGGGCACCCCACCGCGAACCTCGACGAGGGTTGCCGGCCAGCAAGCCGGGGCTTGACGCTGGCACTCGTGACCTGGGTCGGAGCATATCCGGTGGGAATGCGCCCGGACCAGGGGGCCGGGGATGGATACGCTGGCCGCATGGCCGACACCCCGCCCGGCGGTACCTTCTCCGCTCCGCCGTCGCCGCCCGCTCCACCCGGTGGAGCCGGGTACCCGCCGTCGCCGCCCGGTGGAGCTGGGGTGCCGCCCGCCCCGCCGCCGACCGGGGGATCGGCCCCGGCGATGCCGGGCCGGCGGCGGCCCGGCTGGTTGCGGTACGTGGTGCTGGCCGGGGTGATCCTGCTGATCGCCGGCTGCGCGGTCTTCATGCTGTTCACGCTCGGGCAGAGTCTGGGTGCCGAGGCGCTGCTGATCGGTCTGGTGGCGGCGATCCTGCCGGTACCGGTGCTGATCGCCTGCTTCCTCTGGCTCGACCGGTACGAACCGGAACCGTTGAAGTACCTGATCTTCTGTTTCGCCTGGGGGGCGTTCGTCTCGACCGCCGCCTCGATCAACGTCAACGGCTTCTTCGCCGACCGGTTCCAGGAGTGGGGACTGCCCGACGCGCTGGTCGCGGTGCTGGTCGCCCCGTTCATCGAGGAGTTGACCAAGGCCCTCGGCCCGGTCCTGCTCTTCGTCTTCCGGCGCCGGGAGTGGTCCGGGATCACCGACGGGCTGGTCTACTGCGGCCTCTCCGCGGTCGGCTTCGCCATGGTGGAGAACATCCTCTACCTGGGCGGGCACGGCTACGCCAGCGGCGTCGAGCAGTACGGCCCGGCCACCGGGGCGCAGAACCTCATCGCCATCTTCATGGTCCGGATCCTGCTGTTCGGGATGGCCCACCCGATGTTCACCGCGATGACCGGGATCGGGCTCGGGATCGCCGCCCGGACCGCCGACCGTCGGGTCCGGGTGCTCGCCCCGCTGGCCGGTCTGCTGCTGGCGATGATGCTGCACGGCACCTGGAACCTGCTGCCGTCGCTGACCGTGGCCACCGGGCAGGCGTTGATCTCGCTCTACGGGTACATCGGCGTGATGACGCCGATCTTCTTCGCGCTGGTCGGTCTCGCGGTCTGGCTGCGGGGCTGGGAGGGGCGGCTCACCGAGCGGGTGCTCCCCGACTACGTGCGGGCCGGTTGGCTGACCCCGCCGGAGGTGGCGGCCCTGGGGAGCCTGGGGCGGCGGCACGCGGCCCGGCAGTGGGCGCGGCGGGTCGGTGGCGACGCGGGACTGAAGGCGATGCGCGGGTACCAGTTCGCCGCGACCCGGTTGGCGCTGCTGCGCGACGGGATGCGGCGGGGCCTGGACGACCGCCCGGCGGACCGCGACCGGGCGCTCCGGGAGGAGCGGGAACTACTCGACTCGACCTCGACGTACCGGTCGTTCTTCGTGGGCCGGGATCCGCAGACACCGGTCGGGATCTGGGACGGCCAGCGGTACCACCTGACCTTCCCGGACGGGTCACGCCGTCCGGTGGATCCGCCGGACGAGCCGGTCGTACCGATCCCGGTGGTGCTCGGTCCGCCCCGGCCGGTCGGCCCGCCCGCTCCGTTCCCGCCTCCCGGCCCGTACGGTGCCGCGCCGTACCCCGGTGCTGGTCAGCCGCCGTGGGGTGCCGCCCCGCCACCCGGTCCCTGGCGGGGCTGAGTCGGGGGGACCCGGGCGGGCCGGGTTCCCGTCCGGGTCACCGCGAGCCGGAGCGCTCAGGCGGTGACGCCGGTGAGGAAGTCGCCGAAGCCCTGGAAGATGGCCATCAGGCCGACGCCGATCGACTGGCACATGGCGGCGGCACCGTCGGGCCGGAGCGCCACGAAGAAGATCAGGAAGGCGATTCCGAGCCAGGCGAACACTTTCTTCACGAATACCGGCATCTCTTCCTCCGCTGCGGGCACGTGCGTCCTGGTCCCACCGGGTGCCCGGTTCGGGGCGCAGCAGCCCGTCAGGTCCGGGGCGGACCAGCGATCGAACGCGTGGCTTCCCCGGTAACGGCCTGGCAAACGGGGCGGAGTGCCGAAAAAGGCGAGAATCTGCCGGATGTGCCTGAATCGGGCGAACGTGACCGGTCGCCCGAAGGGTCAGAGGTAGAGGCCCGTGGAGTCCGGCTCGACCCGTTCGGCGGCGACCGCGTGCACGTCCCGCTCCCGCAGCAGCACGTACCCGCGACCGTGCAGTTCGACCTCGGACCGGTCGTCGGGGTCGAAGAGGACCCGGTCGCCGGAGACGATCGACCGCACGTTCGGCCCGACCCCGACGGCCGTCGCCCAGGCCAGCCGCTTGCCCATCGAGGCGGTGGCCGGGATGACGATGCCGGCGGTGGACCGCCGCTCGCCGTCGGCGCCCTCCATCCGGACCAGGACACGGTCGTGCAGCAGCCGGATCGGCAGGCCGGTTTCGAGATTGGGGTCCGCAGTCACGCTGGCACGCTACCGTGTCCGGCGGCACCGGCGTCGCGGTGGTTACGCCACGTCGCGCCGGGGCAATGTGGGGGCCGAATCAGGGTCGTCATCGGAGTTCGGGGTGGAGTTTCCCGGTTACGGTGGGAGAGCCTGTATCCAGCCGGGAGGTGTCTTTGAGCCGCTTCGCGCAGATTCGCGCGCGGATCCGTCGCGCGTACGAGTCGAGCCGGGCGTCGGTCCCCAGCGCCGCCCTCGCGGACGGCGGGGTGGCCACCCCCTCGTCGCCCGGTCCGTCGGCGCAGCCCGACGTCCCGGTCGCCGGGTTGCCCGCGCCGCAGGTGCCGCAACACCCCTCCACCTCCAGCCGCGACGACGCGGACGTGCCGCACTCGCTGCGGATCGCCGCCGCCTGGTCGTGGCGGCTGATCGTGATCGGCGTACTCGGCTGGGCGCTGATCGGGATCATCGGCCGGATCCAGATCGTGATCATTCCGCTGGCCATCGCCCTGCTGCTGTCCGCGCTGCTCGCCCCGGCGGTGGGCTGGCTGCTGCGGGCCCGGTTCCCGCGCTCGGCGGCCACCGCCATCGTGCTGGTGGGCGGCCTGGTCGCCGTGGTCGGGACGCTCACCCTGGTGGTCAACGAGTTCGTCAACGGGGTACCGGAGCTGAGCAAGAACGCCTCCGAAGGGGTCCGGCAGATCCAGAACTGGCTCAAGACCGGCCCGCTGCACCTCTCCGACGGTCAGCTCAACGACTACATCGACCAGGGGCAGAAATGGATCGATGAGAACACCCAGTCGCTGACCAGCGGGGCCATCTCCACCGCCGCCACCCTCGCCGAGGTGCTCACCGGCACCCTGCTGGTGCTCTTCGCCACCTTCTTCTTCCTGCGGGACGGGTCGAAGATCTGGCGGTTCCTGGTCCGGCTGCTCCCGTTGGCCGCCCGCTGGCGGGTCGACGACGCCGGCCAGGCCGCCTGGTCCACCCTGGTCGCCTACGTCCGGGCCACCGTGCTGGTCGCCTTCATCGACGCGGTCGGCATCGGCATCTTCCTGATGATCTTCAAGGTGCCGTTCGCCTTCCCGCTCGCCGCCCTGGTCTTCCTCGGCGCGTTCATCCCGATCGTCGGCGCCACCCTCTCCGGCGCCGTGGCCGTACTGGTCGCGCTGGTCGACAGCGGCCCGGTGACCGCGTTGATCATCCTCGGCGCGGTGATCGGGGTACAGCAGGTCGAGGGGCACGTCCTGCAACCGCTCATCATGGGCCGGGCGGTCGCCATCCACCCGCTCGCCGTGATCGTCGGCATCGCCGCCGGGGTGGTCCTCGCCGGCATCGTCGGTGCCCTCATCTCGGTGCCGCTGATCGCCGTACTCAACACCGCGATCCGTCGGCTCAACCACCGGCGGGTACCCGAGGTGCCGCCGGACGCGGTGGTCGTCGCCTCCAGCACGCCCTGACCAGGCCCGACAGGCGCCGGGCCCGGTCGACCGGCCGACGCCGTGGATCGGCCCGCGCCACCCGGCGGGGGCGGGGCGCTCAGCTACGACCCAGCCGCTCCAACGCGCCCCGGGCCACCTCCGGCCGCGTCGTGTACCAGAACGGCGGCAACGAGCGGCGCAGGAACGGGCCGTACCCCCGGGCCGTCTCCAGCCGGGAGTCCAGCACCGCCACCACGCCCCGGTCACCGGTCGCCCGGATCAGCCGGCCCACCCCCTGCGCGAGGCGTACCGCCGCGATCGGGACGCTGACCGCCGCGAAACCCGACCCGCCCCCGGCGTCCACCGCAGCGGCCCGGGCCGCCGCCAGCGGCTCGTCCGGCCGGGGGAAGGGCAACCGGTCGATCACCACGAGCTGGCACGAGTCGCCCGGCACGTCCACCCCCTGCCAGAGCGACATCACCCCGAACAGGCAGCTCTCCCGCTCCTGCTTGAACCGCCGGACCAGCAGCGGCAGCGCCTCCTCGCCCTGGAGCAGCACCGGCAGGTCCGTCCGTGCCCGCAACAGCTCCGCGGCCTGCTGCGCGGCCCGCCGCGAGGAGAAGAGCCCGAGGGTACGACCACCGAGCGCGGTCACCAGGGCGAGCAGCTCCTCGCCGGCCGCCTCGGGCAGCCCGGAGACGCTGGGCCGGGGCAGGTGCGCGGCGACGTACAGGATGCCCTGCCGGGCGTAGTCGAACGGGGAGCCCACGTCG
>NZ_WVUH01000457.1 GCF_017614955.1 Micromonospora echinofusca
CCCCGGTCGTGGTCATCCGGCGGATCCCCACCGACCAGCCGTACGTGGTCCGGCCCAACGCCAGCAAACGGGCGGTCGTGTTCAGCGCCCTGCTGCTGTTCATCCTGGCCGTGCTGGTCTGCCCGGCGGGGCTCGCCGCCAGCTCCGCGGCCGACGCCGTGGGGCTGCTGCTCTTCCTGGCCGGCTTCGCCGTCGTCATCGGCCTGCTGCTCGGCCTGCAACTGTGGCTGCTGGTCTCCGGCGGCCCGGTCCTGGCCGCCGGACCGGCCGGCCTGTGGATCAAGACCCGACCTACCCGGGGGCAGGCGATCTGGCTGCCGTGGGAGGCCGTCGAACGGATCTACCCGCGCCGGTGGGGGCTGGAGAAGATGGTCTGCGTGAAGCCGCGCGACCCGCGTACCGGTGCGAACCTCGGCGCCTTCACCGCGCTGGACTCCGGTCTCCAACACCTCTTCTTCGGTACCGGTTTCACGGCGACCCTGAACTTCGCCGACCGGCCCGAGACGGAGATCACGCAGGCCCTCACCTACTACTCAGCCGGCCGCTGCCGGATCGGCTGAGCGCGGCTGGCACCAGGGTGCGCCGCAGCCGCGCCGGTCCGCATGCCCGGTCCCGGCGGGCGCCGGTGGGCTGTGCATTACCGCACACCCCGCACCCGCTCGGTTGCCGATGGTCGCCACCTCGCTAGGCTGCGCCCGATGGCCTGTTTGTTCCGCTGACGGGCGTCAACTTCATTTCACGCTGGCGGCGGCGCGACGGCGCGCCGCGGAGACGGGACGGGACGCGCAATCGTGGACCTGTACGAATACCAGGGGCGCGAGCTGTTCGAGCGGCACGGATTGCCCGTGCTCGCCGGCGGCGTCGCCACGACCCCGGAGGAGGCTCGGGCGATCGCCGAGCGCCTCGGTGGCCGAGTGGTCGTCAAGGCACAGGTGAAGGTCGGTGGCCGGGGCAAGGCCGGCGGCGTGAAACTGGCCGAGGGTGCCGACGAGGCGGTGGCCCGCTCCACCGACATCCTCGGCATGGACATCAAGGGTCACACCGTGCACAAGGTGATGATCACGGTGACCGCCGACATCGTCGAGGAGTACTACTTCTCGTACCTGCTCGACCGCGCGAACCGCACGTTCCTGTGCATCGCCAGCGTGGCCGGCGGGATGGACATCGAGCAGGTCGCCGCCGAGACCCCGGAGAAGGTCGCCAAGGTCGCCATCGACGCGAACGAGGGCGTCGACGAGGCGAAGGCCCGGGAGATCGCCGCGCTGGCCGGCTTCCCCGCCGAGGTGGCCGACCAGGTCGCCGCCATCGCGGTCCAGCTGTGGCAGGCGTTCGTCGCCGAGGACGCCACCCTGGTCGAGGTCAACCCGCTGGCCAAGACGGGCGACGGCACCGTGCTCTGCCTCGACGCCAAGGTCACCCTCGACGGCAACGCCGCGTTCCGGCACCCCGACCACGAGGCCCTGGTGGACCAGGCCGCGGTGGACCCGCTGGAGCAGCGCGCCAAGGAGAAGGACCTCAACTACGTCAAGCTCGACGGCGAGGTCGGCATCATCGGCAACGGCGCGGGTCTGGTCATGTCGACCCTCGACGTGGTGGCGTACGCGGGCGAGCGGCACGGCGGCGTCAAGCCGGCCAACTTCCTCGACATCGGTGGCGGCGCGAGTGCCGCGGTGATGGCCAACGGTCTGGAGATCGTCCTCTCCGACCCGTCGGTGCGCAGCGTCTTCGTCAACGTCTTCGGCGGCATCACCGCCTGCGACGAGGTCGCCAACGGCATCGTGCAGGCGCTGGCCCTGCTGGAGCAGCGCGGCGAGAAGGTCACCAAGCCGCTGGTCGTCCGTCTCGACGGCAACAACGCCGAGGCCGGCCGGGCGATTCTCGACGGTGCGGCCAACCCGCTCGTCGAGCGGGTGGACACTATGGATGGCGCGGCCGAGCGGGCCGCCGAGCTGGCGGCTGCGGGGGTCTGAAGATGGCGATCTGGCTGACCAAGGACTCGAAGGTCATCGTCCAGGGGATGACCGGTTCCGAGGGTTCCAAGCACACCCGGCGGATGCTGGCCGCCGGGACGAACATCGTCGGTGGCGTCAACCCGCGCAAGGCGGGGCAGACCGTCGACTTCGACGGCACCGAACTGCCGGTCTTCGCCGGCGTCGCGGACGCGATGAAGGAGACCGGCGCCGACGCGACGGTCATCTTCGTACCGCCGCAGTTCACCAAGGCTGCCGTGATCGAGGCGATCGACGCCGGGATCGGGCTGGCCGTGGTCATCACCGAGGGCGTCCCGGTGCACGACACCGCCGCGTTCTGGGCGTACAACGTGGCCCAGGGCGAGCGGACCCGGATCATCGGCCCGAACTGCCCCGGCATCGCCTCGCCCGGCGCCTCGAACGCCGGCATCATCCCGGCCGACATCACCGGCACCGGTCGGATCGGCCTGGTCAGCAAGAGCGGCACGCTGACCTACCAGATGATGTACGAACTGCGCGACATCGGTTTCTCCACCTGCGTCGGCATCGGCGGTGACCCGATCATCGGCACCACCCACATCGACGCGCTCAAGGCGTTCCAGGACGACCCGGAGACCGACGCGATCGTGATGATCGGCGAGATCGGTGGCGACGCCGAGGAGCGGGCCGCCGAGTACATCAAGGCGAACGTCACCAAGCCGGTGGTCGGTTACATCGCCGGCTTCACCGCCCCGCCCGGCAAGACCATGGGGCACGCCGGTGCGATCATCTCCGGCTCGTCCGGCACCGCCGAGGCGAAGCAGGCCGCGCTGGAGGCGGTGGGCGTCAAGGTCGGCAAGACCCCGACCGAGACCGCCAGGCTGATGCGGGAGATCATGTCCGCCAGCTGAGCCAC
Organism: Micromonospora echinofusca; assembly: GCF_017614955.1. Classification (GTDB taxonomy): domain Bacteria; phylum Actinomycetota; class Actinomycetes; order Mycobacteriales; family Micromonosporaceae; genus Micromonospora; species Micromonospora echinofusca_A. The sequence goes on from NZ_WVUH01000457.1 coordinate 2,866, forward strand.
CGTGCCGTACCCGGCCCCCGCCGGGTACGGCACGAGCGACGGAGCTGAGGGGGCCGGCCCGGGTGGGCCGGTCCCCTCAGTCGTTGTTGTTGTTCCAGTACGGGTAGTTGCCGGTGGCGTTGAGGATGAAGCTACCGATGATGTTCAGCACACCGGCCGCGATGGCCAGGTAGCCCAGTACCGGCGAGTTCCCGAACCGCTTGGCGTCCCGGATCGACAGGTATCCGAAGACGATGCCGAGGATGCCGCAGCAGATCAGGCCCAGCACGATGCCCAGGATCCCCCAGAGCATCGTCCGGTCCCGACCCATGGCTCCTCCTCGGGCGGGTGGGTATGGAGCGTTCACGGCTGCCTCCGTACACCTCGGCGCCGCGCCTGGAGCGCGGTGGCCTCCTCAGCCGAGGCTAGACCGGATCGGCGGCCGATGACCGTGGATCAACCGAACTCACCGCTGGTCCGGGCCGGTGTCGGTCAGCCAGGAACGGACCGACGTGCCAGAGTAGAGCACGATGTCCTCCCGCACCCCCGATCAACCCCGCAGACCCGCCGCCGACGTCGGTCCCGACGTCCGGCCGACCGGCCGTACCCGACCCGGGTCCGGGCCGACCCCGGTCGCCGGCCCGCCCCGGCGTACGCCGGCGTCCCGCCCCGCCGAACCGGCCCGCCGTCGCGCCCCGCTCGCCGTCGCCGCCGGGGTGGCGGTCGGCTGGGCGGCGATCGTGTCGTACCTGCCGGTCGCCGTGGTGCTGGCGCTGGCCCAGTTCACCGGGGGCGCCGGCAGCCTGGTCGGGGCGCTCCGGGCCGGGCTCGCCGGCTGGCTGCTCGGCCACGGCGTGCCCCTGAACACCCCGGCCGGACCGCTCAGTCTCGCCCCGCTCGCGCTGGCTGCGCTGGCCGCCTGGCGACTGGCCCGGGCCGGCGTGCACACCAGCCGGGCGATCGGTGCCCGCCGTACCGGCTCACCCCGGCAGGCACTCGTCGTGGCGGGTGCCGTCGGGCTCGGGTACGGCCTGCTCGGCGTACTCGCCGCCTGGCTGACCGGCCCGGGAACGCTCAAGGTGGCACCGGTACGGGCCGGACTCGTGCTGGCCGTCTTCGGTGCCTCGGCGGCTCTGGTGGGTGCGCTCGGCACCACCGGGGCGCTGGCCGTGCTGGCCCGGCGCACCCCGGCGGTCGTCCGCGACGCACTGCGTGGTGGGGCCGTCGCGGCGGCGCTGCTGCTCGCCGCCGGGGCCGGTGCGGCCGGCCTGGCCGTGGCCACCGGTGGCGGTGAGGCCAGCGACATGATCGGCGCGTACCGCACCGGGGTGGCCGGCCAGGCCGGGATCACCCTGGTCAGCCTGGCGTACGCGCCGAACGCCGCGATCTGGGCCGCCGCCTACCTGCTCGGTCCCGGCTTCGCGGTCGGTACCGACACGGCGGTGCGGACCACCGAGGTCTCCCTGGGGGCGCTCCCCGCCGTACCGCTGCTGGCCGGCCTGCCCAGCGGACCGGTCGGTCCGTTCGGTGCGGTGCTGCTCGCGGTGCCGGTGCTCGCCGGGATGGCCGCCGGTTGGCTGCTCGCCCGACGCCTGCTGCGGCTCGCCGCCGACGAACGGGCCACCGTCGGCTGGGCGCACCTGCTCGGCGCGGCCGGCGGCACCGGACCGGTCGCCGGAGTCCTGCTCGGCGCCGCCGCGGTGTTCTCCGGCGGGGCACTCGGGGACGGCCGGCTCGCCCAGATCGGCCCGGTGGCCTGGCAGGTGGCGGCCCTGGCCGCCCTGGTCATCGGGGTCGGCGCGATGATCGGGGCGGCGGCCACCCGGGGCCTGGCCCGGTCCGCCGAGCCACCCGCCGGACGGATACCCC
>NZ_WVUH01000458.1 GCF_017614955.1 Micromonospora echinofusca
GGGCAGGCCGGCCGACCCAGCCCGGCCGGCCTGCCCCGGTCGGGAAGCTTGCCGATCCCTTGCCGGGCGCCGGCATCTCGGCTAGCTTGCCGTCTCTGCGGCTTCCGTCCACTGGAGAGGGTGGCATGGCGAACGAGACCATTCGGACCGAGGACGGAACCCGGTTCCACGTCGAGACCGACCAGAGGTACGTCTCGCCGCGGGCCGGCGAACCCGGCCGGCTGGTCCGCCAGAGACAGCAGTTCGGCGAGGTCATCCGCCAGGTGGCCAGATCCGTCAGTTCCGGGCTCGCCGGCACGCGCGCCGATTCGGTACGCATTCAGTTCGGTCTCGTCATGGATGCCGAGGGGGTCGTGACGGTCACCCGGGGTACGGAAGCCGCCAATCTGGTGGTGACCCTCGAATACTCGAACGGCCCGGCCGACGTTCCGAGCGGCGCGGACGGGTAGGCCCCGGTCGTGTCGGTACAGGGGGCGGCGCGGTGGCTGCTCGCCATCGGCGTGGCACTTCTCGGCCTGCACTGGTACCCGGCCCGGTGGTCCGGGTCGGCGCTGGTGCACGATCTCTACGCGAACCTCTCCACCAGTCTGCTGAGCATTTCGATCACGGTTCTGTTGATCGACCGGCTCTACGAGCAGCGTGACGCCCGTCAGTTGCGCAAGCGCCTGATCTGGGAGATGGGCAGCACCGACCAGGCGATCGCCACCCGGGCGACCAAGGAGCTGCGGGATGCGAAGTGGCTGGCCGACGGTTCGCTCCGGGAGGCTGATCTCGTACTGGCCAATCTCGAAGGTGCCCGGCTCGGTGGTGCGGACCTGGCGCGGGCGGACCTGACCTCGGCCAACCTGGCGGCGACGGACCTGACCCGGACGACCCTGGACGGGGCCGTCCTGGACGGTTGCGCCGCCGCCAGGGCCAACTTCAAGGGTGCCCGCCTGGTGGGCGCCCGGTTGAAGGGTGCGCGGATGACCGGCGCGAACTTCGACGATGCCGATCTTTCCGGCGAGGTCGACCTGCTCACCGCCTCGCTCGACGATACGAGCTTCCGGGGGGCGGTCCTGACCGGCGCCCGGCTGGAGGAGGCCGATCTGCTCAACTGCGACCTCTCCCATGCCGATCTCAGCGAGGCGGTGTTGCACCGGGCGAATCTCGACCAGGTGGACCTGACCGGCGCCAACCTCGAACGGGCCGATCTGCTGGAGGTCGAGAACTGGCGGGCGATCCGGAGTGTGACCGGGGCCCGGGTGTCCGGCCTGCGCAACGCGCCGGCCGGGTTCCGCACCTGGGCGCTCCAGAACGGCGCCGTCGAGTAGTACCGCCCTTCCTACGGCTCAGCCGTGGAAGCCGGTGCCGGTCTCCAGCAGCGTCTTCAGGTCGCTGAGCACCCAGGCCCAGCCGCCACCGGCACCTTCGCTCTCCTGGTCACCGGCGACCAGCCGGGCCAGCCCGGGAGCGCCGGTGAGGTCGTGGGTCACGGTGAGGGAGGTGACGCCGCCCTCACCCGCCTTGATTTCGTACGTCAGCCGGGTGAAGCCCTCCGCCGCGAGGCCCGGGTCCATCAGCATCCGCCAGGTCTGTACCAGTCGGTGCGGCGGGTCGGCCTCGATGACCTCGCCGTCGACGGCCAGTTCCGGGGCGCCGTGGGCGAGCATGCCGGGGCTGGCCTTGCCCTGGTACGCCCCGCCGGCGCGCAGGTCGTAGACGTTGCTGGCGCCGTACCCGTACCGCATGCTCCATTCCGGGTCGACGATCGCGTTCCACACCGCCTCCGGGGTGGCCCGGATGTAGACGCGGTGGACCTGCACGGTCCGGGTGTCCTGCTCAGTCCCTGTCATGGTCCTTCTCCAGCTCGTTCTTGAGGTCCAGGAGTGCCGTCACCTGCCGCTCGGTGTACTTGTCGATCCAGCGGTCGTGGATCAGCCGGATCGGTACCGGGTTGAGGAAGTGGTGCTTCTCCCGCCCGGAGCGGCGTACGACCACGAGGCCCGCCTCTTCCAGCACCCGCAGGTGCTTCATGACCCCGAACCGGGTCATCTCCAGCTCGGACTCCAGCTCGGTGAGCGTGCGGCCGTCACGCGCGAAGAGCAGGTCGAGCAGGAAACGCCGGGTCGGATCGGCGAGCGCCTTGAACACACGGTCGTCATCTGACACGCCTCAAGTTATGTGACCCGAAGGTCACATGTCAAGCCGGCCGGGGCGGCGCGCCCCCGTCACTCCCGCCCTGCGTTCTGCAAGTTGCACGAGCGGTCGGGGCGGGGCAGGCCGGCACGATAGCTCCACCTTTGCCGTGCTCAGTCCACTTTGGTGGCCGGCGATCCACGGCAGTACATGTTTCGGGAAACCGTTGGCAGACACGGCGTCCGACTACTGTCCGGTGTCCAGAACCTCAAATGATCCTGCGATCGTCCCGTTCCCCGTACTCCGCTGAGTCGTTGATCGGGACGTGCGACAGGGAGTCGCACATCCCGATCGTCATGGGATGGAGACAAATGAAGAAAGAGGGGCCCGAGGTCCCTGACCGGCAGGATCCTCCCGGGGACGCGGCACCGCGTTGGGAGGTACGAACGTTCACGACCTCGGCCATCGTGTGCGACGTGGCGGCAGAGATGCTGCACCACAGCGGACGCGATGGCCTGGCCGTGACGGCCAGGACCACCGCCCACCTGCTACACCTGGCAACCGTCTTTGCGAGGCAGGAAAGCCAGCGGTAGCACCAATGGTTCGGGGTCGGCCGGCAAGCCGGCCCCGTTCCCATTCTTCTGAGCAAACGAGCCCCATGTCCAGACGTTACGCTACGTCACCATTCTGGGATCATTTCTCTCCGGCTGCGGTCGGCCGTCCCGGGTCCGCAGATGCAACTCCTTGTGCTGGCGGACGAGTTCGTCCCAGACCTCCTGCGGGTAGTCCGGGTCGGGCGGAATCCACCGGTGCGAGCCGTCGCAGTAGTGGAACTTTTCGTCGCCCGGCCGCAGCCGGCTCACCCTCGGGTCCAGCCGACGATCCGGGCGTGCAGCCGCCCGGCGGGTACGTGGGTCAGGTCGGCCGCCGCCTCGACCAGCTTCCCGGCCAGGTAGACGGCGAGCGACACCCGGGCCCGGTGGTACTCGGCGAGCAGCTCGCGGCGCCGGGTCGGGCAGGGCCACTCGTCACCGCAGCCCCGGCAGATCCAGGACGGGGCGATCGGATGGTGCACACTCACCCGTCCACCACCTCCCCCTCGGTCTCCGTCGGACGTTCGGCGTCCGTCGGCCAGTCCGCCTCCACCGGCCGATCCGCCTCCGCCGTCGGGTCGGCGTCCGCCGGATGCTCGGCCTCCGCCGTCGGGTCGGCGTCCGCCGGATGCTCGGCCTCCGTCGGCCAGTGCTGCCGGCCGATCGGCACCCGGTGCCGGTACCGGCACGGCAACTCGGCACCGCACCGGCACACCCAGCGCCACGCCGGCCACGACCACACCGGACGGTGCCGCCGGGCGAGGGTGAGCGCCACCGCGCTCAGGAACTGCTCGTACGACACCCGCACCGCTCCCCCTTTCTGCCGCCCGCTCACCTATTCAGTTTTTCCACCCCGCCTTTCATTGCGCAATTCGACCCGCCCACCTAATCTATTCTCGCGTAATTGCACCGGACGTCCGACCAATTCCACCACTACATAAATATTCGTTTTGTTGCACCGAGAGAAAGGCTGTGTTGCATGGTGGATGAAACACTCGGCTCCACCGTCCCCCGGCGTCAGCTCGGGCGGCTCCTCACCGAGTTGCGGGTCCAGGCCGGCATCACGCTCGACGGGGCGGCCGAGGCGCTGGACTGCTCCCGGCAGAAGGTCTGGCGCATCGAGAAGGGACTCGTCCCGGTCCGGGTGGTGGACGCGCGGGCGATGTGCGATCTCTACCGGGTCGCACCGGCCGAGACGGCGATCGTGACCGGGCTGGCGAAGGAGACCCGGGCCCGGGGTTGGTGGCACTCGTACGGCGAGGTGGTACCGACCTGGTTCTCGCTCTACGTCGGGTTGGAGAGCAACGCCGCCGCGCTGCGGCAGTACGACGCCGAGCTGATCCCCGGGCTGCTCCAGACCCGGGAGTACGCCGCCGAGTTGTTCCTCCGCAAGTCACCGGACATGCCGGCGGCCGAGCGGGAGAAGCTGGTCGCGGTCCGGATGCAGCGGCAGGCGATCCTGGTCCGCCGGCTGCCGGACGCCCCGGCGTTCACCGCGATTCTCAGCGAGGCGGTGCTCCGGCGCACCATCCCGGACCGGGCGGCGATGGCCACCCAGTTGGCCCACCTGCGGGACACCGCCGCCCTGCCGAACGTCACCGTCCGGGTGCTGCCCTTCGCCGCCGGCCCGCCGCTGGCCTGCGAGTCCGGCGCCTTCACCATCCTGGACTTCCCGCCGGCCTTCGGCCGGGCCTCGGCCGAGCCGGCGACCGTCTACCAGGAGGGCATCACCGGCGCGCTCTACCTGGACCGGCCCGCCGAGGTGGCCGCCTACGAACGGGTCTGGGCCGACCTGGAGGCGCGGGCCCTGGATGCGGGACAATCAGTCAAGCTGATCACTTCGATCATGGAGGGTTCCTGATGACCGACCTGACCGGCGCGACCTGGCGCAAGAGCACCCGCAGCGGCGGCAGCGGCGGCAACTGCGTCGAGGTCGCCGACAACCTCCCCGGCGTCGTCGGCGTCCGGGACAGCAAGGACCCGACCGGCCCCGCCCTCACCT
>NZ_WVUH01000459.1 GCF_017614955.1 Micromonospora echinofusca
CCACAGGGGTGTACCCCGATCGCGTCCACCAACCCGCCGGACCGCTCCGCCCTGGACTGAGCCCTCCCCGCCACGCACCGCAACCCGGTCCGGCCCGGAGGGCTCAGTCCAGGGCGGCGACCTGGCGCCGGCTGGCCTCGACCAGATGCGCGACGCCCAGTGCCTCATGCGCGGCCAACCCGGCCCGCGCGTGCGCCACCGCCTCGTCCCGCCACCCCAGCCGCTCGGCCAGTCCGGCCAGGAAGTAACGGCTGGAACCCCAGGTGGCGCCGCCGGAACCCACCGAGACGAACCGGTCGGCGAACGGGACCAGCGAGTCGTGCAGCCGGGCCGGATCCGGTACGCCCAACCGCACCGCGACCAACGCCCACTGGCAGGTCACGATGTCCCAGGCCCAGTCCCGGCGGATGGCGGTGCCCCACCGGTCGATCAACCGACGGGCCAGCGGCTCGTCACCGGACTCGCAGGCAGCCAGCACCGCGGTCGGCCGCAGCAGTTGCAGCTCGGGCTCCTCGGCCGCGCCGACCAGCTCGTCGAGGAGCTCACCGGGACGCCCCTGGAAACGCCGGCAGGTGTGCAGCAGCATCAGCCGGATCCACTCGGTACCCCACATGCTGGTCCGCCGGTGCTCGTCGACGGCCTCCGCGACCAGCCGCTCCGCCTCGGCCCACCGGCCGGACAGGATCGCCCGGCCGGCGGCGGCGTAGGTGACCTGTGCGGCCAGCTCGGGCAGCGGAACCTCGGTGACCAGGTGCCGGCAACGGGCCAGGTCGGCGTCGTAGGCGGCCAGCTCACCCCGCGTCATCAGCACCATCATCCGGTGCAGCCGGGCGACCACCTCCACCCGGCGGGGCAACGGACCGAGGTCGAGGATCTCGCTGGCGGCCCGCAGGCGTGGCGTGCCCCGGTCGGGGATCCAGCTCGCCACGCAGTAGTTGTTCAACGTCCTGATCCGCAGCTCGACGTCCCCGCACTCCCGGGCCAGGGCCACCGCCTCGGCGGCCATCCGTTCCCCGTCGGGCTGCCGGTCGCTGTAGAACAACTCGACGCCGAGGGTACCCAGCAGCTCCGCGCGGCGTACCCGGTCACCGGGGTCCAGTCGGGCGATCTGGTCCTCCAGGATCGCGACCATCCGGTGGTCCACGTGCCCGTAGGGCCGCCAGTTCCAGTGGGTGACCCCACCGAACACGGTGGCCGCCTCGATGACCAGGTGGTCGTCCCGCAGCCCGGTACCCAGTCCGACCGCCTCGTCCAGCGCCGTCCGGGCACCGACCACGTCCCCGGCCAGCCGGCGGGCCCGACCCAGTTCGATGAGCAGGGCACCCCGCCGGGCGGCCGCATCGGTGGCCGTCGGGTCCAGGGCGGCCAGGGCGGTCTCCAGGAACCCGACCGCCTCGTCGTAGGCCAGTTGGGCGGCGGCGAGCTGCGCGGCGCGGCGGGCGTACCGGACGGCGCGGTCCGCCGTACCGATCCGGGCGGCGGCGGCGAAGTGGTGGGCGAGCAGACCGGCGACGGTCAGGTCGTCCACGGGGTGCAGGGCCTCCATCGCCTCACCGACCCGGCGGTGGATCCGGGCCCGCTGCAACCGGTTCAGCTCGGCGTAGAGCGCGTCGCGGACCAGCGCGTGGGCGAACCGGTAGTCCCAGCCGTCCGGCACCTCCAACAGCAGGCCGGTCGCCACAGCCGGTTCGAGCAGCCCCATCAACTGCTCGTTGTCGATGCCTGCGGTGGTCTCCAGCAGGACCGCGTCGACGTCCCGGCCGATCACCGCGGCGGCGCGCAGCAGGGACTGGGTACCCTCCGGCATCCGGGCGACCCGCCGACTGATCACGTCGCGGACGCTCTCCGGTACCGCGGACTCGGCGCGTACCTGCGGCGCACCCCAGCCGACGGGGTGTTCGCTGGCCAGCAGCCGCAGCAGCTCCTTCAGGTAGAAGGCGTTACCACCGGTACGTTCGTGCAGGGCGCGCACCACGTCGACGTCCGGTTCCACGCCGGTACCGGCCCGTAGGTAGTCGGCCACGTCGTCGACGGTGAACGGTTGGAGGCCGACGCGTTCGACCCCGCTGGCGTTGGCCAGGCCGCCCAACGTCTCCCGTAGCGGACCGCCCAGGTCACCGGGCTCAGAACGGGTCGTGGCCAGGACGAGGATCGGCAGCCGGTCCAGTTCTGCGGCCACGTGGTGCAGCAGCCGCAGCGAGGCGGCGTCCGCCAGGTGCAGATCGTCGATCACCACCAGCAGCGGGGCCTGCCGGGCGACGGAACGCAGCAGTTCCGCCGTTGTCTCGTGCAGGTGGAAACGGGCCGCGTCGGGGTCGTCGGTACCGGCCACCGGGCCGCCCCGCCCGGTCAACGCGTCCAGCAGTGGCCCGGTCGGGGTCCCCGGCGGCAGGGCCCGCAGGATCTGGATCCACGGCCAGAACGCCGGTGTGGCGCTGCCCTCGACGCACCGGCTCCAGATCGTGGTGACACCGTCGGCAGCCGCCCGGTCCACGGCCCGCTCGGCGAAGATCGTCTTGCCGACACCGGCGCGTCCGGACACGATCAGCAGCCCACCCCGGCCGGTCCGGGTCGCTGCCAACCGGTCAGTGATCCGGGCCAACGTCACCGTCCTGCCGACGATGCCGCTGCCGGTGGGGACACCGGTCGTGTCGGTGGCGGTCGTCGTGGACCCGGGTGCCGGTGGTGATGTGCTGTTCGTGGGTCCGGCGTCACCATCCGCAGGGCATCCTAGGACGCTAGGCTCTGTCTCGGGGATGGCGATGGCGGTGGGGGGCGCACCCGGCACCGGCCCGGCCAGCGCCGGGTCGTGCCGCAGGATCGACTCCTCCAACGCGCGCAACTGCGGGCCGGGTGGCAGGCCGAGTTCCTCGTCGAGGATCCGCCGGGCCTGCCGGAAACTCTCCAGCGCCTCCGCCTGCCGGCCGTCGCGGTACAGCGCCAGCATGAGCTGACCCCAGGCCCGTTCCCGGAACGGGTCCCGGTCCACCAGGGTCCGCGCCTGCGCCGCCGCCCGGCTGTGGTGACCGAGCGCCAGCCACGCCTCCGTGAGGTGTTCCATCGCGTCGTTGCGCAGCCCGTCGAGCCGGGCCACCGCCGGCCCGGCGAACTCCTCCCCCGCGAACTCCGGCAGGGCCTCCCCGCGCCACTCGCCGAGGGCCGCCACCAGCGTCTCCTGCGCCGCCCCGAAAGCACCCGCGTCGAGCAGGCCACGGGCCGCCTCGACCCGGCCGGCGAACCGGACCGCGTCGACCTGCTCGGGCCGGATCGCCAGCAGGTACCCCGGTTCCCGAGTCAGCAGGACCCGGGGCGTCGCCCGGGGCGAGCGGTCCGGTTCCAGGATCCGCCGCAGCTGGGAGATGTACGCCTGGAGGGTGCCGGTGGCGCTCGACGGCGCCTCGTCGGCCCACAGACCGGAGATGATCCGGTCCAGGGAGACCACCCGGCCCGGTTCGAGCAGCAGCACCGCGAGCACGGCCCGCTGCTTGCGGGTACCGGTGTGCAGCGGGGTGCCCCGGGAGTCCAGGACGGTCAGCGGCCCGAGGATCCGGAAGTCCCACGGATCGCCGTCGACGCCGGGCCGGCGTGGCGCGTGTGTCGCCGTGGTCACCACTGGCGTGGTGGGGGCACCTGCCCCGTGCATGCCGGCCCCCTCACAGTTCCCGGACCAGCCACCGCCCTGATGCCGCGTCCACCCTGGTGGCGGCCATGCTAGGCAGGTCGGGAGGCGGTTGGGTAGGGGAAACCCGGAACCCCTGGCCGACCAGCCAGACGATCATCACCGACCGTTCCGGCGGAATCCGGACGAACAGTCGCTCCGTGCCCTCGCCGCGCAGCATCGTGCAGATCTCCTGCAGCAGCCGCCGCCCCAGGCCCCGTCGGCGGAACGGAAGGTCCACGGCGACCCCGGCCAGCCAGGCGGCCGGTTCACCCGGGTGGCGGAGCAGGACACCGGCGGCGGCCGGCGCGAGGCGGCCGTCGCTGGAGACGTCCGACAGGGTGCAGATCCGGGCGCCGGGCAGCTCACCGGGATCGGCGCTGCCACCCAGGCAGCGGTGCAGCATCGTCAGGGCAACGGTCGCGTGCTGTGGCTCCCGCACCCGCAGCAGCAGGGTGGACCGGTCGGGTACCTCGTAGTCCGCCATACCGGCACCCTGCCGGCCACGACTTGTACACCACTAGGACGGCCCGGGACCGGGCGCTGCGCACGGTCGGCCGGGCCGGGCGCACCTGCGGTCAGCCGGCGTCGGCCGGACTCACCGCGACGAACGGAGCCTGCCGAACAGGTTCCGCCAGCGCGGCGCGGGAGGCGTCGGGGCGGCGGCCGAGCCGGACGGTGTCGACAGGGGCTCCCCGCTGACGGCACTCCATTCCTCGTCCGAGACCACCATCAACCGGCGACCGTCGTACGGGCCGTACCCGCCGGCCCGGACCTGCTCCTGGAACGCCGCCAACGCGCTGTCCAACGGTTGCGCGGTGGAGGCCACCGGCGCGGCGTCACCTGCCCGGCGTACCAGCCGGTAGCCGGTTCGACTGTTCGACATAACCTCGTCCACCTCGCCGCGTTCGTTCTTCCGCCATATCCGCCCAGGTCATGGCGGATCGGAGGGTACTCGCCCCCGATTCCGGTCCGCCGCCACCCGTACCCCCGCAGCACGATCCCGCCACCACGGCGGCAGCCGACGCTCCCGGCGGCCGGGAC
>NZ_WVUH01000045.1 GCF_017614955.1 Micromonospora echinofusca
GGCCGGGGTGTCCCTGCGGACCCTCTGGACGAACTTCAAGGACATGGAGACCCTGTTCGAGGCCAGCGGCGCCGAGCTGCTCCGGCAGCAGGACGCGGCCTGGCAACCGGTGCCGCCGACCCTGCCGCTGGCCAGGCGGGTCGACGCGTACTGCCGGCAACGTGCCAAGCTGTTGCAGCTCATCGCGCCCTCCGCGCGGGCCGCGCAGATGCGGGAGCCGCTCTCCCCGCAGCTGCACCGCAACCGGCTCAAGCACATCGACCGGGTCCGCGACGAGGTCGAGCAGCTCTTCGCCGCCGAACTGGACCGGGCCGGGGCGGGCCGGGAGCAACTGGTGCACGCGTTGGTGGCGACGAGCATGTGGCCGACCTGGGCGATGCTCCGCGACGGTCTGGGGCTGGGGGTGGACCAGGCCCGGGCGGTGATGGCCCGTACGGTGGCGGCCCTGCTCGCCGACCCGCAGGGCGACTGACCCGACGCGCGGCCCTGCCCGGATCGACCGTCCTCTTTCCATCGGATGGCTGATGGGTGACACTGACCCTATGGTTGCTGCACCATCAGTGCAAATAGCTGTGCTGCGGGGCCGGGACGACGAGTGCCGTGCGCTGCGGGACCTGCTCGACCACCCGGCGGGCGGCGGGGCCCTGCTGTTCCAGGGCGAACCGGGTACCGGCCGGACGGCACTGGTCGACCGGGCGCACCGGTACGCCCCGGACCGCCTCGTGCTGGCCGCGACCGCGCTCCCCGGCGAGGCGACCCTGCCCTACGCGGGACTGCAACGACTCCTCGACCCGGTACTCGACCGGGCCGACACCCTGCCGGCGCAGCAGCGGGGCCTGTTCCGGCGGGTGATGGCCGGGGCGGGCTGTCCCCCCGGGCAGCGACTGGCCCTGTCGATGGCCGTCCGGGGACTGCTCGCCGCCGTCGCCCGGGACCGCCCGGTGCTGTGCACCCTGGACGACCTCGACCTCGGTGACCGGCCCACCGCCGAGGTGCTGGCGTTCGTGGCCCGGCGGGTGCACCGGCTGCCGGTCGCCGTGGTCCTCACCGGGGCCACCGACACCGACGCCCTCACCGGCGGGATACCCACCCACCGGCTGCGCCCACTCGACGAGTCCCAGAGCCGGACCCTGCTCGCCGACCTGCTGCCCACCGGCCTGACCGCTCCGGTGGCGGCGGTGCTCACCGGGCTGGCCCGGGGCAACCCGCAGGCACTGGTGGACCTCGCCACCGCGCTCACCCCCGGGCAGGCGCGGGGGGAGGAACCACCGCCCGCCCGGGTACCCGCCGACGGTGCCCTGGCCCGCGGTTACCGGATCCGGCTGGGGCGTTTGCCGACCGACGCACGGCGCCTGCTGCTGCTCGCCGCACTCGACGGCGAATCCGATCCGGCCACCCTGCTCCGCGCCGCGCGGGCCGCCGGTACGGCGGTCGCGGCGCTGGCCCCGGCGGAGACCGCCGGACTGGTCCGGGTCGGGCCGCAGCGGGTGGTGTTCCCGCAGCCGCTGGCCCGGGCCATGGTCGAGTCGACCGCCACCCTCGCCGAGCGGCGCACGGCCCATCTGCTGCTCGCCCGGGTACTCGACGGGCCCGGCCACCGGCTGCGCCGCACCCTGCACCTCGCCGCTGCCGCCGTCGGTCCGGACCCGGCCCTGGCCGCCGCGCTGGAGACCGCCGCAGTCGCGGACCGGGTCGGCTATCCGACCGCGTCGGTGGCCCTGCAACGCGCCGCCGAGCTGACCGACCAGCCGGATCTCGCCGCCACCCGACTGGTGGCGGCCGCCCGGTACGCCTGGTCGGCGGGGCAGCCGCAGCGGGCCCGGCTGCTGTTGCGGAGACTGCCCGCCACCCCGGTGCATCCGGTCGTCGCCGGCCGGGCGGAGCTGCTGCGGGGCGAGCTGGAGTTGCGGTGCGGGACCATCCCGGCCGCCCTGGCCGCACTGCTGGCGGCGGCGGAGGCGCTGGCCGGCGCCGACCGTACGGCGGCGCTCGGCGCGCTGGTGCGGGCCGGCGAGGCGGCCTGCTTCGCCGGGGACCAGTTCCGGTACGCCGAGGTGGCCCGCCGCGCCGAGGCGCTGCGCCGCCCGGCGGCGCCCGCCGGGACGGAACTGCTGAGCGCCTACCTGACCGGGGTGGCGGCGACCCTGCGGGGCGACCACGAACGCGGCGGGCCGGCCCTGCGCCGGGCCGTCGTGCTCGGCGGGCAGCTCACCGGGCCGGCCCTGACCCCGGCCGCGCTCACCCTGGCGGCGGCCGCCGGACTGCTGGTCGGGGTGGACCGCGCCACCCACCGGCTCGCCGACCGCGCGGTCGAGCTGGCCCGCGCCCGGGGTGAACTGTCCACCCTGCCCCGGGCCCTGGAACTGCGGGCCGCCGCCGAGTACTGGCTGGGTCGGCACGAGGCGGCGGCGGCCAGTTCCCGGGAGGGGCTGCGGGTCGCCCGGGCCGGCGGGCAGACCAACTGCGCCCACGTCCACCTCGGCATGCTCGCGGTGCTCGCCGCGATCCGGGCGGACCGGGACGACAGCCTGCGCCGGATCCGGGAGATCGGCGAGGGCCCGGGGCCGGGCAGCCGGCCGTACGCGCTGGCGCAGTGGGCCCTGTCGGTGCTCGACCTGACCGACGGCCGGCCCGACGACGCCGCCGCGCGGCTGGTCGCCCTGGCCCGGCCCGGCACCGGCCGGGGACAGGTGCTGATCCAGGTGATGGCCACCCCGTACCTGGTCGAGGCGGCGGCGCACACCGCCCACCGCCCGGCGGCGCTCGCCGCGCTCGCGGTCTTCGACCGGTGGGTCACCAGTACCGCGAGTCCGTCGCGGCGGGCCCTCTCCGCCCGCTGCCACGCCCTGCTCGCCCCCCGGGGCGGTACGACGGCCGAGGCGGAGTTCCGGACCGCCCTGCGGCTGCACCCGGCCGAGGCGGGACCGTTCGAACGGGCCCGCACCGAACTGCTCTTCGGCCGGGAGCTGCGTCGGGGCCGGCGGCCCCGCGACGCCCGGGAACACCTGCACCGCGCCCGGGAGACCTTCACCTGCCTCGGCGTGACCACCTGGGCGGAGCTGGCCGGCGCCGAGCTGCGGGCGGCCGGTGAGTCGGTCGGCGGACCGGACCTGCCGGTGGCCCGGGTCCTCACCGGGCAGCAGCTGCGGATCGCGCAACTGGTGGCCGAGGGGGCCACCAACCGGGAGATCGCGGCCCGGCTGTTCCTGTCCACCCGAACCGTCGACCACCATCTGCGCAACATCTTCCACCGGCTGGGCATCCGGTCCCGTACCGAGCTGGCCCGGGCGATCACCTGATCCGGACCGGGGGGCGGCACCGACCGCGCCGCGCCGGCCCGGACCGTGCTGTTTCACGCCGTGCTGTTTCACGCCGTGCTGCGCCGCGTCGGCCCGGGCCGTCAGGGGCGCACCACGGTGCGCGCCCCCTCGCCCCGGGCCATCCGTTCGAACGCCGCCGGTGCCTCGTCCAGGCCGACCCGGTCGGTGATCAGCGGGGTGAGGTCGAGGCTGCCGTCGAGCACGGCGTGGGCCAGCCCGGGCAGGTCCCGGTCCGGGTCGGAGGAGCCGTAGACCGACGAGCGCAGCGTCCGCGCCGAGTGGAAGATGTCCAGGGCGCTGAGGCTGACCAGCTCGTCCCGGGCACCCATGCCCACCACGGTGACCTGCCCACCCCGGCGGGTGGCACGCCAGGCGTCCTGGATGGTGGCGGCCCGGCCGACGCACTCCACGGCGTGGTCGACGCCGCGCCCGTCGGTGAGCGCCCGGACCGCCCGACTGACCGTGCCGTCGGCCGGCAGGAACCGGGTGGCACCGGCCGCGAGGGCGAGATCCGCCTTGGCCGGTGACACGTCGACGGCGAGCACCGGGTCGGCGCCGGCCGCCCGGGCGGCGGCGACCGCCGACAGGCCCACCCCGCCCAGACCGATCACCGCCACCGCGTCGCCCGGGGCGACGGCGGCGGTCCGGTGTACCGCGCCGAAGCCGGTGAGCACCGCGCAGCCCAGCAGCGCGGCCACCTCGAACGGCAGTCCGGCCGGGACCGGCACCACGGCGTGCTGCGGCACCACCACCTGCTCGGCGAGGGCACCGAGGCCGAGCGTGACGTGCAGGGGTCCCCCGTCGGCGGTCCGGCCCCGGGCGGTGGCCGGTGACCCGTTGTCCGCGCAGAGCCACGGCTCGTCGTGCGTGCAGTGCCAGCAGCGTCGGCACGGTGGCGCCCAGTTCAGTACCACGTGGTCGCCGACCGCCACCCGCCCGACCCCGGCACCGACCTCGACCACCACCCCGGCGGCCTCGTGGCCGAGGACCAGCGGGTACGGCGGCGCCAGCGTCCCGTCGACCATGGACAGGTCGGAGTGGCAAACCCCGGCGGCCCGGATCTCCACCCGCACCTCGTCGGGGCGGGGGGCGGGCAGCTCGATCTCCTCCACCCGCGGTGCTTCCCCGGCACCCCGGGCGACCAGCGCCCTCACCGCTGGATCGCCTTGGTCTGGAGGAACTCGTCCAGCCCGAACGTGCCCAGTTCCCGGCCGAGACCGGACTGTTTGTACCCGCCGAACGGGGCGAGCGGGTTGAACGGGGCGCCGTTGATGTCGACGGCACCGGTCCGCAGCCGGCGGGCCACCCGCAGCGCCCGCTGCTCGTCGGCCGACCAGACCGCACCGGCCAGTCCGTACCGGGAGTTGTTCGCCACCGCCACGGCGTGCGCGTCGTCGTCGACCGGGAGTACCGCCAGCACCGGGCCGAAGACCTCCTCCTGGGCCAGCGCGCTGTCCGGGTCGACGTCGGCGATCACCGTGGGGGCGACGAAGAAGCCGCGCTCCGGTAGCGGGGCGTCCGGCCCGCCGGTGACCAGCCGGCCACCGTCGGCCAGCGCCCGGGTCACGTGGTCGCGGACCCGGTCCCGTTGGGCGGCCGAGACCAGCGGGCCGAGCCGGGTGTCCGGGTCGAACGGGTCGCCTGGGCGGTACCCGTCGGCGGCCCGCGCGGCCAGCTCCACCGCCTCGGCGTAGCGGCTGCGGTGCACCAGCATCCGGGTCCAGGCCGTGCAGGTCTGCCCGGAGTTGAGGAAGGCGTTGGCCACCCCCACCTTGACCGCCGTGGCCAGGTCGGCGTCGTCGAGGATCAGGTTGGCCGACTTGCCGCCGAGTTCCAGCGCCACCCGGGCGATCCGGTCGGCGGCCAGGTGGGCGATCTGCCGGCCGGTGGCGGTGGACCCGGTGAACGAGACCACGTCCACCCCGGGGTGCCCGGCGATGGCCGCACCGACCTCCGGACCGGTGCCGGTGACCAGGTTGACCACCCCCGGCGGGAACCCCGCCTCGTCGATCGCGTCGAAGAGCAGGTACGCCACCAGCGGGGTCAGCTCGCTGGGTTTGAGGACCACCGGACAGCCGGCGGCCAGCGCCGGGGCGAGTTTGGCCACGATCTGGTGCAGGGGGTAGTTCCACGGGGTGATCGCGCCGACGACGCCGGCCGGCTCGCGGACCACCAGCGAGTGGCCCACGGTCTGCTCGGCCGGGCCCCGGGCGGCCAGGTCGACGTAGCTGCGCAGGACGGTCAGCGGGAGCCCGACCTGGACCCGGGTGGCGATCCGCAGCGGGGTGCCCAGTTCCAGGGCGACGGTCCGGGCGAGGTCGTCGGCCCGGGCGGTCAGCGCGGCGTGCAGCCGGTCCAGACCGGCGGCCCGTTCGGCCGGGGCGGTGTCCGCCCAGCCGTCGAAGGCGGCCCGCGCGGCGGTGACGGCCCGGTCCACGTCGGCGGCGGTCCCGGCCGGGACGGTCGCGACGACCTGCTCCGTCGCCGGGTTGTGCACCGGGAGGGTCCGGTCGGTGGACGCGGGGACCCAGCGTCCGTCGAGGTACAGGTCGGTCCGTGCGAGATCCATCGTGCCCCTCACGTCGCGAAAACTAGCAGTGCAAGTTTCGTCACTGTAGTACGCGGTGGCGCCCTACTGAAGGGGCGGCAGCGGGCCGACGGTCTGCTCGTAGGTCCGGGACAGGCCCTCGATCAGGGCGTCCAGGCCGAGGGTGAAGGCCCCCTCGTCGACCTGCTGCTGGTGCTCGGCGAGCCGGTGCGCCTGGGTGAGGTGCGGGTACTGCTCGGTGTAGAGCCCGGGGTCCTCGACGAAGCCCCGGGCGAACGACCCGAGGGCCGAGCCGGCCACGAAGTACCGCATGAGCGCGCCGATGTGGGTGGCCCGGGCCGGTGGCCAGCCCGCCTCGACCAGCCCGCCGTACACCGCGTCGGCCATCGCCAGGGCGGCCGGCCGTCGGCCCGGTCCCTGGGCCAGGTACGGAACGATGTGCGGGTGGGCGGCGAGGGCGGCCCGGTACGACCGCCCCCAGCGGCGCAGTGCCTCCCGCCAGTCCACGGTCCCGAAGAAGGACACGTCCACCTGGGCGGTGATGCTGTCGGCGACCGCGTCGAGGATCTCGTCCCGGCTGGCGAAGTGGTTGTACAGCGACGGCCCCCGGACGCCGAGTTCGGCGGCGAGTCGGCGGGTGGAGAACCCTTCGAGGCCGTCCGAGTCGATCAGCGCGGCGGCGGTCTCGATGATCCGCTGCCGGCTGAGCAGCGCCTGCCGAGGCCGGGGCATCGGTTCCTCCTCTGCGGTGCGGTCCGGGCGTCCGGGGTGGGTGCTCCGCCGCAAACTCTGCCACAGCGGGGTCTGGACGAATTAAAACTTCCACCGCTAGTTTTATGGCCATGGACCTACGCCTCTCCGCCGAGCAGGCGGCCGTCCGCCAGCTCGCCGCCGACTTCGTCGACCGCGAGGTACGGCCGCACGCGGCGACCTGGGACCGCCGGGAGGCGGTCGACCCCGACATCGTCGGCAAACTGGGCGAGCTGGGTTTCCTCGGTCTCACCATCGCCGAGGAGCACGGCGGCTCGGGCGGCGACCACCTCGCCTACTGCCTGGTCCTGGAGGAACTGGGCCGGGGCGACTCGGCCGTCCGGGGCATCGTGTCGGTCTCGCTCGGCCTGGTCGCCAAGGCGATCGCCGCGCACGGCACCCCCGGGCAGCGGGCGCAGTGGCTGCCCCGACTCTGCGCCGGTACCGCCCTCGGCTGTTTCGCGCTCACCGAACCGGACAGCGGCTCGGACGCCGCCGCGCTGACCACCCGGGCGGTACCCGACGGCACCGACTGGCTGATCACCGGGTCGAAGATGTTCATCACCAACGGCACCACCGCCGACCTGGCGCTGCTCCTCGCCCGGACCGGCGGGCCGGGACACCGGGGCATCACCGCCTTCCTGGTACCCACCGACAGCCCGGGACTGATCCGCCGGGAGATCCACGGCAAGCTCGGCCTGCGCGGGCAGGCCACCGCCGAACTCGTCCTCGACGGCGTCCGGGTACCCGACTCCGCCCGCCTCGGCGAGCCGGGCGCCGGCTTCCGGTTGGCGCTGGACACCCTGGCCAAGGGGCGGATGTCGGTCGCCGCCGGCTGTGTCGGGATCGCCCAGGGCTGCCTGGACGCCGCCGTCGGCCACGCCCGGCAACGGACCCAGTTCGGCAAACCCATCGCCGGCCACCAGCTCGTCCAGCGGCTGCTGGCCGACATCGCGGTCGACACCGCCGCGGCGCGGCTGCTGGTGTGGCAGGTGGCCGACCTGATCGACCGGGGAGAACCGTTCGCCACCGAGGCGTCGATCGCCAAACTCTTCGCCAGCGAGGCCGCCGTCCGCGCCGCCAACCACGCGGTGCAGGTCTTCGGCGGGTACGGCTACATCGACGAGTACCCGGTCGGCAAGTACCTGCGCGACGCCCGGGTGACCACCCTCTACGAGGGCACCAGCCAGATCCAGCAGCTTCTCGTCGGACGCGCCCTCACCGGCGTCGACGCCTTCTAGCCGTCCCGCACCGCCGCCGGGCGCCCGCACCATGACCAGTCCGCCCACCATGACCAGTCCGCCCACCACGACCAGGGGAGAACCGTGACCAGATTCGCCGACCGGACCGCCGTCGTCACCGGCGCGGCACAGGGTATCGGGGCCGCCACCGCCCACCGGCTCGCCGCTGAGGGCGCGGCGGTCGCCGTGGTGGACCTCGACGTCGCGCGCAGCCAGGCGGTCGCCGACGAGATCACCGCAGCCGGGGGCCGGGCCGTCGGCATCGGCTGCGACGTCACCGACGCCGACGCGGTGGCCGCGATGACCGCCCGGGTCGTGCAGACGTTCGGGGCCCTGCACGTCCTGGTCAACAACGCCGGGATCACCCGGGACAACCTGCTGTTCAGGATGCCGCTGCCGGAGTGGGAGGCGGTGCTGACCACCAACCTGACCAGCATGTTCCTCTGCTGCCAGGCGGCCCAGGAACACCTGGTCGCGGCCCGCTACGGACGGATCGTCAACCTGAGCAGCCGCTCCGCCCTCGGCAACCGGGGCCAGGTCAACTACGCGGCGGCCAAGGCCGGGGTGCAGGGCCTGACCGCCACTCTCGCCGTCGAACTCGGCCCGTTCAACGTCACGGTCAACGCGGTCGCCCCCGGGTACGTGGCCACCGCGATGACCGCCGCCACCGCCCGTCGGGTCGGCAGCGACCCCGAACGGCACCAACAGCTCGTCGCCGAGCACACCCCGCTGCGCCGGGTCGCCCAGCCGGCCGAGATCGCCTCGGTGATCGCCTTCCTGGCCAGCGACGACGCCTCGTACGTCAGCGGCCAGACCCTGTACGTCAACGGCGGCGCGCGGTGACCCGCGCCGCGACCGGAGAGAACCGGAGGGGACATGGACTTCGCGCCGACCGATGAGGAACGGGCCGTCCGGGACACGGCCCGGGACTTCGTCACCCGGGAGGTGATGCCACTGGAGCAGGAACTGCTCCGGCGGGAACGGGCCCACCGGCCCGGGATCGAGCGCAGCGAACTGCGCGAGTTGCAGCTCCGGGCGAGGAGGTTCGGCTTCTGGGGCCTGGCCACCCCGCAGGAGTACGGCGGCATGGACCTGCCGGCGGTGACGCAGTCGCTGATCTGGACCGAGCTCGGTCGCTCGTTCGTGCCGTTCCGGTTCGGCGGCGAGGCCGACAACATCCTCTTCCGGGCCGACGAGGAGCAGCAGCGGGAGTACCTGCTGCCGACCATCGAGGGCGAACGGATCAGCTGCTTCGCGCTCACCGAGCCGGGCGCCGGCTCGGACGCCGCCAACATCCGGCTGACCGCCCGACCCGACGGTGCCGACTGGATCCTCAACGGCGAGAAGACCTTCATCACCGGCGGCAACGACGCCGACTTCGCCATCGTCATCGCGGTCACCGACCGGGAGCGGGGCGCCCGGCACGGCGGCGCCACCGCGTTCCTGGTGGACCGGTCGATGGGCTGGCGGTCGGAGTTCATCCCGACCATGGGGGAGGGCGGCCCGGCCGCCCTGGTCTTCGACGACGTCCGGGTACCGGGCCGCAACATCCTCGGCGAGCCGGGCCAGGGTTTCACCCTCGCCATGGAGTGGATCGGCAAGGGCCGGTACACCATCCCGTCGCACGCGGTGGGCATCGCCGAACGGGCCCTGCGGATGGCCATCGACCACGCCAACACCCGCCACACGTTCGGCCGGCCGATCGCCGAGAACCAGGCCATCCAGTGGATGATCGCCGACTCGGAGACCGAACTGGAGGCGGCCCGCTGGCTCATCCTGCGCGCCGCCTGGACCGTCGACCAGGGCCTGGACCCCCGGCACGCCTCGTCGATGGCGAAGCTCTACGGCGCCGGGATGGTCAACCGGGTGGTCGACCGGGTGCTCCAGATCCACGGCGGGATGGGCTACACCCGGGAACTGCCCATCGAGCGGTGGTACCGGCAGGTCCGCCTGTACCGGATCTTCGAGGGCACCGACGAGATGCAGCGCCTGATCATCGCCCGGGACCTGCTGCGCGGCTACACCCGACTGGGAGGACACCTGGCATGAGGACCTTCACGGGCGTCGACGACCTCGCCGGTGCCGTCGGGCAGCCGCTCGGACCGGGGCCCTGGGAGCGGATCGACCAGCACCGGGTCGACCTGTTCGCCGACGCCACCGACGACCACCAGTGGATCCACACCGACCCGGTACGCGCCGCCGCCGGCCCGTACGGCGGCACCATCGCCCACGGGTACCTCACCCTGTCCCTGCTGCCCGCGCTGGTCGGTCGCCTCTACCGGGTCGACGGGGTCCGGCTGGGCGTCAACTACGGGCTGAACCGGGTACGCTTCCCGGCCCCGGTGCGGGTCGGCGGCGCGGTCCGGGCCACCGCCACCATCCTCGGGGTCACCCCGGTCGACGGGGGAGCGCAGCTGGTCACCACGGTCGTGGTGGACAGCGACACCGGCGGCAAACCGGTCTGCGTCGCCGAAACGGTGAGCCGGCTGTACCCGGAGCCGGCCCGATGACCGCCCTGTCGCTGGCGATGGTGCTGGCCGAAGCGGCCCGCCGGCACCCCGACACCGTCGCCGTCGTGGACGGTGACACCCGGGTGACGTACGCCGAACTGTGGCTGGAGGCCCGCTGGTACGCGGCCGGCCTGGTCGCCTCGGGCGTCCGCCCCGGCGACACGGTGGCCCTGCTGGTCCCGAACGTGGTCGACTTCCCCCGCGTCTACTACGGTGCCCTCGCCGCCGGTGCGGTGCTGGTGCCGGTGCACCTGCTGCTCACCGCCGACGAGGCCGGGTACGTGCTGCGCGACAGCGGCGCGACGGTGCTGGTCTGTCACGGCTCGCAGCTCACCGTCGGGGCAGCGGCGGCGGCCCGGGCCGGGATCCCGGTGCTGACCGTCGGTCCGGTGCCCGACGGGACGGGGCACCGCCGGCTGGTGGACGCCTGCGGGACGTTGCCGCCGCTGCCGTCGTACGTCACCCGGTCCGCCGAGGACACCGCTGTGGTCTTCTACACCAGCGGCACGACCGGTACCCCCAAGGGCGCCCTGCTCACCCACCTCAACCTGGTCATGAACACCACGGTCAACGTCTTCGACGCCAACGACGCGCGCCGCACCGACGTGGTGCTCGGCTGCCTCCCGCTGTTCCACACCTTCGGCCAGACGGTGGCGATGAACGGCACCTTCCGGGTCGGCGCGACCCTGGTGCTGCTGGGCAGGTTCACCGGCCCGGCGGCTCTCGACGTGATGCTGCGCGAGGGGGTGGACGTCTTCCACGGCGTACCGACCATGTACCTGGCGCTGCTCGACGCGGCGGCCGGCCGGTCCGCCCTGCCCCGGCTGCGGCTGTGCATCTCCGGCGGGGCCTCGCTGCCGGTGGCCGTGCGGGAACGGTTCACCGCCGTGTTCGACACCGACGTCTACGAGGGGTACGGCCTGTCCGAGACGTCGCCGACCGCGACCACCAACCAGCCGCACTTCGGCACCCGGGCCGGCACCGTCGGGCACCCGGTGTGGGGCGTGGAGGTGGAGATCGCCCGCGCCGACCTGGACGACCGGATCGAACTGCTGCCGACCGGGGAACTGGGCGAGATCGTCATCCGGGGGCACAACGTCTTCGCCGGGTACCACGGCCGGCCGGAGGCGACCGCCGAGGCGGTGGTGGACGGCTGGTTCCGTAGCGGGGACCTGGGCCGTAAGGACGCCGACGGGTTCGTCACCATCGTCGACCGGAAGAAGGACGTCATCATCCGGGGCGGATTCAACGTGTACCCGCGCGAGGTCGAGGAGGTCCTGGCCCGGCATCCGGCGGTGGCCCAGGTGGCGGTGATCGGCGTCCCGGACGCCCGGCACGGCGAGGAGATCTGCGCGGTGGTGGTGGTCGACCCGGACGACCCGGCCCCACCCGGGGAACAGGAACTCGTCGACTGGTCACGCGGGCAGCTCGGCCGGCACAAGTACCCGCGCCGGATCCGGTTCGTCGACGCCCTGCCGCTCGGGCCGAGCCACAAGGTACTCAAGCGGGAACTGCGCCGGACGGTGGAGTGAGCCGGGCGCCGGTCCCGCCCGGTACCCCCGGCGCCCGCACCGCGACGGCCGACCCCGGTCAGTCCCACTCCCCGGGGTCGGCCGACCGGGACGCCCGCAGCACGTCGGCGGCGTACTCGCGCAGCCCGGCCCGGTCGTCGCAGCCGGTCTTGGCCACCAGGCTCGCCACGTGCTTCTCCACCGTGCGCGGGGAGATGAACAGCCGCTGGGCGATGTCCTTGTTGCCGTGCCGGTCGGTGAGCATCAGCAGCACCTCGAACTCCCGTACCGTCAGGCCCTTGCTGATCAACGCGGCCGGGATCCGGTGCCGCCCGCTGCGCCGCTGCGGGGTACGGGCCCCGCCCCGGCGCAGCAGCGCCCGGCAGGCCCCCGCCACGATCGGCAGGTTGGCCAGGTGGAAGTACTCCTCGGCGGCACGCAGCCAGCCGATCGGGTCGCCCCACCCGTCGGCGAGCGCCGCCTCGGCCACCAGCCGCAGCCCCAGGTGCCGGGTACGCGGATAGCACTCCGCGACCTCCTGCGCCCGCTCCACCGCGGCCACGGCCTGCGCGGCGCGGCCCTCCCGACCCAGCAGCACCGCCTCGGCGAGCAGCAGGAACTGCCGGTTCCACCGCAGCTCCGCCCCGGGGGAGGCGGTGACCGCGTCGAACTGCGCGCGACCGGCCACACCGCCCAGCACGTCCAGCAGCAGGCTGAGGCCGTACCGGCCGGAGAGGTAGTAGACGCTCGGGTGGCGGTCCTCCCAGGACCGGGCCTCGGCCAGCTCGCTGCGGGCCAGCTCCGGGTTCTCCTCCAGCAGCGCGCAGAACGCCCGGCAGAGCCCGAACAGCAGCGGCATGTGCAGCGACTGCTCGCCGCCCCAGGCGCGGAACTCGGCCAACTGCCGGTCCATGCCGGCCCGGTCGGCCTGGTGCGCGGCGGCCATCGCCCGGGTCAGCAGGTTGTACTGGTGGTCGTCGAGGTAGCGCAGCCGGGCGGTGACCTCCGCGCAGCGGGCGCTGATCTCGTCGGCGGTCGCGTACTCGGCGCGCAGCACCGCCTCCAGGGCGAGGCTGCTCTCGGCGGTGTACGCCAGGGCGATCGCCCCGATGCTGCGGGCCTCCCGCAGCGCCTGCCGCAGGCCGTCGGTCTCCCCGGTGCGCATCGCCCGGTTGACGCCGAGCCGCAGCGTCGCGTGGACCCGCCAGATGGGCAGCGCGTGCGTCTCGGCCAGGGCGAGCATCCGGTTGAGGTACGCCTCGGCCTCGTCGAAGCTGCGGTGCCGGGCCAGCATGGCGAGCAGTTGCCACGCCTGGGCGGCGACCACCGGTGCGCCGACCTGCTCGGCGACCCGTACCGCGTGCAACGCGATCCGACCGGCGCGGGCGGCCCGCTGCGGTCCGCCGTCGCCGTCCGTGCCCTGCCCCTCCACCAGCAGGTACGCCTCGACCACGTCGACCGAGACGGTCTCCGCCGGCCCGGCCTCCGGCCCGAGCAGGCTCCGGGCCGCCGTCACCTGCCCGGCGGCGTCGGACCACCGTCCGGCGAGTACCGCCCCCCAGGCGAGCCGGGTGTGCAGGGCCACCCGCTGCCGCCGGTCCGGTACCTCCGGCGGGGCCAGCGTGCCGGCCAGCTCGAAGGCGCGGTCCAGCTGTCCCGCCTCGGCCAGCGCGTACATCAGGGACTCCAGTACCTCGGCGCGGGTCCCCGTGCCGTCGTCGCTGGTCGCCGCGAGCAGCTCGTTGGCCTGGTTGAGCAGCCGGATCGCGGAGGCGGTGGCACCGTCGGCCAGGGCCCGCCGGCCGGCCTCGGCGAAGTGCGCGGCCCCGCCCCGCCCGTCCCCGGCGGTGAGGCTGAGCCGGGCGACCAGCTGGCACCACTCGCCGGGCAGCCCCGGCCGGCTGGCGGTCAGCACGTGGACCGCCCGGCGGGCGATCGACGCCGCCTCCGCCGGCAGCAGCGAGGCGAGCAGTGCCTCGGCGGTCAGCGCGTGCCGGAAGCTGTACCAGTCGGGGGCCGCGCCGTCCGGTCCGATGAGCTGCGCGTCGGCCGCCGCGCCGAGGTGGCTGAGCAGGGTCCGGTCGTCCAGACCGCTGATCTCCTGCACCACCGAGACACTGAACCGCCGGCCCAGCACGGCGGCGATGTTGAGCAGCCCACGCCCCTCGGTGCCCAGCCGGTCGGCGCGCTGCCCGACGTTGCGGACCAGGCTGGACGGCACCTCGTCGCCCAGCTCCCCGATCAGCCGGCAGCCGTTGGCGTCGCAGGTCAGCACGTTGGCGTCCAGCGCACTGCGGAGCAGTTCCTCCACGACGAGCGGGTTGCCGTCGCTGTCGCGCAGCAGGCGTTCGACCACCGGTTCGGGCAGGTCGGCCGGGTCGAGCCGGAGGCAGGAGGCGGCGAGCTGCCGGATCTGCTCCGGGCCCAGCGGGGCGAGTTCGACGATGGTGGCGGCGCGGCGCTGCGCGGTGGTCCGGGCCAGGTCGGCGGCCGGCCCGGCATCCGGTCGCAGGCTGGCCACCAGCAGCACCGGTTGGCCGACGAGGTTGTCGACCAGGTACTCGACCACCGCGAGGGTCTCCGCGTCGGCGTCGTGCAGGTCCTCCAGCACCACCAGGCAGCCCCGCTCCCGGCCGGTGACGCTGAGCAGCC
This sequence comes from Micromonospora echinofusca, assembly GCF_017614955.1. Classification (GTDB taxonomy): domain Bacteria; phylum Actinomycetota; class Actinomycetes; order Mycobacteriales; family Micromonosporaceae; genus Micromonospora; species Micromonospora echinofusca_A. The sequence goes on from NZ_WVUH01000045.1 coordinate 14,533, forward strand.
GGAGCACCGCCTCGGCCAGCACCACCAGGGACTCGCCGCCGGGCTGGGCCGACGTGCGCCACTCCGGCACCAGCCGGGCCAGCGCCGGACGGTACGGCGCGAGCCGTTCGTCGTGCTGGGGACCCTCGGTGCGGAACAGCGAGAAGAGCGCCTCGGTGATCGGCCGGAACGGCATCAGCGCACTGGTCGGGCTGGCCCGGCCGCGTAGCACCGGTACGCCGGCGAGGAACGCCTGGGAGACTGACTCGCCGATCAGCCGCGATTTGCCGATCCCCGCTTCACCCAGGATGAAGACGGTGCCCCCGTGCAGCTTCCGGGCCCCGGCCAGGCGTTCCTCCAACAGCCGAACCTCGGTATCGCGTCCCACGACAACCGGAGACACCACCTGCATGGGGGAAGGTTAGCGGTACTGCCCCCACCGGTGCGTCACCAAATCGACAGGGCGCCGGTGGGCAACACCACCCACCGACGCCCCGCCGCAGGTCACGGTGCGCTGTGCGTGGTACCGGTTTCGGTGAGGGCGCCGGCGAGCATCATGGCCGCCGCCGGCCCGGCGGTCAGCCCGGCCAGGGCGCGGGCCCGCCGGCCGATCGCCGGTGCCGAACCGAGCTCGATCCGGCCGGCAGGGGAGGCCGCGGCGAGCCCGTCACCCGCGGACTGGCCGGCCCAGGAACGGTCGTTCTGCATCAGGATTCCTCCATTGGTAGACGGCGCCGGGAACCGGCAGCCGGTGGTGACGTCTCCGGCGGCTGGAGCAGCAGCACGGAGGGGATCTGGTCGGGGAAGGCGAGCCGCAGCAGCCCGTGTCCCACCCCGGACATGCCGTTGAGCAGGCCGGGGCTCGGGGCCCCGGCCGGGGTGCCGCACCGGGCACCGGACAGCTCGATGGCGGAGAGCATCATGCTGGCGTGCCGGATGTGCGCCGTCGCGGCGGCCCGTTCCCGCTGCGCGGCGGCCCCCAGCAACTCCAGCCGGCCCAACTCACCGTGGCAGAGACTGTGGTTGGGCAGCGGTCCGCTGGGCAGTACCGCGTCCACGGTGCGGTCGATCAGCGTCGCGGTCCACAGGTCGGTCGTCGACCCGGCCCCGTCGAGCAGGGCGAGACCCACCCCGGGCCAGCCCTGGCACCACGAGTGGCCCCGCAACCGGGCCAGGTCCGCCGCGTCGCGCAGCAGGTCCAGCCCCCGGTCGGCGTACCGCTGCTGCCCGGTGGCGGTGGCGTACCGCAGCAGCGCCCATCCCACCCCGGCCTGCCCGAAGGCGAACCCGGGCGCCTGCGGCCGTCCCCGGGGGGAGGCCAGCAGATGCTCGGCGCAGCGGGTCGCGGTGTGCCACGCCGTGGGCAGTCCGGTGCTGGTGTGCACGGCCAGCATCGCCGCGAGGCAGCCCGCCCACCCGTCGAACACGCCGTGCCCGGCGTCGGTGTCCACCGTCCCGGCGGCGAGCCGCACCACCGGGTCGATCCACTGGCCGATCCGGGGATCGGTGAGCAGGACCGACACCTGGGTCAGGGCGTAGGCCAGGCCGCCGAAGCCGGCGAAGCCACCACAGCCGACGGCCGCCGCCAGGTCCGGGTCCGCGGCCAGCTGTTCGACCAGCCGGGGTACCGGGGCCAGTGACCGGCGTGCCGCGGTCGCGTACCGGGGGTCACCGGTGAGCGCGGCGAGCTGGGCGAAGAAGACCGCCACCCCGGGATAGCCGTTGGCCAGACCGGCGCCGAGCGGCATCACCGTCCACTGTCGTTCGTCGAGCAGTTCCAGGCCCAGCCAGTTGATCCGGGTACCGTCGTCGTAGCCCCGCGCGATGATCTGGTCGGCGACGCCCCGGGCGGCGGCGAGCAGCCGGGCCGGGTCCGGCGGGGTCGCCGCGAAGGGCCGGGGGACCGGGGTGCCGGTCTCGTGCCCGTCGTGCCGGTGCCGGGTGGCCAGGGTCGCCCGGATGATCCACTCCTGGTCGTACCGGTCGACGTCCCCCATCCGGCCGATCTTGGCGAGCACCCCGTCCAGCGGCGGGCGGTCGAGCGCGTCGACGATCCGGTCCCCGCTGCCGGACCACAGGTCGCGGCTGCCCGGGCGGGCGGTGAAGACCGGCACGTCACCGTGCCACAGTTCGGTCGACTCGTACCGGACCAGCCGGAGCCGGGTCGGGTCACCGGCCGAGCCCGCCCAGAGCACGTCGAACAGCCGGTCCCGGTCCAGGGCGTCCCGCAGCACCTCCGGGTGCGTGGACTCGTCGAGCAGACGCAGGTAGACCCGGGTGGCCCGGACCACGACCCGGGTGGCGTCGGCGGCGAAGCGGCGCACCGGACCGTCCGGGTCGAGCAGTTCGGCGCGGTGCGTGACGATGCTGTCGTACCCGGCGCGGAACCCGGCGAGCAGGAAACCGGTGAAGTCGGCCGGGTCGACGTCCACGCCGTCGAGCCGGGGCCGGTTGTCGGCGCCGCCGAACACCGTGGTGCGGCGGACCAGCCGCATCCGGTCGGTACCCGGATCCGCCCAGTCGACCGCCGGCACCGGCATCGGCCGGCCCTTGTCCCCGCCCAGCCCGGAGATGTCGAGCGCGTCGTCGTCGCCGAGCAGGAGCTGGGGCAGCAGCGCCGACCGGTACACCGAACCGGTGAGCGCCTCCGCCGCCGGGTCGGTGCCGATCCCGGCCGGCACGGCCAGGGCCGGGTGGAACAGCGTCTCCACGTCGACCAGGACCGGCTGGTCACCGGCGGCGATCAGGTTCTCGTAGTGGATGTCCGAGCCGTCCAGCGCGTACAGCAGGGCCAGCAGGGCGCCCTGCCGGTGGTAGAACCGCTCGACCGCCGCCCGGTCGGCGCAGGGCGCGGCGGTGACGTACTCCACCCAGCCGTACCCACCCCGGTCCAGCACGGTGAGGGTGCGCAGGCCGAGGTCGGGCCGGTGCGCGTTGAGCCAGTCGAGCATGCCGTTGAAGTGCCGGTGCACGGCCAACGGCCGGGGCTTGTAGGCCACCCGCACCCCGCTGGCGAAGCGGGGCAGCGCCACCGCCCGGCCCCGCTGGTGCCGGTCGCCGGCCCCGATGTGCAGCCCGGTCACCGGCCCCGGGTCGGTACCGCCGAAGAAGGTGTCCACGATGGCCGCCCGGTCGGCGGTCAGCCGACGGACCAGCTCGACGGTCGCGTCCAGCGCGTACCGGCAGGTCTGCGCGAGGACCCGGGCCAGCACCGGGTACCGGGCCAGCAGACCGGCCAGTTCCGCCGGTCGCCGGAGCTGGTCGACGAAGTCGCCGAACCGCTCCTCGCCGGTGGCGCCGACCAGCCGGCCCTGCTCCCGCCGGACGTTCAGCTCCACCACCAGGGTGCGCGACGCCGCCCGGACCAGCCGTCCGGCCAAGTTGTCACGGAACTCGGCCCGGATGGCGCACACGTCGACCCGACGGTCCACCGGCAGTTCCCCGGCCAGCAGCCGGTCGGTCAGGTCGAGGTACGGGGCGAGGATCCGGGTGAAACCGGTGATCCAGTCGGCCGGTGGGCCATCCCCGGCGATCGGCCGCACGCCGGGTGGTGTCGACGCAGCGGCCAGTACCCGGGTGGTGAGGTCGGCCCAGCCCGGTGGCGTGCTCCGCGCGGCGAGCCCGGCCGGTGACTCGGCCAGCAGGTCGAGCAGGTCCTCCTCGGTGAGCTGGCAGTCGGCCAGCCGGATGGTGAACATCCCGCTGTCACCCAGCCCGTATGCGTCGTACCAGGCCGCCAGGCGCTGCCGTGCCCCGGACGGACCGCCGGTGGACGGCGTACCGCTGCGGGTGGACCCGGTGCCGACGGGCGCGGCGGGCCGGGCGCACCTTTCGGCGAGCGCCAGACCGGGGGCCCACCAGTCGTCCCCCACCGCCGGTGCGCCCGCCGTCCGGGCGGGTGCGACCGCAGGCGTGTCCGTCATGGTCACCAGCCTGCCGTCCGTCGTCCCGGCGAACATGGGGGCACCGCCCCCATATTTGCCAGCGGCGCGTGTTTGGGCCGGTGCGCTGCGTTTCCGTCCGGTGAATATGGGGGCCAATCCCCGTGCCGGCCAGCCGGCCCCCGGCGGCATCCTCGATGCCGTCCGTCGGCGACGAGTTCCCTGGAGTGGTGCATGGACGAGTGGATACGTGTGCAGGTCATCGCCGCCGACCCGGTGGTGCGGGCCGAGGTCGACGACATGGTGCGCGCCTGCCCGGAGCTGACCGTCGTGGCCGACCGGCCGGACGTGGTGCTGATCGTGGCCGACGAGGTCACCGACCCGGTGCTGTTCCTGGTGCGGTCCCTGGCCCGGGGTGGCCGGCGGGTGCTGCTGGTGGCGGCCACGGTACGGGAGTCCGATGTGGTCGACGTGGTCGGTGCGGGGGCCGGTGGTCTGCTGCGCCGGCAGGAGGTCCGCCCGGAGCGGCTGCGCCCCGCGGTGCGGGCGACGGCCGACGGGGACTTCACCGTACCGGCCGACCTGCTGGGTGGCCTGCTGACCCGGGCCGGTGACCGGCCGGCGCCCCGCCCACCGGCCCGGCAGCTCACCGACCGGGAGAAGACGGTGCTGCTCATGCTCGCCGACGGGCACGAGACCGAGGAGATCGCCCGGTCACTGGCCTACTCGGTGCGAACCGTGACCGGCATCGTGCACTCGATCACCCACCGCTGGCAGGTGCGCAACCGGGCGCACGCCGTGGCGTACGCCCTGCGCGAGGGGCTGATCTGAGTCAGATCAGCCCGCGACGGATGGCGTACGCGGCCGCATGGACCCGGTTGCGCACCTGCAACCGGGCCATGAGGTCGTAGATCACGTTCTTCACGCTGTGCGGTGAGCAGTGCAGCTCCCGCGCGATCCCCGCGTTGTCGTACCCGTTGGCGACGAGTTCGAGCACCCGTAGCTGCTGGGCGGTGAGCACGGGTTTCGCCTCGGTCCTCATGATCGTCTCCTGCGTGTCCTGCGCGTCGTCGCTCTTACCGACCCAGGCTAGGAACGATCCACCGGAGACTCATCGGCCCGCACCACCCAGATTGCCGGCGAGGGCCCCCGTATTTTCCGCACCCGCGCCCGGACCCGCAGCGGCACCCGGACCCGCAGCCCGTTCGGCGCCCGCACCCGCCCCCGGACCCGCAGCGGCAGCCGTCGTCGCCCGGCCGGGCAGCGCGCCGACCGGACGGTCCGGGTGCTGCACCGCCGTGCCGACGATCCCGGCGAACCCGTCGGCGAAGGCGGCGGCGCGGCCGGGGCTGAACAGGTCACTGCTGTGGTGCAGCCAACCGGCCAGCCGCGCCCCCTCCTCCCGGACGGTGAGCAGCAGGTCGAACGGGGACCCGCCCTGACCGTGCCGGAACGGCTCGGCGGTCACCCCGGGCAGCCGGACCCGGCCGGTCAGGTCGCCGAGGAGCTGGAAGGCGACCTGGACCACCGGGTTGCGGCTCAGGTCGCGTTTCGGCCGCAGCGCCGTCACCAGCCGGTCGAAGGGGAACCCCTGGTGCCGGTACCCGGCCAGCGCCACCGCCCGGACCTCGTACAGCAGCTCGGTGAAGGTCACCCCGGCCGGGCAGGGCAGCCGCAGGGCGAGGGTGTTGACGAACATCCCGATCCCGTCCTCGGCCTCCTCGGTGCCCCGGTTGCCGGTGAACGTGCCGATCACCAGGTCGTCGCGGTCGGCGAGCTGCCCGACCAGCACGGTGAACGCGGTGAGCAGCACCATGAACGGCGTCGACCCGGTCGACCGGGCCAGGGTCCGGACCCCGGCGGTGACCTCCGCCGACAGGGTGAACCCGACGGTGGCCTCGGTGTGCCGCAGCCGGGCCGGCCGGGGCAGGTCGGCGGGCAGGTCCACGGTGGCCGGCGCACCGGCCAGGTGCCCGCGCCAGTAGTCCAGGTCCGCCGGGTCGGTGGCCGGCAGGGGAACCGGCGGCAGCGGGTCCACGCGTTCCGCCCGGCCCCGCCGGTGCCCGGCGTACGCCCGGCAGACGTCCCGCCACAGCACGTCCATCGACCAGTCGTCGGCGACGATGTGGTGGACGGTGGCGACCAGGACGTGCTCCTCGGCGGCCAGCCGGAGCAGGGTGACCCGCAGCAGCGGGCCCTCGGCGAGCGCGAACGGCTCGGCGGTGAGCCGGTCGACGGCCGCCTGCGCCCCGGCGTCGTCGGTCACCGTCAGCACCTCGACCGGTACCCGCGCCTCCGGGGCGACCTGCGCGTACGGTACGCCCCGGTGGGACCGGAAGGTGGTCCGCAGGGCGGGGTGCCGGCGTACCGTGTCGGCCACGGCGGCGCGCAGCGCGGACACGTCGACCGGGCCGCGCAGCCGGTACGACTCGACCATCGTGTACGTGGTCGATCCCGGGTCGAGCTGGTCGGCGAACCAGATCCGGTGCTGGGCGGCGCTGAGCGGCGTACCGGGCGGCTGCGCCGCGCCGCTGCCGCCCCCGGACCCGCTGCCGGCGTCGCTGCCGGCGACGGCGACGGCCACCGGGACGGTGGCGGTGCCCGCCGGAGCGGCGGCGGTGGTCGGGTCGGGGTCGGTGCGCCGCGCGGCGAGGTCGGCGACCGTGGCGGTGAGCACGTCGGCGGGGGAGAGCGACCAGCCCCACGCCCGGCGGATCCGGGCGCAGACCCGGGTGGCGGCCAGCGAGTCGCCGCCCAGCTCCACGAAGGTGTCGTGCACCCCGACCGGTCCGCCACCGAGCAGTTCGGCCCAGATGCCGGCCAGTCGGCGTTCGTCGTCGGTCCGCGGGTCGACCCGGTCGCCGTCGGCGAGCCGCCGGTGGTCCGGGGCGGGCAGGGCCGCCCGGTCCAACTTGCCGCTGGGGCTGACCGGCAGCGCCGGCACGGCCATGAAGACCGCCGGCACCATGTACCCGGGCAGCCGTTCGGCCAGGTGGGCCCGGAGGACCCGGACGGTGGGCGCGACGGCGGTGGCCACCACGTACCCGACGAGCTGGTCGGCGTGCACGGCGGTCGCGGCGGCCCGCACCCCGGGTACGGTCCGCAGTGCCGCGTCGATCTCGCCCAGCTCCACCCGGTGACCCCGGATCTTCACCTGGTGGTCGATCCGGCCCAGGTAGTCGACCGCCCCGTCGGGCAACCGGCGGGCCAGATCGCCGGTGCGGTACAGCCGGGAACCGGGCGGCCCGTACGGGTCGGGGGTGAACCGTTCGGCGGTCAGTGCCGGCCGGCCCAGGTAGCCCCGGGCGAGCTGCACCCCGGCCAGGCAGAGTTCGCCGATCTCCGCCGGTTCGCTGCGGTCGTCGAGGATGTGCGTGCGGGTGTTCGCCACCGCGTGCCCGATGCTGACCGGCTCCCCGGGCCGGCAGCGCAGCCCGGTGACCTCCACCGCCGCCTCGGTCGGCCCGTACAGGTTCAGCACCTCGCAGCCGATCAGTTCGTCCGCTCCGGCGACCAGGTCCGGGGCGAGCGCCTCCCCGCTGCACACGATCCGGCGCAGGGTGGGGAAGCGGGCCCCGGTGTCCCGCACCTCGGCGAGGAACGCCCGCAGCATCGACGGGACGAAGTGGATGCTGGTGATCCCGTACCGGTGGATGGTGTCGACCAGGTACGCCGGGTCCCGGTGCCCGCCGGGGCGGGCCATCACCAGGCGTGCCCCGGCGGCCAGGGTGCCGAAGAACTCCGGCACCGACACGTCGAAGCTGTACGGGGTCTTCTGCAGGACCCGGTCGTCGGGGCCCAGCGGGTACGCGGCCAGCCCCCACCGGACCCGGTTGACGATTCCCCGGTGCGGCATCACCACACCCTTGGGCCGACCGGTGGAACCGGAGGTGTAGATGACGTACGCCGGGTGGTCCGGGTCGACGTCGACCTGCGGCGCCCGGGTCGGCCAGCCGGCGGTGTCCCGGGCCACCGACACGACGTCGACGACCCGGTCCAGCTCGGCGAGGACCGGCAGGTCCGGGTCGGTCACCACGGTGTCGAGCTGCGCGTCGGCCAGCATGAAGGCGATCCGCTGCGCCGGGTACTCCGGGTCGAGGGGTACGTAACCGGCCCCGGCGGTGAGGATGCCGAGCAGCGCCACCACCATGTCGGTGCCCCGGTGCAGGCAGACCCCGACCCGGGACTCCGGGCCGATCCCGCGCGCGCGGAGCAGGTGGGCGAGCTGGTTGGCGCGGGCCACCAGCTCGGCGTAGCTGAGCTGCCCGTGGTTGGCGCTGAGCTGCCCGTGGTCGGCGACCACCGCCACGGCGTCCGGGGTACGCGCCGCCTGCGCGTGCACCAGCTCGTGCATCCCCGGCTGGCCCGGGTACGTCACGGCCGTGTCGTTCCACGGCGCGACGGGCGGCTCAGTCGGCATCCGGGTCCTCCGGTGGCATGGTCAGGAAGTCCGGCAGCCGGGTGCCGACACCGACCTGCTCGGCGGTACGCCGGACCAGTTCGGCCACCGCGAGGTCGAGCACGCCCAGACCGAACGGCGAGTACACGGTGACCCGCTCCGGGTCGTGCCGCCACCCGGTGCCGCCGAGGACCTCGCCGATGCCGGCGGCGATGAAGTCCCGGTTCCCGGTCTCCTGCTCGGCCAGGTGCAGCGAGGTGGCCGCCCGGCAGACGTGGTCGGCGTCGTCGACCACGTTGACCGCACCGAGGATGTCCGCCGGGAAGATGTCCCGCAGCGACAGGTGCAGCACCAGCGCCCCCGGTCGGCAGTGCGCCAGCCCCAGGTGCGGCACGCCCGCCGTGGTGGCCAGGCAGACCAGCGGGTGGGCGCCGAGCGCCTCCTCGGTGCTGCTGGCGACGGTCACCTTCAGGTTCCACCGCGCGCAGCGCCGGGCGAACGCGGTGGCCCGTTCGACGTCCAGGTCGAAGACGGTGACCTCGGCCAGGTCGGGCAGGACCGCCCGGAGGAAGCGCAGCACCTCGAAGTTGATCACGCCGCAGCCGACCAGGGATACCCCGGTGGCCGGCGGGGCGAGCGTCCCGGCGGCCAGGGCGGCGCTGGCGGCGGTCCGCCGGGCGGAGATCGTGGAGCCCTCGATCAGCGCGACCGGGTGCCCGTTCTCCATCGAGTTGACGATGATCGCGGCGGAGGCACGGGCCAGTCCCCGGTCGATGTTGCCCGGGAACGACGAGATCCACTTCATGCCGGCGACCGGGGTGTCGTCGTCCAGGAACGCCGGCAGCCCGATGATCCGGTTGCGGGCGTCGGACGGGAACCGCAGGAACACCGAGTGCGGCAGCACGGTACGCCCCTGCGCGTGCCGCACGTAGGCGTGCCGGACCGCGTCCAGGACGGCGTCCTCCCGGCCGGACAGGATCTGCCGGACCTCGCCGGCCGAGATGATCAACATGGCACTCCGTCCACGGTCGGGTCCTTCCACAGGTGGGCCACGTCGCCGAAGTGCGCGGTCACCCAGTCGTCGTCGTAGATCGTGTTCAGGTACCGCTCGCCCCGGTCCGGGAAGATCAGCGCGCAGGTCGCGCCGGCCGGGATCAGGTCACGGAGCTGCTCCACGGCGGCCACCACGGCACCCGAGGAGCCACCGGCGAGGATCGCCTCCCGGTGGGCCAGCCGGCGGCACCCGGTCACACAGTCCAGGTCGCCGACGTGCACCACCTTGTCGGCCAGCCCGTCCCGGTAGAGCTTCGGGCGGACCGCCGCGCCGTGGCCCGGGATCAGCCGCTTGCGCGGGGTGTAGTCACCGAAGATCGCACTGCCGGCCGCGTCCACCGCGACCATGGTCAGCGGCAGTTCGTGCGCCCGGGCGTAGTCCGCGCAGCCGCGCAGCGTGCCGCAGGAACTCGTCGCGCAGAACAGGAAGTCAACCGGGGTGGGGACCCCCTCGACGATCTCCCGCATGGTCGTCTCGTGGGCGCGGGGGTTCAGCGGGTTGGCGTACTGGTCCGGCCACCAGGCGTACGGGATGGTGGCGACCAGTTCCCGGACCCGGCGGATCCGCTGCGGCAGGTACTCGCCGGTCGCCGGGTCGGTGCTGGTCACCACCTCCACCTCGGCGTCGAAGGCCCGCATGATCGCGATGTTCTGCGCGTTCGTCCGGGGGTCCACCACGCAGATGAACCGGATGCCGAAGTAGCGGCACACCTGGGCCAGCCCGATGCCGAGGTTGCCCGAACTGGACTCGACCACCACCGACCGGCCGGGTTGCAGCTCCCCGGCGCGGATCCGGTCGATCAGCATGCCCAGCGCCGAGCGGTCCTTGATGCTGCCGCCCGGGTTGTGGGCCTCCAGCTTCGCCCACAGGGTGAAGGGGGCGTCCGGCATGAGCCGGTCCAGCCGGATCAGCGGGGAACCGCCGATCGTGCTCAGTACCCCACCGATGTCGGTCTCATCGGCCCGCACGTTCACTCCCGGTACGGGGATCCGCCGCCGCCCGCAGGGTGTTACCCGCGACGGTGTCGGTGCCGGGGATCGCCTCGGCCGGGTCGTCGGTGGTGCCGATCATCCGGTTGGCCTCGTCGACCATCACCACCCGGGGGGTGTACCCCTTGGCGTCCGGGTCCGGCACCGCCGCGTAGCTGATGATGATGACCAGGTCGCCGGGGTGGATCAGCCGGGCCGCGGCCCCGTTGATCCCGATGACCCCGCTGCCACGTTCCCCGGCGATGACGTAGGTCTCCAGGCGGGAACCGTTGTTGATGTCCACCACGTGCACCTGCTCGCCGGCGATCAGGTCGGCGGCGTCCATCAGGTCCTCGTCGATGGTCAACGAACCGACGTAGTGCAGGTCGGCCTGGGTGACCACCGCGCGGTGGATCTTGGACTTGAGTATGGTGCGCAACACCTTCAGCTCCTCCTTGGGTGCTCAATCGGCAGAAAGCTCGCTCGACGTACCGAGCGGCTCAGCGTCGCCAGGGCGGCGAGCAGGACCATCCAGACAGCCATCGACCAGGCGGCGTGTGCCGGCGCGAGGGACTCCAGCAGGTAGCCCCCGGCCAGGGAACCGAGCGCGACCGCGCCGTTGGCCAGCAGACTGACCGCGCTGAGCACCCGGCCCTGGATGTGGTCGGGGGTGAGCGCCATCTGGTACCCGGCGACCGCCACGTTCCAGATCGGCCCGACGAACCACATCAGGGCGTAGGCGGCACCGATCAGGTACAGGTCGTCGGTGACCGCGATGACGCAGATCATCAGCGCCCACACCCAGTTCGCGGCGACGACGACCGTGCGCATCGAGAACCGGCCCGCGCACCAGGTCGCCACCAGCGAACCGGCCACCCCGCTGGTGCCGGCCACGCCGAGCAGCAGCCCGATGGCGGCCGGCGCCGCGCCGGCTTCCTTGAACATCACGATGACGATCAGGAACAGGGCCCGGAACAGCAGGTTGCTCCCGGCGACCAGCAGGGTGGCCGTGCGCAGGAACGGCTGCCCCCACAGCCAACGCAACCCGTGGGTGAGTTCGGCGACCAGTTTCCCGGTGCCGGTCCCCGCGGTGCCGTCCGTCGTGGTGTCCGGGGCGTCGTCCGCCGCCCGGTCGGCCTGGAAGTCGCGGCGGATGAACAGCAGCGTCAGCAGCGAGACCAGATAGGAGACGGTGTCCAGCACGAACGGCCAGATCCGGCCCAGCCCGAACAGCGCACCGCCCAGCGGGGTGCCGGCCATCACCGCCGCGCGCTCCCGGGCCTCGTTGCGGGACAACGCCGTGGTCAGCTGACTCGGGTGCACCACGTTCGGGATCGCGGCACCGGCGGCCAGCTCGTACGCCACCGACAACGTCCCCTCGGCGAAGCCGACCGCCAACACGTGCCACAGGTGCAGCTCGTCGACGGCGATCGCCGCCACGATGCTGCCCACCCCGAGCGCCCGCAGCAGGTCGCACCAGATCATCACCCGCTTGCGGTCCCAGCGGTCCACCAGCGCGCCGGCCGGCAGCTGGAACAGCAGCGTCGGCAGCAGCGCGACGAAGCCGGCCAGCCCGGCGGCCCCCGGCGAACCGGTCATCGCCAGCACCAGCAGCGGGTACGCCACCAGCGACGCGGTCGAGCCGAGCATGGAGACCGCCGACCCGCTCCACAGCAGCAGGAAGTCCCGGTTGCGGTGCAGCGGCGGGATCTGCTCCCCGGCGACCGGATCGTCGAGGCGGCTCACGACTCGCCCCCGGTCCGGCGGCTGCCGGTGCGGCTGTGGGTGCGGGTGCCGCCCGTCGGGGCGCCCGGGGTCACCGGATGCTCCGACGGGCGGCGACGTCGGCCAACCGGCGCCGGGCGGTCAGCCCGGGGACCGCCGGCCGGTCGTCCACCTTCGGGTAGCCGGGCAACGCCCCGGCCAGCCGGGCCACGGTGGCGTGGTCGAACAGCGCCCGGACCGGCACGTCGATGCCGAGCAGGGTACGCAGCCGGACCGCGACCCGGGTGGCCAGCAGCGAGTGGCCGCCCACCTCGAAGAAGTTGTCGTGCACGCCCACCGCGTCGGTGCCGAGCACCTCGCACCACACCTGCGCGACGGTCCGCTCGTCGGCGGTACGCGGGGCCACCCGGACCGGCTCGTCCGGCCCGACGGCACCGGGTTGCGGTACCGGCAGGGCGTTCCGGTCGACCTTGCCGGTTGGGGTGAGCGGGAAGGCGTCCAGCGGCACGAAGGCGGCCGGGCACATGTAGTCCGGCAGGGTCCGCAGCAGGAACTCGCGCAGCTGCTCGCCGGCCGGTACCGGGTGCGGGTCGGCGCCGACCAGGTACGCGACCAGCTCCTGGCCGCCACCGATCCGCTGCGGGTGCACCACGGCGGCCCGGATGTGCCCGTGCGCCAGCAGCGCCGCCTCGATCTCGGCCGGTTCGATCCGGTGTCCCCGGATCTTCACCTGGTGGTCGACCCGGCCGAGGATCTCCAGGTGCCCGTCGGCGTGCCAGCGGGCCAGGTCCCCGGTCCGGTACATCCGGGCCCCCGGCACCCCGGAGTGCGGGTCCGGGACGAACTTCTCCGCGCTCAGCGCCGGCCGCTCCCGGTAGCCCCAGGCCACCCCGTCCCCGCCGATGTGGATCTCACCGGGGACCCCGACCGGTACCGGCTCGAACCGCTCGTCCAGGATGTACAGCCCGGCGTTCGGGGCCATCCCGAAGTCCACCGGCCGCCCGTCCGGGTCGAGCCGGGTGGTGGTGGACCAGACCGTGGTCTCGGTCGGGCCGTAGATGTCCCACACGGTGGCCCCGGTCGAGGCGAGCCGGACCGCCAGTTCGGTCGGCAGCTTCTCGCCCCCGCAGAGCACGGTGGTGCCGGCCGGGGCGGACCAGCCGGAGTCCAGCAGCATCCGGTACGTCACCGGGGTCGCCTGGATCACCGCCGGTGCGGCGGTGCCGATCAGTTCGGCCATCCGCTGCGGGTCCCGGGATTGTTCCGCGTCGGCCACCACCACCCGGCCACCGACCAGCAGCGGCAGGTACAGCTCCAGCACCGACGGGTCGAACGACACGGTGGTCAGGCCGACCACGGCGGCGCCCGCCGGCAGACCCGGCCGGTCCCGCATCGCGGCGAGGAAGTTGCCCAACCCCCGATGGTTGATCATCACCCCCTTCGGGGTGCCGGTCGAGCCGGAGGTGTAGATGATGTACGCCAGGTCGTCGACGGTCGGCCCACCGGTCAACCGGTGCGCCGGCCGGGCGGCGATCGTCGCCCGCTCGGCGTCCAGCAGCACCGACCGGATCCCGGCGGTGTCCAGCCGCCCGGCCAGCGCGGTCTCGGTCACCATCACCTGCGCACCCGCGTTGGCCAGCATGAACGCGGTGCGCTGCGGCGGGTAGTCCGGGTCCAGCGGCAGGTACGCGCCACCGGTGGCGAGCACCGCGAGGAACGCCACGACCAGGTCCGCGCTGCGGTTCAGGTGTACCCCGACCAGCGTCCCCGGTCCGACGCCCAGCTCCCGCAGGTGGTGGGCGAGCCGGTTGGTGCGGCGGTCCAGTTCGGCGTAGCTGACCACGTCGTCGCCGAAGACCACCGCGACCGCGTCGGGGGTGGCCGCCACCTGCCGGGCGACCAGCTCGGGCAGCGTCCCGTCCGGCACCGGCAGCGTCCCGCCGGCACCGAGGTCGAGCAGCCGGCGCCGGTCGGCGTCCGGCAGCCCGACCCGGCGCGGGTCACCCGACGGGTCGGCGACCATCGCCTCCAGCACCCGCCGGTAGGTCCGGGTCACCAGGTCCAGGTGGCCGTCGGCGATCCGGTCCGTGCCGGCCTCGATGATCAACTGCCCGGGTTCGCTGGACACGGAGAGACCGAACTCGTTCGGCGTGGTGTCGGTGATCGCGGACCGGTCGATGCCGTCGGAGTCGAGCACGTGCATGTCGGTGTAGTTGAAGAAGATGTCCACCAGGGGCTTCTGGTTGCCCCACTCGCGCTGCATTGCCGGCAACGGGTAGTACCGGTGCGGCCAGAGCGCGAGCTCCCCGGCGAAGACCGTGCGCGCCTGCTCGGCCCAGCTCGACCCGGTCAGTTCCACCGCGAACGGCACGGTGTTGAGGAACATGCCGCGTACCTGGTCGCCGTCGGTCAGCTCCGGCCGTCCGTTGCAGACCAGGCCACTGTGGAACCGCCGCTGTCCGGTCACGATGCCGAGCACGACCAGGTGCGCGGTGAACAGCAGGCTCTTCAGCGGTACGTCCGCCGTCCGGGCCAGGTCCCGCAGGCCCGGCAGCAGGTCGGCGAAGGGCAGCCGGACCGCCCGGTACGTGGCACCGGTGCCGGCCCACGCGGCCGGGATGTCGAGCCGCTCGTGGGTCTGCACCCGGGACGCCCAGAACTCCCGGTCCACCCCGGCGGCCACCGCCCGGCGCTCCAGCGCCACCGCGTCGGCGAACCGGACGGACGGCGGCGGGGCGGCCTGCGGATCCTGGCCGTCCCGGAGTCGGCGGTAGTACGCCAGCAGCTCCGGGACCAGCGAGTTCTGACTCCAGCCGTCCAGGATGGCGTGGCTGTAGCTGACCAGCAGCCGCCAGCGGTCGTCGGCGAGCTGGTACGCGTGCAGCCGCAGCAGCGACGGCGTACCCAGGTCGAACCGGTCCCGCCGCTCCTCGGCGACCAGCCGGGCCACCGTCGTCTCCTGCCCGACCACCGGCACGTCCCGCAGGTCGGTGTACCCGACCCGGATCTCCACCGCCGGGTGGATCAGCTGGAGCGGCTCGGTGTACCGGGTCAGGTCGATCGAGGCGCGCAGGATCTCGTGCCGACCGGCGAGCAGTTGCGCGGCGCCGTGCAGGGCCGGCAGGGAGAACGGCCCGTCGCCGTCGATCGGGTAGCAGAGGCTGTTCAGGTAGAGGTCCCCGGTCGGGTCGGCGAGCATCTCGTACGCCATGCCGGCCTGCACCATCGACAGCGGGTACGCGTCGACCACGCCTTCGGGGAGTCGGGCCCGGTCCTCGGCGGAGATCAGCGCGAACCGGTCCACCAGGCGGGTCGCCTCGGCCGGCAGCCGGCCCTCCCGGGCATCGAGGGCCTCGGCCAGTTCGGCGACCGTCCGGTACCGGAACAGGTCGGCGACCGTGACGTCCCGGCCCTGGCTGCGCAGGTTTCCGACGACCCGGATGGCGCGGATGCTGTCGCCGCCGATGTCGAAGAACCGGTCGTACGCGCCGATCTCGCCGTCGTAGCCGAGGGCGTGCGCGTAACCGGTCGCGATGAGGTGTTCGGTCGGCGTACGCGGTGGCGTGTGGTCCCGCTGCGGGGCGGCACTGTGGCCGGTGGGTGTGGGGAGGGCTTTGCGGTTGATTTTTCCGCTGGTGGTGAGTGGGAGTTCGGTGAGGG
>NZ_WVUH01000460.1 GCF_017614955.1 Micromonospora echinofusca
CTCCCCACCCGGCGCCGTAGACTCCCCGGGTGACCGAGACCCCACCCGCGCTTTCGGCACCGGTCTGTTCGGCCCGGGGTTGCCGGGCGACGGCGGAGTGGGCCCTGCGGTGGAACAATCCCCGGTTGCACACCCCGCAGCGGCGCAAGACGTGGCTCGCCTGCCCGGAGCACCGGCCGACCCTCGGGGCGTTCCTCGACGCACGCGGGTTCCTGCGTGAGGTGTTGCCGGTCGCGCCATCGCCTACGCTCGAAGCGTGACCGAGGAGACCGTACCCGCGCCGGATCCCGGCCCGCCCGACCCGTTGGCGCCGTGGCCGGACACGGTGCGCTGGCAACGGGTCTCCCGGGACCTGATCTGGGTCGAACTGCTCCGGCTCGCCCTCGGACTGACGGTGCCCCTGGTCGGCCTGGCGGCAGGTTGGGCGTTGAGCGGCCACGGACTGTTCGGTGCCGGGATCCTCGCCGTCGCGCTGCTCGGCGCCTGGCGGGTCGTGGCGATCGTCCGCGCCGTGGGCGCCTGGGGGTACGCCGAACGGGCCGACGACCTGCTGGTCCGGCACGGCCTGCTGGTCCGGCGGCTGTCCATCGTGCCGTACTCGCGGATGCAGTTCGTCGATGTCAGCGCCGGGCCGCTGGAACGCGCCTTCGACCTGGCCACGGTGCAGCTGCACACCGCCGCCGCAGCCAGCGACGCCCGGGTACCGGGGCTGCGCCCGGCGGAGGCGGCCCGGCTGCGGGACCGGCTCACCGCGCTCGGCGAGGACCGGGCGGAGGGGCTTTGACCAGCGGGCGACCGGCTCCCGGAAGCGGAGAGGCCGTCGGCCGGGGGCGGGCCACCAGGGGAGCGGCGCGGTGAGCGAACCGGTCGTGGCCGAGCCCCGCCGCCGCCTGCACCCGCTCAGCCCGGTGCTCCAGGGCGCCAAGTCGATCGTCGTGGTGATCGCCGCGCTGTCCTGGTCGACGCTGAGCCGGGTCGGGCTCGGCTGGTTCGCCGCGATGGTCACCGTGCTGGTCCTCGGCGCCACCGTGCTGGCGGTGGTGAGCTGGTACAACACCGGTTACCACGTGGTCGGCCGGGAGCTGCGCATCCACGAGGGACTGCTCTGGCGGCGGACCCGGGCGATCCCGCTGGAGCGGTTGCAGGCCATCGAGGTGGTCCGCCCGCTGCTGGCCCAGTTGACTGGTCTGGCCGAGCTGCGGCTGGAGGTGGTCGGCGGGGGCAAGACCGAGGCACCGCTGGCCTTCCTGGGGGTCGCCGAGGCGGTCGCGCTGCGGGAGCGGCTGCTCCGGATCGCCGGCCGCGCCCCGGACGTCGTACCCGCGCCGGACGGCACGACCGAACCGGCCGCGCCACCCGCACCGGCCGGTTACGAGCTGCACGCGGTGGCCAACCGGGACCTGGTGACCAGTCAGCTGCTCACCCCGCAGGCGTTCATGCTGCCGTTCGGGCTCGCCTTCGTGCTGGCCCAGTTCCTGACCGAGGGGGTCTGGTCGTTCATCGCGGTGGCGAGCACCCTGACCGCGATGGCCGGGGTGCTGCTGCAACCGGCCCGTCGGGTGCTCGACGACTGGAACTTCCGGCTGGCCCGCGACGAGGCCGCCCTGCGGGTCCGGCACGGCCTGCTGGAGACCCGCGCCCAGACCGTACCGCTCAACCGGGTGCAGGCGGTCGGGGTGACCTGGCCGTTGCTCTGGCGGGCGAAGGGCTGGCTACGGCTGCGGCTGGAGGTGGCCGGTTACTCGGCCGGCGAGCCGGACGACCGTAACCGGCCGGACCGGCTGCTCCCGGTCGGCGACCTGCGCACCGGTGAGCTGGTCGTCGCCGAACTGCTGCCGGGGGTACGCCTGGTCGACCTGCCGCTCGTCCCTCCGCCACGCCGGGCCCGCTGGCAGCATCCGCTGGCGCTGCGGGTGATCGGTGCCGGCCTGCACCACCGGGTCTTCGTAGTACGCCACGGCCTGCTCACCCGGCAACTGGTGATCGTGCCGTACTCCCGGATCCAGAGCGTGCGGGTGGTGCAGGGGCCGGTACAGCGCCGGCTCCGGCTGGCCACCGTGCACGTCGACACGGCCGGCGGGTCGGGCGCGGCGGCGGTGGACCGGGACCTCACCGAGGCGTGGGCGATGGCTGCGGAGCTGATCGACCGGGCGCACGCCGCCCGTCGGGCCGGCTGACCGGCCGTTCCGAGGGCGGCGTCGGGACGGCGTCCGGCGTTCCGGCGGCACCGGTCGTCCCCCGGCGCGCCTGCCGGGCGGCCCACCAGCGTTCGCCCCACCCGACCGCCAGGAAGGTCATCCCCACGTACGCCCAGCCGACCAGCACGTCGATCACGTAGTGCTCGCCGGAGTAGACCAGGGTGAAGGTCATCGCCAGCGGGTACGCCAGCAGCAGCGGCCACCAGCGGCGTCGGGTGGAGCGTAGGAAGAACAGCACGACGAAGAGCGCGAACGCGGTGTGCAGCGACGGCATCGCGGCAACCGGGTTCGAGGCGATCTGGCCGGCGTTGAGCAGGTTGCCGGCGCCGTGCATCCCGAACGCCTTCCAGCCCCGGGTGGAGATCCGGGCGACCTCCTCCAGCAGCCCGTACTGGGCCGCCCACCAGGGCGGGGCGGCCGGGTAGAGGAAGTAGGTGACCAGGCCGGTGGCGCAGAGGAACGCCCAGCGGCGCATGAACGCCGCCCAGCGGGCCCGTTCCCGCAGCCAGAGCACCACGGCGGCGGCCAGCGCGACCACGAAGTGCGAGAAGTAGACCCAGCTGGCCACCACGTCCCACCACTGCACCTCGGGGCGGTAGAGGTGCTCCTGCAACCAGACGGTCGGCACCTCACCCCCGGTGGCCCAGCCGAACATCCACACGTCCGCCATGATCAGCTCGATGGCGTGCGGCGTCGCACCGTTGTCGGCGAACCCCCGGGAGAGGTTGTACGCGGCGAGCAGGAGCACCACCGGCAGCCAGTCCCGGGCGAACCGCAGGTGCTCCCGCCAGGTCCGGTCGGGGCGCCAGGCGATGGTCGCCGTCCAGAGCCAGGCGAACGCGTAGAGCGGGTCGGTGGGCAGCCCGATGAGCAGCCAGCCGGCGACGAAGGCGACGCTCCAGACCGACATGGCGACCAGCCGCCGCCGGCCGCCCTCCACAGGCGGGGGCGGTCCGACCGGGGCGGGGGTGGAATCACTGACGGCGACCATCGCCGTCCAGGTTAACGGCGCCCGGCCGGACGGTGGCGGCGGCCACCCGGGCGGGACCGACGGTGGCCGCCCGGTACGGAGGCCCCGTGGTCACGGCCACCGGCCGGCGCCGTCCCCGACCGTACGGCGCGCAGCGCCTACGCTGTCGGCATGCAGGAGCAGCCGGATGCCGCGTTCCCGTCGGGGTTGACCGCCCGGGTGGAGCTGACCGTCACCGATTCGGACACCGCGCAGGCCCTCGGTTCGGGCGACGTACCCGTGCTGGGTACGCCCCGGGTCCTCGCCCTGGCCGAGGCGGCCACCGTGGCCGCCACCGCCGTGCGGATGCCGAGCGGGATGACCACGGTCGGTACCCGGGTCGAACTCGACCACCGGGCCGCCACCGTGGTCGGCCGTACCGTCGCCGCCCGGGCCACCCTGGTCGGGGTCGACGGGCGGCGGCTGCGGTTCGAGGTGACCGTGACCGACGGCGACGAGACGGTGGCCGAGGGCCGGGTGGACCGGGTGCTGGTGGACCGGCAACGCTTCGTCGCCCGGGCCAGCGGTACGGCGTGACGGTCGGGTTCGTCGAGATCGCCGACCGGGTGTTCGTGCTGCGGTACCCGGTGCTCGACGTGAACGTGACGCTGCTCGTCGGGGACGGCGCGGCGCTGCTGGTCGACACCCTCTCCACCGTGCGGCAGGCCACCGAGCTGGCGGGTGCGGTCCGCGCGGTCACCCCGCACCCGTGGGCGGTCGTCAACACCCACCACCACTTCGACCACTGCTTCGGCAACCGGACCCTGGCCGCCGACCCGGCCTGTCCGGTGTACGCGCACGAGGTGACCGCCCGGCTGCTGCGCGACCAGCCCGACGAGGTACGCCGGCAGGCCCACGCCGAGATGCTGCCCGAGCACCCGGTGCTGGCCGCCGAACTGGCGACCACCCGGCTGCTCGCCCCGACCGTGGCCGTGCACACCCGGACCACGCTCGACGTCGGCGGCCGGTCGGTGCTGCTGCGCCATCCGGGGCGTGGGCACACCGCCGGGGACCTGGTGGTCTACGCGCCGGACGCCGACGTGCTGGTCGCCGGGGACCTGGTCGAGGAGAGCGGTCCGCCGGCCTTCGAGGAGAGTTTCCCGCTGGACTGGCCGGCGGCGCTGGCGACGCTGATCGGGCTGTCCGGCCCGGCCACGGTGGTCGTACCGGGGCGCGGGTCGGTGGTGGACCTGTCGTTTGCCCGGGCCCAGCACGCCGAACTGACCGAACTGGCCGGGCTGATCCGGGCCGGGTACGCTGCCGGCCGTCCGCCCGGGGAGGTCGCCGCCGCCGCGCCCTTCGGGCCGGAATCGGCGCTGGTGGCGGTCCGGCGGGGCTACGCCCAGTTGGCTGCCGCCGCCGGCTGAGCCCCGGCGGCGGCAGCCGGCGGGGAGGACCCGACGGGGCGGCGCCGACGGCCCCCTCAGCCGGGGAAGCGTTCGGCGACCCGGGCCCGGGTGGGCATCGACACCGCAC
>NZ_WVUH01000461.1 GCF_017614955.1 Micromonospora echinofusca
CGCCCGGGCCCATCGAGGAAACGTCATCCACCGGTGTGACGGACTCTTGACTTCAGGTCGGCCGCCCTCATCGCCTCACCCTGCAACGCGGCCCCGGTCAGACTGTCCACGTGGCGGGAAGGCCACCGCTGGTCACCGACGGCGGCCCGTAGGTGTCGAAGTCCCTGACCGGCTGATGCCGCCGCTGGCCCTCTGGCTGATCAGGACCAACACCTCGATGGGCAGGCCCGGCAGGGCCGCGATCTCCTCATGTGCCGGCTGGCTTACGGGCCGCGAGGCGTTCGATCACACCAGCAGCGAAGCGCTGATGCTGTTCGATGTGCAGACCGGCGGCGGCCACGTCATGGATCGGACGCCGCCGGAAATGCTCGCCGGCCACCGGAACGCTGACCAGTTCGATGAGGCGTTGAATCGCTCGGACGGGACGGTTGGCGCCGGCCACGTGGTCGGCCAACAGGAGCAGCCCGCCGGGGCGCAGGACGCGGACCATCTCCCCGACCGCCCGGTGGTCGTCCGGGATGGCGCAGAGGGAGAGGGTGCAGACGACGGTGTCGAAGGTGGCGTCGGGAAAGTCCAGCTGGTGGGCGGTACCGAGCCGCAGGTCGACCGCACGGTCCAGGTCGACGGCCCGCCGGCTGGCAATCTCCAGCATCCTGGGGCTCAGCTCCACTCCGGTGATCCGGACGCCGTCAGGATAGAAGGGCAGATTCCGGCCGGTGCCGATGGCCACCTCGAGGGTGGCGCCGGTGGCCTGTCGGCAGATCCACGCCCGCGTGTCGCGCAGGAAGCGGCGCTCGATGAAGGCCATCTGCCGGTCGTAGCCGTCGGCATGCCGGTCCCAGACGCGGCGCTGCTTCTGGTCGTCACTCATGTGGTGAAGATAGGTGACCTGCACCAGCACCGCCGGCGTACCGACCTGTCGGCCCATGGGTGGACCCGCAGCGGCAGGGGTCACCACCGCTGTGACCGCGGTAGCAGCCCGGCGATCTCACCGGGGTACGTAACGGTCGGTCCCGGTGGCGCCCAGTCGGTGCGGGCGACAACCCGGTCGCCGGTAAGCGCGGCGCAGAACGTGCTCGTACGTGGCGATGCTGTGCGGCTGCCCCGGCACACCGCCACTCGATCTTGCCCGGCTTGTGGCTGAACCGGGCCTGTGGGTCCCTCGGCTGGACCTGCCCGAAACTGCGCGACCCGCACGCCGGCGACCGCTGGACCTGGCTCGTGTTGGCCACCTACACCCAGTTGCGGCTCGCCCGTGGTGCCGTCGCCGACCTGCGGCAGCCCTGGGAACGCCCCGCGCCGCCCGAGCGACTCACGCCCGCCCGCGTCCGGCGAGTGTGTCGGCACCTGCGCAGCAAAGCTGGCAATCGCGCCCGCGCCCCGAAACCCTCCCGGCCAGGACCCGGCCGACCACCCGGACTGCCCGACCACCACCCGGCGGCCCGCCACAACGTCCGCATCGTTCACCAACACCAAGACGAAAGGCGGCACGCAGAAAGCGAAGAATTCGAACAAACCGAGGCCACGCTGCACAGGTTGAAGATCAAGCTAAATGGTTCTGAGCGCGAGTAGCGGTCCCGACAGGGCGCGAGTTTGGGCCCCGGCGTCTTCCGGCGGGTTTCATTGGGCGTGAATTTGGGACCCGGGGCCTGTGTACCTCGAACCCGCCTGGGTTGCAACGCCGTAGTGGCGTTAGAGTCGCCGGCCATGGGACTCCTCACCTTCAGCCTCAACCTCACCCTGGACGGTTGCGTCGACCACCGGGAGGGAATCGTTGACGACGAGACGCGCGCCTACTTCACCCGTCTCATGGACGAGAGCGGGGCAATGCTGTGGGGTCGCGTCACCTACGAGATGATGGAGAGCTACTGGCCGGCCGTCGCCCGGGGCGACGAGGAGGCACCGCCGGACATGCGTGAGTGGGCGGTCAAGCTCGAGACCAAACCCAAGTACGTGGTGTCGTCGACGCGCAAAGACTTCCCGTGGACCAACAGCCACCACATCGCCGGCGATCTGCGCGAGGGCGTGCAGAAGCTCAAGGACGCGACCCCGGCCGGGGTCCTCCTCGGAAGCGGCAAGCTCGCGACCGAGCTCGACCGGCTGGACCTGATCGACGAGTACAAGCTGCTCGTCCATCCCAGGATCGCCGGCCACGGCCCGACGCTGCACGAGGGCGGGCTGCCCTGCACGCGCCAGCTCGAACTGCTCTCGGCGGAGCCGCTCCACAACGGCGCGGTGGCCATGCACTACCGCCGCGCGCGCTGAATCACCGGAGTCCATCGCCGCCAGCCCGCCGGCAGCGCAGCGTCCTCCTCGCGCTCGCTGCGCTGCGCAGCGCCGAAAGTCTCCTCGGAGGCGAGGACGTCTTCGCGGAGAGCCGGTCGAAGGCTCCGTGGATGTCGCCAGCGGCGCAGAGGATCATGGCCCATCGACCAGCCCTCTGTCGGCGGGCAGTCCAAGCGGGCGAGCGTGAACCGTTGCAGATCGTGCAAGGGTTGATCGCGTCGCGCTGGCGACTCTGAGTTCAGTGATCGGCAAAGACAGGATGCAACCCACGATGCCCGGTGACGAGGTGGGCCGGTTCAGATGAGACCGTGTGCGAGCATCGCCTCGGCGACCATCCGGAAACCGTCGATGTTGGCGCCGGCCGCGTAGTTGCCGGGCATGCCGTACTCCTCGGCGGTGGCGTAGCAGCGCGCGTGGATGTCCCGCATGATCTCCCGCAGCCGCTGCTCCGAGTGGGCGAAGGTCCACGAGTCACGGCTGGCGTTCTGCTGCATTTCCAGCGCGCTGGCGGCCACGCCGCCGGCGTTGGCCGCCTTGCCGGGCGCGAACCGCACGCCCGCCTCGGCGAAGATCCGCACGGCTTGCGGAGTGGTGGGCATGTTCGCCCCCTCCACCACCAGGGTGCAGCCCTGGGCGACCAGGGTGACCGCGTCCGCCTCGCTGATCTCGTTCTGGGTGGCGGACGGAATGGCAACCTGGCAGGGCACCTCCCAGACGCTGGCACCGGCGACGAAGCTGGCGTGCGGGCGGGCGGTCGCATATTCGCCGATCCGCTCCCGGCGGACCTCCTTGAGGTGCTTGAGGGTCTCCAGGTCGATGCCCCGGTCGTCGCGGATGTAGCCGGAGGAGTCTGAGCAGGCGACGACGGTCCCACCGAGCTGGTGCACCTTTTCGATCGCGTAGATGGCGACGTTGCCCGAGCCGGAGACCACCACGCGCTTGCCGTCGAGGCTGTCGCCGTTCACCTGGAGCATCTCGTCGGCGAAGAAGACCGCGCCGTAGCCGGTCGCCTCCCGGCGGACCTGCGCGCCGCCGTAGCTGAGCCCCTTGCCGGTCAGTACGGCGGACTCGTAGCGGTTCGTGATCCGCTTGTACTGGCCGAACAGGTAGCCGATCTCCCTGGCGCCCACACCGATGTCACCGGCCGGGACGTCGGTGTACTCGCCGATGTGCCGGTAGAGCTCGGTCATGAAGGACTGGCAGAACCGCATCACCTCGCGTTCCGAGCGGCCCCTGGGGTCGAAGTCGGAGCCGCCCTTGCCGCCGCCGATCGGCATGCCGGTCAGGGCGTTCTTGAACAGCTGTTCGAAGCCGAGGAACTTGACGATTCCGAGGTAGACCGACGGGTGGAACCGCAGCCCGCCCTTGTACGGGCCGAGGGCGCTGTTGAACTCCACCCGGAAGCCCCGGTTGATGTGGACCTCACCGAGGTCGTCCTCCCACGGCACCCGGAAGATGATCTGTCGTTCGGGTTCGCAGATCCGCTCGATGATCTTTGCCTCGGCGTACTCGGAGTGCTTGTCGAGCGCCGGCACGATGCTGTCGAGCACTTCCCGCACCGCCTGGTGGAACTCGCTCTCACCGGGGTTGCGGTGCACGACCGATTCGAAGATCGACTCGATCTTGTCCCGTGCCGACATGTGTCCTCCTGGGTGGCGACGGCCGGCGCTCGGTCCGGCGCGGCTGGGGTCCCCGGCCACGTCGTTGTGGACCTCGGTCGTCGGCTGGCGCCCCGGCCCGGCCCGCAGGTCGACGGGTCGCCGGTTGCCGCCAGCCGCCGCAATCTTCGGCGGCGCACCCCGGACCGGCAGCGGCTTGCCGTCAGCCGGGCCCGGTGCTGCCTGGCGTCATGGTGACACCCTCGCATAGCGGTATCCCGTCTCGCACTGCGGGTTGTGATGATCGACATAGCGTCGGGGCAGGCCAGCGTACCGCGCGGCGCCGCCACCATCGCGATGGTAGCGGGAAGGACACGGAACGCGACGGCGATCCCGGCCAACCCCTCGCCGCCCCGGCCCGGTCGGGGTGAATCCCCTGACCGGGCCGGGCACTACCTCGATCCCACCGCGTACAAGCAGCGTCACGCCGTGGAGTGCGGCATCAACGCAGCCCGCCAGCCTGACATCGACTGCTTGACATCCATACGGGCATCAAGCTCGCCGTCCGCTACCAGGCCACCTTCAACGTCGCCGCGATCAACGAGTGGCTGCCCCGCTTATGAAACGCGGCCTAACTTGATCTTTAACCTGTGCGGCGTGGCCTCGGGTTATTCGAAGTCTTCGTTGTTTTCGTGCCGCCTTTACGCTTTGTGCTGGTGGCGGCGGTGACGATGTGGACGTCGTGGCGGGCTGCCGGCTGGC
>NZ_WVUH01000462.1 GCF_017614955.1 Micromonospora echinofusca
TGCCGGTACCGCCGCAACCGGCACCGACGGCCGGCACCTCCGGCGCGTTCGGCGGGGCGACGGTGCAACTGCCCCCGGTCAGCCGGCCGGTGACCACACCGGCGACACCGGCCGGCACACCGGCACCATCGCCGACCGCGCCCGGTCCGACCGCGATGCCGCACCCTCCGACCCGACCGACCGCCACGCCGCCGCACCCCGGGCAACCCACCCCGACACCACCGCACCCGGGGCGGCAGACCTCGGCGCCACCGCACCACGGCCGGCCGATGTCGGCACCACCGCACCCCGGGCACACCTCGGACGGGTACCCGCCGTCCGGGGCGTACCCGCAGCAGCCGGCCGGCTCGCGCGGCCGGACGGCGACCGTCATCGCGGGGGCGGCCGCCGCGGTGGCGGTCCTCGCGGTGGTCGGCGCGGTGCTGGTGGTGGTCGACGTGCTCGGCGACAAGTCCGAGCCGGCACCACCGGCGGCGGGACCGTCGACCACGTCCCCTGCCGCACCGCCGAGCGCGGCACCGACGGTCGATGGTGCGCCCCCCACGGATCTGCGGCTCCGCGACGACAGCTCGACCATCACGATCAGCTGGCGGGACCCGTCCGGGGGTGCGGTGCCGTTCGTGGTGGCGGGTGGGCGCAGCGGTCAGAAGCTGGGGGCGATGGCGACCATCGACCCGGGACAGAGCAGCTACACGATCAACGGGCTCAATCCCCGGGTCGACTACTGTTTCACGATCCTGGCGGTCTACTCCACCAACACGTACGCCACGTCGGGGCAGGTCTGCACCAACCGGGGTACGTCTGCCGCACCGCGCTGACCAGCACCGTTGCGGCGTCCACCGGCCACACCCACAGTGTCCGATGCCGGACGGTGCGGGTTCCCGGCCAGCTCCGCCAGGCCATAGGATGGGCCCGACCTGGGGGGCGGGGCGCCGTGAACGGCGCCGGACCAGCGGCAACAGCATGGGGAGGCGGCCGGCTGTGGTCACCACAGACAACGGCACCACGAAGGACGACGACGGCGCAGCCCCGGACGGGCCCCGACGCCGCCGGTCCCGGCTGCTACGCGGCGGGGTCGTCACCATCGGTACGGTGTCGGCGCTGCTCGCCGCGATGGGACTGACCGTCCTCGGGCTGGGGGCGGCGGACAACGCGGTCGCCGGGTACGACGCGAGTTCCTGGCTGTGGAGCACCGCCCGCAGTGAACTGGCCCGGGTCAACGGGATCACCGCGCGGGTGGACACCCGGGTCGAGGTGCCGCAGGCCCGCAGTCACCCGATGCAGGTCGTGCAGACCGACCGGATGCTGGTGCTGCGGGACCTGAACACCGGGCAGGTCAGCTCCCTGGACCTGGCCACCCTCCAGGTCACCGCGACCACCCGGACCACCCCCGGTCTGGGCGTCAACGTGGCCCTGCACGACGACGGGGCGTTCGTCATCGACGCGGTGCAGGGCATCGTCCGGCAGCTCGACCCCCGGTCGCTGGTACCGGTGGGTGAGCCGGTGCGGTTCCCGCCGGGCATCACCGGTGGTGCGTTCGACGGTAGGGGTCGGTTGTGGATCGCGGTGCCGAGCGAGGGCACGGTCACCGCGATCACCGCCGGTAGGCTGCCCTCGGCGGTGGCGACGGCGGCCGGCGCGGGCGGGATCAGTCCGGCGCGGGTACGCACGGTCGCCGTCGCCGACCCCAGTCACGAACTGGTCGTCTCCACCCTGGACGACGGGGTGGCGGTACTGGACCGGACCACCAGCGCGTTGACCACGGTCCGTGGCGACGAGCAGCGGACCGTGCGGTTGACCATGGCGGGGCCGGGTACGCTTCCGCCCCGCACCGACGGCGTACTGGTCCCGGTGACCGTGCCGGAGGCCCGTGCGGTGCACGTGATCGGTCCGGACGGCGCGGTACGGCAGTTCGTGGTGCCGGGTGCCGGTGACCGGCTCGGGGCGGCGGTGGCCTGGCAGGGACGCTTCTACTGCGCCGACGACGCCACCGGCACGGTGTACGCGTTCGACGCCGACGGGAAGCTGGTCGACACGATCGCCCCGGCGGGGGTACGCGGCCCGCTGGAGCTGGAGGTGCGGGAGAACCGGCTGTTCATCAACGCGCCGAACTCCGCCACCGCCCGGGTGGTCGACGACCGGCACGCCGTACGGGTGGTCGACAAGTACGTCAACGACGTGCTGGGTGGGGACCCGCCGCCGGTCGCACCGCCACCCCCGCCACGCAAGCCGCAGGTGGGGAGGCCGGGTGCGCCCCGGCAGGTGATCGCGGCTGCCGGTGACGCGCAGGTGCGGGTGAGCTGGCGGCCCGCCCCGGCCAACGGGGCGGCCGTCACGAAGTACGTGGTGGAGGGTGCCGGGAAGACCCTGGAGGTGGGCGCCAACCAGCGGTCGGTGGAGATCACCGGGTTGACCAACGGCGAGACGTACCGCTTCTCGGTGCACGCGGTGAACGCCAAGGGCGCCGGTCCGGCCCGGATGAGCAACCCGGTGGTGCCGACCGCCGAGGTGCCGGACGCGCCGGTGCGGGTGACCGCCCAGGAGCGGCCGGACGGCACGGTGCTGGTGAGGTGGCCGGCGGCGGACGGGCAGGGCGTGAAGATCGCCCGGTACGTGGTGACCGCGGTGTCGGCCGGCACGAACGCCCCGGCGGGCGAGGCCACCGGCACGGAGCTGGTGGTGCCGGCCGGTGAACTGGAGTACGGCACGCAGTACGCGTTCACGGTGGTGGCGGTGAACGCCCGGGGTGCCGGGTCGAAGGCGTCACCGGTGAGCAACACGGTGGTGCCGTACGCGGCGCCGGGCGCACCGGTCGACCTGCGGGCCAGGACCGTCGCCGACCGGCCGGGCACGGTGGCGCTGGACTGGTCACCGGCCGCGCCGAACGGCCGGCCGGTGACGAGGTACCTGGTCGAGGCGGCTGGCCGGACGACCGAGGTGACCGACACCCGGGCCACGGTGAGCGGGCTGGGTGACGGGCAGAGCGTCCAGGTGACGGTGAAGGCGGTCAACGAGGCCGGCGCGGGGCCGGCGGCGACGGAGACCGCCCGCACGGTCGCGCCGCCCCGGGTGACGGTGACCGGGTCGACGGCGGACGCCACCTCGGTGACGCTGCGGTTCACCGTGGACGCCGGCGGCGGGCAGGTCACCTGCACGGCGACCACGCCGGGTGAACCGGTGGCGAAGGGTACCTGCACCAGCATCCGGGTGCCGGGGCTGACGCCCGGTACGGCGTACACCTTCACGGTGACCGCGACGAACGCCGCCGGTGCCGGTACGGCGTCGCGGGCGCAGCCGACGGCCGCGCTGTACGGGATCGCCACCTGCAACAACGGCCCGGACGGCGACCAGCGCACCTACTGCAACGCCGATGTGGACGGCCGCAACGGCAACGAGATCTTCTCGGTGCCCCGGCAGGACAACAACCGGCAGGTCGGCTGGGCGGAACCGGGCACCCGGTTGAAGGCGTACTGCAAGCGGCCGGGCGAGAACGTCGACTCGTGGATCTACAACAACCAGAAACAGAGCACCTGGTGGGTTCGGGTCGACTACAAGGGGCAGAACTACATCCCGTGGGCCTGGTTGAACCTGGAGGGCGGGGACGACATCACCATCCTGCCCGACTGCTGACCGTGACACCGTAGGCAAGGAGCACCACCCGTCGTGAACAGCCACGAGCCGCTCAGCCAGGCCGAGGTGCAGGGCTTCGCCGCGCTGGCCGCCCGGCTCGCCGAGAACGTCAACTCGGTGGTGCTGGGCAAACCGCAGGTGGTCCGGTTGGCGTTGACCGCGCTCTTCGCCCAGGGGCACGTGCTGCTGGAGGACGTACCGGGGGTCGGCAAGACCACCCTGGCGCGGGCCATCGCGGCCACCGTCAAGGGGCAGTGGCGGCGCATCCAGTTCACTCCGGACCTGCTCCCCGCCGACGTCTCCGGGGTGACCATCTTCAACCAGGCGAACCGGGCGTTCGAGTTCCATCCCGGGCCGGTGTTCGCCAACATCGTCATCGCCGACGAGATCAACCGGGCGTCGCCGAAGACCCAGTCGGCCCTGCTGGAGGTGATGGAGGAACGCACCGTCACGGTGGACGGGGTACGCCATCCGGTGCCCCGGCCGTTCCTGGTGGTGGCGACGCAGAACCCGGTGGAGATGGACGGCACGTACCGGCTGCCGGAGGCGCAACTGGACAGGTTCCTGGTGAAGCTCTCCGTGGGGTACCCGGACGAGGCGGTGGAGATCGAGGTGCTGCGTGGGGCGACGGTCCGTTCCCCGGAGGCCCTGCCGCCGGTCATCGACACGACCACGGTCGGCGAGATGGTCCGGATGGCGCAGCGGGTGCACATCGCCGAACCTCTCTACGCGTACGCCGTGCGGCTGGCCGCCGCGACCCGGCACCATCCACAGGTGCGGGTCGGGGTGAGCCCGCGCGGGGTCATCGCGCTGACCCGCGCCGCGTGCGCGTACGCGCTGATCGACGGGCGGGGCTGGATCATGCCGGAGGATCTGAAGGCGCTGGCCGAGCCGGTCTTCGCGCACCGGATCCTGCTCTCGCCCGACGCCCAGGTCCGGGGGGTGTCCGCGTGGGACGTGCTGGCCCAGGCGGTCGCCTCGGTGCCGGTGCCGCTGCCCTCGGGTCAGTCCACCCC
>NZ_WVUH01000463.1 GCF_017614955.1 Micromonospora echinofusca
GTGCCGGGGGACGTGGGGGAGGGCTACCGAGGTCGGTCGCCGCCGGGGCGTGGGGACTCCAGCAGCAGCACGGAGGGCACCTCGGTGGGGAAGGCGGCCCGCAGCAGCCCGTAGCCGATCCCCGCCAGCCCGTTGAGCAGGCCCGGACTGTCCACCCCGTCCGGGGTGCCGCATCGCGGGCCGGGACGCTGGAGCGCGGCCAGCACCAGGCCGGTGTGCCGCCGCTGAGCCGGTGCCGCCGCCGGGTGCCGGCCGGTGGCGGCCAGCGCGGTCAGTGCCTCCAGCACGCCGAGTTCGCCGTGGCAGAGGCTGAGGTCGGCGGAGAGCGGCCGGTCGGTGAGCAACCGGACTGCGTGGGCCGCCTCCACCGGTGCCGGTTCCGCGGCGGTGACCGCGGCCAGTACCCGACCGGCCAGCCCCGAGCACCAACCCGGATCCGGATCCCGTGGTTGCCGGGTGCCGACCAGCGTGCCGACCCGCGCGACCGCCCGCCACGCGGTGGGCCAGTACCGGGGGTTGGTGGCACCGAGCCGGGCCAGCGCGTGGGCCACCCCGGCGAACCCGTCGGCGAACCCGTCCGGCGCCGGCCCGGGAACGTCGTACCCGACCACGGGTAGGAGCAGGTCCGCGCAGCGCGCCGCGAGGTCCCGGGCGGTGGGCAGCCCGAGTTCGTGGTCGATCGCGACCATGGCGGCCAGGCAGCCCGCCAACCCGCCCGCCCAGTCCGGGGCGGAGCGTTCGTCGGCGGCGGCGGCGGCGAGGTCGACCGTCTCCGGTACCAGGGCGGCGATCTCCGTGTCGGCGAGCAGCACCGCCAGGCGGGCCAGCCCGTACGCGATCCCGCCCAGCCCGTACAGGCCGCCGCAGCCGACCACCGGGATCAGGTCCGGCCGGCTGGCGAGGGTCCGGTGCAGCGGCGGGTAGCAGCGGACCGCCCGGCGGGCGGTCTCGGCGTACCGGCGGATGCCGGTGATCCGGAAGAGCTGACCCAGGAACAGGGCCACCCCGAGGTACCCGTGAGCGAGCCCGGCACCCATCGGGATGACCAGCCACTGCCGGTCGTCGACGAGTTCCAGACCGAGCCAGTTGGTACGGTCCGGGTCGGTCGAGCCGGCGGCCACGATGGTGTCCGCCACCCGGCACGCGGCGGCCAGCAACCGGTCCGGCCCCGCCTCGACCAGGCTGCCGGCACCGTCGCGGCGGGCCACGGCGCGGTGCGTGGCGGCCGGGCGCCGGCTGGCCAGGGTGGCGGTGATGATCCACTCCTGGTCGTGCCGGTCCACCGGTCCCAGCGCCGCGACGGCCTCCCCCACCCGGTCCACCCCGGCCCGGTCGAACACGCCGGACAACCGTTGCCCGGTGGAGAACCACAGGTCGCGCCCACCTGGCCTGGTCCGCAGCAGGGGGACGTCACCGGCCCACAGGTCCTCGGCCTCGTACCGGGCCGTACGCCACCGCACCGGATCGTCGGCCGCCTCCAGCCAGAGCCGGTCGAACACCTGGTCGCGGTCCAGGGCGTCCCGGAGCAGTTCCGGCCGGTTCGCGTCGTCCAGCAGGCTCCGGTACAGCTGGGTCGGACGGAGCACCACCCGGGTGTACGTCGTGGCGCAACTCCGGACCAGTGCGGTGAAGCCGGCCCGGTTCGCAGCGATCGCGTCGTAGCCCAGCCGGAAGCCGTGTAGCAGGTCGTGCCGGTAGTCGGCCGGCTCCACCGACCTGCCGTGCAGGCGCGGCCGGTTGTCCGTCCCCGACGTCCGTGAAGGACGCCGCACCGGCCGCATCTGGTCGGTGCCCGCCGACTCCCAGTCCAGCACGCTGTGGTGTGCGCCGGGACCGCCACCGAGTCCCGAGACGTCCCCGATCCCGCTGTCCCCGACCTCGATCGAGGGCAGGAGCCCGGTACGCGACACCGAGGCGGCGAGCACCCGGGCAGCCGGGTCGACGGCGCCGCCGGCGGCGGGCAGCGGCGGATGGAAGAGCGTCTCGGCGTCCACCACCACCGGCTGGTCGCCACAGGCGATGACGTTCTCGTGGTGCATGTCCGTGGCGTGCACGCTGTGCAGCAGCGCGAGCAGTACGCCGAGCCGCCGGTAGAAGACGACCACCTGACGGCGGTCGGTCAGGCCGGTGTGCGGGACGAACTCCATCCAGCCGTGGTCGTCCCGCGCGACGATGGTCGGGGTACGCAGTCCGAGGCCGGGGTCGGTGCGGTTGAGCCAGTCGACCAGTTCGGCCAGCCGGCGTTGCGCCTGGAGTCCCCGGGGCTTGTACACCACCCGCGCCCCGTCGGCGAACGAGAGCACCCGGACGGTGCGGCCCCGCTGGTGGGCGTCGCCCCGGCCACCGTTGGCCGCACACAGCGGACCGGGGTCGCTGCCGGCGAGGACGGTGTCCACGATCGCCGCCCGGTCCTCGACGAACCGGGTGATCAGCTCCACCAGCGCCTCGGCCTCGAACAGGCTGTACTGGGCCAGCAGTCTGGCGAGCACCGGGTACCTGGCGAAGAGTTCGACCAGCCCGGCCGGTTCGCTGAGCCGCCGGACGAAGTCGGCGAAACGTTCCCCGCCGTCCGCGCCGTGCAGCCGACCGGCGTCCCGCCACGCGTGCAGTTCGACGACGAAGGTGCCGGCGGCCAGCCCGGCCAGGCGTCGACCGAGCGTGGCCGCCAGGTCGGCGCAGACCGCCGGCACGTCGACGTACCCGGCCGGCAGGGCCGGCGGCAGGTGGGCCAGGACCCACTCCACGGCGGTCGACACCAGCGGGAGCAGCGGACGGACGAACGCGTCGCGCCAGTCCACGGGGCCGGCGCCCCCGGGTGCCGGGGGCCGTCGCGCGGCCCGGACGACCGCCTGCTCCACCAGCCGGGCCCAGGC
The DNA here is from genome assembly GCF_017614955.1 of Micromonospora echinofusca. Lineage (GTDB taxonomy): Bacteria > Actinomycetota > Actinomycetes > Mycobacteriales > Micromonosporaceae > Micromonospora > Micromonospora echinofusca_A. The sequence continues at coordinate 2,874 of NZ_WVUH01000463.1, forward strand.
GGGTTGCTCCCGCCGCGCGGCCAGTGCGGCGGGTGCCTCGGTGAGCAGCAGCAGGAACCGCCGTTCGTCGAGCCCGGCCTCGGCCAGCCGGCGGTCGAACAGGTGCCCGAGACCCTGCGTGTCGTAGTGCCCCCGCCACCGGGTGAACCGGCTCCGGCCGGCCTCGTCGGGGCCGTCGGGCAACTCCTCGCAGCCGCCGACCCGCTCGTGCAACGCCAGGCCCGGCGCCCACCAGCCCGGTTCGAGCACCCTGGTGCGGGGGGACCCGCTCCGGCTCGGCTCTGTGCTCATGCGGTAATCCTGCCGGCGTCTTCTGCCGGTCACACGCGGGTAACCCACGCACTTTCTTGCCCGGTCCGGGATGCGGGTGGGTGGTCCAGTGGCCCGCCGCTCACCCCAGCAGGAGGGTGATCACCACCAGTGACACCGCGGCGGCCACCGTGGACAGTACGATCGTGTCCCGGGCCAGCCCGGTGGCACGGTCGTACCGGGTGGCGTAGACGAAGATGTTCTGGGCGGTGGGCAGGGCGGTGGTGACCACCGCGGCGAGCAGCGCCGGCCCGGTGAGACCGAACCCCCACCGGCCGACCGCGTACGCCACCAGCGGCTGCCCGAGCACCTTCAGCCCGACCGCCAGCCAGCGTTCCCGCAGGTCCGCACCCCGGGCCAGGGGCCGACTGCCCGGCAGCGACATGCCGAGGGCGAGCAGGGCGAGCGGCACGGCCGCCGACCCGACCAGCTCGAACGGACGGAACATCTCGACCGGCGGCTGCCAGCCGCTGACCGCGACGACCAGTCCCGCCGCACAGCCGAGCATGATCGGGTTACGGACCGGCAGCGCGACCAACCGGCCGACCGATCCAGACCGTCCGGCGGCCCGGTCCAGCACCGCCAGGGCCAGCGGAGTGGCGACCAGGACCTGGAACAGCAGGACCGGTGCGACGAGGGAGACGTCACCGAGGACGTACGCCGCCACCGGCAGCCCCAGGTTCGCCGCGTTGACGTACGACGCCCCGAGCACCCCCACGGTGGCCCGTGCCGGGTCCGCCCGCACCTCCCGCCCGGCCAGGAGCAGGTAGCAGACGGCCACCAGCACGGTGGAGACCACGAAGACCGCCAGGGCCGGGGTGAAGATCTGCTCCAGACCGGCCCGGGCCAGCGTGGTGAACAGCAGGGCCGGCGCGGCGACGAAGAAGACCAGCCGGGCGGTGACCGCCGTACCGTGCGGCCCGAGCAGACCGTACCGGCCGATGAGGTAACCGACCACGGTCAGTGCCCAGATCGTGGTGAAGCTGGCGAAGACCCCCCGCATCCGGTCATCTTCCCGGTTCTGCTTGAATCATCGGAGTCTGGTACTCAGAGCGAGCATCCGGCTTCGATCCGTTTGTCAATTGTCACATTCATGCAACGTAGCTGCCCCTTGACCCCCGTCGTGGTGACCGGAAGCATCGATTCGTGCGCGCTCTCGGGCCGTCGGGAGTCATCCGGATCAGCCAAGGAGGACCATGTCGGTGAGCCCCGCGTCGTCGCGCGCCGGATGGCATCCGTCCCAACCAGCGGGACCAGGTCGTCCGCCGAGCGGTCAGCGCCGTCCGACCAGCACCGGCGTCCCCTCGCTGACCGTGACACTGAGCATCCCGCTGACCAACGAGGAGGCGCTGACCCCGCCCGCCCGGCGGCTGCTGGAGGCCGCCCGCGAGCTGCTGGAGCGGGGTGAGGCCACCATCACCACCGGGCCGCAGCGCCCCGAGC
>NZ_WVUH01000464.1 GCF_017614955.1 Micromonospora echinofusca
GCCTGGATCTCGACACCGCCGCCCCGCCCGGACCGGGCGGACCACCCCGCGCCGGCTCCACCTCCCACCGCGCCCGCCGCGGTTCCTCGCTGACCCGGATCGACCTGAGGTACTCGCCGTACCTCTACGTCCTGCCGTTCTTCGCCCTCTTCGCCGTCTTCGGGGCGTACCCGATCGCGTACACGGTCTGGATCGCGCTCACCGACCGCTCGCCGCTCAACGCCACCATCAGCTTCGTCGGCCTGGACAACTTCGTCGAGCTGCTCACCGAGGACCCGCAGTTCTGGAACGCGGTCGTCAACACCTTCGGCATGTTCGTGCTCTCCACGGTGCCGCAGCTGCTGCTGGCCCTGATGCTGGCCAACGCGCTCAACCGACGGCTGCCGGCGCAGACGTTCTTCCGGATGGCCATCGCCATGCCGATCATCACCTCCACCGCCGTGGTGGCGCTGATCTTCTCGATGATCTACTCCCGGGACTTCGGGCTGGTCAACTGGGCCCTCGACCTGGTCGGCATCGACCCCATCGACTGGCGGGCCAACCGGTTCGCGTCCTGGTTCGCCATCTCCACCATGGTCGACTGGCGCTGGGTCGGCTACAACGCGCTGATCTACCTGGCCGCCATGCAGTCGATCAGCAAGGACATGTACGAGGCCGCGTCCCTGGACGGCGCCTCCCGCCGGCGGCAGTTCTGGTCGATCACCATCCCGCAGCTCCGCCCGACGATCATCTTCACGCTGATCATCTCCACCATCGGTGGACTCCAGCTCTTCACCGAGCCGCTGCTGTTCACCAGCGGATCCGGGGGCATCTCCGGTGGTTCCGAGGGGCAGTTCCAGACCATCACCATGTACCTGCTCGACGTGATGAACCAGCGCTTCCGCTGGGGGTACGCCGGTGCGGTCGCGCTCGTGCTGTTCTTCCTGATCGCCGGCATGTCGGTCGTGAACTACCTGCTGGCCCGCCGCATCAGTTCCGACAAGTGAGGGTTGCGCCAGATGACGACCACGACGTTCCGTCCCCCCGCACCGGCCGCGCCCCCGCGGCGTAACCCCCGCGACCGGCACCGCGCCGAGACGCTCTGGAAGGCCAGCCCGCTGACCTGGGTGGGCCTCGTCCTCGGCGTGATCCTCTCGCTCTTCCCGTTCTACTGGATGATCGTCATCGCGTCCCGGACCAACGACGCGGCCAACTCCTGGCCGCCGCCGTTCCTGCCCGGGGGCAAGCTCGGCGAGAACATCGAGCGGGTCCTCGCCAACGGCGACGCCAACATCGTCAAGGGCCTGGTCAACTCGTTCCTGGTCTCCGGGACGATCACCGTCGCGACGGTCTTCTTCGGCTCGCTGGCCGGCTTCGCCTTCGCCAAACTGCGGTTCAAGGGCAAGAACGCCCTGCTGCTGATCATCCTCGCCTCGATGATGGTGCCGATCCAGCTCGGCGTGCTGCCGTTGTACATCCTGATGGCCGAGCTGGAGTGGCTCAACACCATGCCATCGGTCACCGTGCCGTTCCTGATCGGTGGTTTCGGCATCTTCATGATGCGCCAGTACGCCGAACAGGCCGTGCCGAACGAGCTGATCGAGGCGGCCCGGGTCGACGGCTGCTCCACCTGGCGGATCTACTGGCACGTGGTGGCACCCGCCCTGCGCCCGGCCGCCGCCGTGCTCGGCCTGCTCACCTTCATGGAGCAGTGGAACCAGTTCTTCTGGCCCTTCGTGGTCCTCGCCGACCCGGCCAACCCCACTGTGCAGATCTCCCTGCGCAGCCTCAACACCGCCTACTTCGCGGACAACTCGCAGATCTTCGCGGGTACGTTGATCGCAACGCTGCCGCTCTTCGTCGTGTTCGTCCTCTTCGGCCGCCAGATCATCGGCGGAATCATGGAAGGTGCCGTCAAGTCGTGACCGATCAGGAACTCACCTTCCCGTCCGACTTCCTGTGGGGTGCCGCCACTGCGGCGTACCAGATCGAGGGAGCGGCCAGCGAGGGTGGACGTACCCCGTCCATCTGGGACACCTTCAGCCACACCCCGGGCAAGGTGGTCGCCGGACACACCGGCGACGTGGCGTGCGACCACTACCACCGGTTCCGGGACGACATCAAACTGATGGCCGACCTCGGCCTGAAGTCGTACCGGTTCTCCGTCTCCTGGCCCCGGGTGCAGCCCGGCGGCGCCGGCCCGGCCAACCAGACCGGTCTGGACTTCTACCGCGAACTGGTCGACGAACTGCTGACCCACGGCATCGAACCCTGGGTGACGCTCTACCACTGGGACCTGCCCCAGCCGCTGGAGGACGCCGGCGGCTGGCCGGCCCGGGACACCGCCGCCCGGTTCGCCGACTACGCCCAGCTCACCCACGCCGCGCTCGGCGACCGGGTGCGCTACTGGACCACCCTCAACGAGCCGTGGTGCTCGGCCTTCCTCGGGTACGGCTCGGGTGCGCACGCCCCCGGCCGCTCCGACCCGGCCGACGCGGTCCGGGCCGGGCACCACCTGATGCTCGGGCACGGCCTGGCCGTGCAGGCGATGCGGGCGGCCCGGCCGGACCACGACTTCGGGGTCACGCTCAACCTGTACCCGGTCACCCCGCAGACCCCGGACCCGGCCGACGCGGACGCCGCCCGCCGGATCGACGCGCTGGCCAACCGGTTCTTCCTCGACCCGATCCTGCGCGGGGACTACCCGGCGGACCTGCGGGCGGACCTGGCCGGGATCACCGACTTCGGGCACGTGCACGACGGTGACCTGGCCACCATCGCCACCCCGCTGACCATGGTCGGGATCAACTACTACAGCCGGCACGTGGTCGCCGCGCCGGTCGACGACGCCCCCGCCGAGCCGTACTGGCGGGCGCCGTCCTGCTGGCCCGGCAGCGAGCAGGTCCGGTTCGTCACCCGGGGCGTGCCGGTCACCGACATGAACTGGGAGATCGACGCCCCCGGACTGGTCGAGACCCTCCAGCGGGTGCACCGCGAGTACACCGACCTGCCGCTGTACGTCACCGAGAACGGGTCGGCCTTCGTCGACGCGGTGGTCGACGGTCAGGTGCACGACACCGACCGGTTGGCCTACTTCGACGCCCACCTGCGCGCCGCGCACACCGCGATCAGTTCCGGGGTACCCCTACGCGGGTACTTCGCCTGGTCACTGATGGATAATTACGAGTGGGCGTGGGGGTACACCAAGCGGTTCGGGATGATCTACGTCGACTACGACAGCCAGCTCCGCATCCCCAAGTCGAGCGCCAGGTGGTACGCCGAGGTGATCCGACGTAACGGTCTGGCCGCACAATAAGAGCGTCCGGCGACAGGGCGGTGGTGGCGAGGCGGGTTCTGGTCGAGGGTGGCAAGGTGGCGGCGGAGGAGGTCATGCCGGTGTGGCATGGCCGACGACGACAACGCCGCCAGCCGACGCGCCAGGGCGCGCCGCAGCCCCGCCAGTCCGGTGGCCGGACGCTCTAAGCTCACGGCCAGCCAGTAACCGGGCCCGGTGCCGACCTCCGACGGAGGCCGGCCCCGGCGCCGGCCCCACCCGGGCCGGGGCCGGTCCGCCCGACGTCGGAGGAGCAGACGATGACAACCCAGCGCAGCCGATCGCTCGGGCGCCCCACTCTCGATGCGGTCGCGGCCCGCGCAGGCGTCGGACGTGGCACGGTCTCCCGTGTCGTCAACGGCTCGCCCCAGGTCAGCCCGGAGGCCCGGGCCGCCGTGCAACAGGCCATCGCCGAACTGGGGTACGTGCCGAACCGGGCCGCCCGGGCCCTGGTCACCCAACGTACCGACTCGGTGGCGCTGGTCGTCTCCGAGTCCGGCGAACGGGTCTTCACCGAGCCGTTCTTCGCCGCGATCGTGCGGGGCATCTCCTCCGGACTGCTGGAGACCCCGATGCAGCTCTGGCTGGCCATGGCCCAGTCGCCGGTCGAGCGGGAACGGGTCGAGCACCACCTGACCAACCAGCACGTGGACGGCGTCCTGCTGCTGTCGCTGCACGACGCCGACCCGCTGCCCACCCTGCTGGAGGAGCGCGGTCTGCCCACCGTGCTCGGCGGTCGGCCGGCCCGGATGCTGCAACCCGGTGCCCAGCCCGCCTACTACGTCGACGTGGACAACGTCGGCGGGGCCCGGCAGGCCGTGGAGTACCTCTTCGAGCGGGGTCGCCGGACCGTCGCGCACATCGCCGGTACCCAGGACATGGGGGCCGGTCTGGCCCGGCTCAGCGGCTACCGGGCGGCGGTCAAGGCGACCGGGCAGCCGGTCAACCCGGACCTCATCGCGTACGGCGACTTCAGCGAGGGCAGCGGCGCCGCCTGCATGCGCCGCCTGCTGGAACTCTGCCCGCAGCTCGACGCGGTCTTCGTCGCCTCCGACCTGATGGCGTTCGGGGCGCTGCGGGCGCTGCGCGAGGCCGGTCGACGGGTACCCGAGGACGTCGCCGTGATCGGTTTCGACGACGCGCCGATCGCCCGGCAGGCCGATCCGCCGCTGACCACGGTCTTCCAGCCGGTGGAGGAGATGGGCCGGCAGATGGCGCGGTTGCTGGTGGACCGGATCCGGGGGGAACTGGTCTCCCCGGCGGTGCTGCTGGACACCAAGCTCATC
>NZ_WVUH01000465.1 GCF_017614955.1 Micromonospora echinofusca
GCCACGGGCACACTGCCGACGCGATCGAGAACCTCGAAGAACTTCGCCTTGAGTTCCACGGAAACGGACACGGTCCTCGCAACCCCCAGAAGATCCGGGTGTTGCGAGGACCACTAGACCCCAAGCGATAGGAAGGGGCCCTTCCTTACAGCTGGGGCAGGGCTTCGAGGATGAGCCAGAGTCCGCAGACGGCGAAGAGGACCGCCGCGCCGTACTTGATGGCCTTCTCCGGCAGCTTCCGGCCGAGCAACCGGCCGACCAGGATGGCCAGCGCGTCCGCGGCGACCATGCCGACCGTCGAGCCGATCCAGGTGCCGAACCAGCCGTACTGGGTGGCCAGGGTGATGGTGGCGAGCATGGTCTTGTCCCCCAGCTCGGCCAGGAAGAACGCCACCCCGACGGCCAGCACGGCCGACTTGCCACCCCGTTCGGCCTTACGCTTCTCCTCCTCGGTGAGCCGGTCCCCACGCAGGGTCCAGGCCCCGAAGCCGAGGAACGCGACACCGGCGATCAGGGAGATCCACCCGGTGGGCAGGGTCGCGCCCAGTCCGTAGCCGATCGCCACCGACACCAGGTGCACCACCGCCGTGGCGACGGTGATGCCGATGAGCACCGGTACCGGTTTGAAACGGGTGGCGAACGTCAACGCCATCAACTGCGACTTGTCGCCCAGCTCGGCGACGAAGATGACGCCGAAACTGATCACCAGCGCCGCGAGGAAACCTTCCATGACACCCTTCCCGGTCAGCACCGGGTCGGGGTACGGGCGACCTCGACCCGGCTGCAACAGCCTGAGTCGAAGGTCTCGCCCGCCCCACCGAAGTGAGGCCGCGTGGCCGGATGCGCGTGCGCACCAGTATGTCGACCACGACATTGGGAGCTACTCCCCTTCGCGGTCCCGAGCCTAGCCGATGCCGCTGGCCACCCGACGGTGGAGGTGGCCCGGCTCACCCTGGCCGGCCCGGCTCACCCTGGCCGGCCCGGCTCACCCTGGCCGGCCCGGCTCACCCTGGCCGGCCCGGCTCACCCTGGCCGGCCCGGCTCACCCACCCGACCACGGGTCACCCGGCCCGGCCGGCGACGGGGTACTGCCCGCCGCCGAGCGGGCCGCCCGACCCGTCACACCGCCTGGGCCAGGCTGACCCCGAACAGGCCCCGCCGGTCGGTCCAGAACCGTGGAACGGCGAACCCGGCGGCGGCCAGTTCGGCGGCGATCCCCTCCGGGCGGAACTTCGCCGACACCTCGGTACGCAGCTCCTCGCCCTCGGCGAAGTCGACGGTGAGGTCCAGGACCCGGACCCGCATCGGCCGGGTGGCCCGCAGCCGCATCTCGATCCACTCCTGCTGCGGGTCCCAGAGTGCCACATGCGTGAAGGCTCCCGGGTCGAAGTCGGCGCCCAACTCCCGGTTCACCACGTGCAGCACGTTCCGGTTGAACTCGGCGGTCACCCCGGCGGAGTCGTCGTACGCCGGGACGATCACCGAGGGGTCCTTGACCAGGTCGGTGCCGATCAGCAGCCAGTCCCCCGTCTCGAGGGCGGCCCGCATCGCGGCGAGGAACTCCGCCCGCTCGGCCGGTAGCAGGTTGCCGATGGTGCCGCCGAGGAAGGCGACCAGTCGCCGGCCCCCGGTGGGCAGCCGGTCGAGCTGCCGGGTGAAGTCCCCGACGATCCCGCGTACCCGCAGCCCGGGATACTCCCGGGCGATCTGCGCGGTGGACTGCCGCAGGGCGCTGACCGAGACGTCCAGCGGTACGAACGTGCCGAGCCCGCCGTGCCGGGTGAACGCGTCCAGCAGCAGCCGGGTCTTCTCCGACGACCCGGAACCCAGCTCGATCAGGGTCTTCGCGCCGGTCGTCGCGGCGATGTCGGCGGCCCGCTCGACCAGGATCGCCCGTTCGGCCCGGGTCGGGTAGTACTCCGGCAGCCGGGTGATCTCCTCGAAGAGCGCGCTGCCCCGGGCGTCGTAGAACCACTTCGGTGGCAGCCACTTGTCTGCTGCGGTGAGCCCGGCGCGCACGTCGGTGCGCAGCGCGGCGGCCAGGTCGTGCTCCTCCAGGTGGATCTCCAACGGCTCGGCGCCCATTCAGCTCTCCTTCGCGATCGGATCGGTGTGCACGTACGTGGTGGTGGCGACCAGCAGGTGCCCGTCCGGCACGGCCCGCCAGGCCGGATCGTCGTCGAGCGGTTCGGAGGCGACCAGCACCGAGCCGGGGGCGGCCCGGACCGACAGGGCGTGCCCGGCGGCGGTGCCCACCACCGTCCGCCCGTCGGTGAGCAGCAGGTTCAACCGGGAGCCGGGCGCGGCGGCGGCCACCGCGCGGACCGTCGCGGCGACCGCGTCGGCCGGCGGTTCCCCGGCGCGCAGCCGATGCCGGACCAGCGCCCAGAGCAGCGCCGCGTCGGTCGGGGCGTCCAGGGTGAGCAGGTCGCGTACCGGCAGCGCCCCGGCGAGTCCGGTGACCGTGTCCGGCCAGCCGGCCACCACCCCGTTGTGGCTGAACAGCCACCGCCCCTCGGCGAAGGGCGCGGCGGCGGTGGCCACCACCGGCATGCCGACCGTGGCCGAGCGCACCGCGGCCAGTACCGCCCCGGCGGTGGTCACCTCCGCCAGGGCCGCCAGCGTCGGATCGCCCCAGATCGGCTCGGCCCGGCGGTAGCGCACCGGCTGATCGGCGTCCGGCGGGTACCAGCCGACGCCGAACCCGTCGGCGTTGACCGTGCCGCCGCCGCGCATGTCCGCCGGCGCCCAGGACTGCCGGACCAGGGAGTGCGGCGGCGCGTGGAGCAGTGTGGCGAGGGTGACCGGTGGCCCCAGGTAGGCCAGGTGCCGACACATCAGCCGGGGCCCGTCAGCCGTCGGCTTCGCCGGGTCGGGGGTCCCGGGCGCAGCGGAACCCGCTGAAGATCTGCCGCCGGATGGGCAGGTCCCAGTTGCGGAAGGTACCCCGGCAGGCGGCCCGGTCGGTACCGAAGGAGCCGCCGCGCAGCACCCGGTACGTGTCGCCGAAGAAGACCTCGGAGTACTCCCGGTACGGGAAGGCGGCGAAGCCGGGATAGCCGGTGAACGGGCTGGCCGTCCACTCCCAGACGTCCCCGATGAGCTGGTGCACGCCGAGCGGCGACGCGCCGGCCGGGTACGCGCCGATCGGTGCCGGCCACAGGTGCCGCTGCCCGAGGTTGGCGTGCGCGGGGGTGGGGTCCGCGTCGCCCCACGGGTGGCGGCGGGACCGGCCGGTCGCCGGGTCCCAGCGGGCCGCCTTCTCCCACTCCGCCTCGGTGGGCAACCGCTTGCCGGCCCAGGCGGCGTACGCCTCGGCCTCGAAGTAGCAGACGTGCACCACCGGTTCGTCGTCGCGGAGCGGGGACCAGCGGCCGAACCGCTGGTACGCCCAGCCGTCGCCGTCGCGTCGCCAGTGCATCGGGGCGGTCAGCCCGGCGGCCTGCCGGTGCGCCCAGCCCGCGTCGCTCCACCAGCGCGGGTCGTCGTACCCGCCGTCGGCGACGAACGCCCGGTAGTCGCCGTTGCTGACCGGGGCCGCGTCGATGAGGTACGCCGGCAGGTGCACCCGGTGGGCGGGGCGTTCGTTGTCCAACGCCCACGGGTCGGTGGAGGTACCCATCTCGAACGGCCCGGCCGGGACGAGCACCTCGCCGGTCACCGGACGGTCGGCCGGCGGGGGTGGCGGTGCGCCGAGCACCGGGCGGCCGACCCGCAACTGGTGGGTGGCGAGCATGGTCTCGTCGTGCTGCTGTTCGTGCTGGACGATCATTCCGAAGGCGAACCCGTCGGCGACCAGCGGCCGTTCGTCGAACCGTACCCGGTCCAGCAGGTCGAACACCTTGTCCCGGACGGTCCGCAGGTAGGCGCGGGCCTCGGCCGGTGGGAGCAGGGGCAGCGACGGGCGGTCCCGGCGGGGCTGCTTGAACGCGTCGTAGAGGTCGTCGATGTCGTGCCGGACCGGTTCGCGCCCGCCGACGTCGCGCACCAGCCACAGTTCCTCCTGGTTGCCGACGTGGGCCAGGTCCCAGACCAGCGGTGACATGATCGTCGAGTGCTGGCGCATCAGGTCGTCGGTGTCGACCGCGTCGGTGAGCAGGGCGGTCCGCTGCCGGGTCCGGGTCAGTTCGGCGGCGATCCGGTCGCGCAGCTGCGCGTCGGGCAGGCCGGACGGCGGCCCGGCGGTCGGCGGGTGGACGGCTGGGCTGGTCACCGGTGTCCCCTTTCCGCGGCGGCGATCCGGCGCCGCAGGTCGTCGCTGATCTCGGTCCGTCGGTCGGTGGGCAGGCCGGTCCGGTCCAGGTGCCGCAGGGCCAGGCCGAGCACGGTCGCGGCGACCCGGGACAGCGCCGGGTCGGCCAGCCCGTGCCGGGCCGCGTCGCCCCACCGGTCGGCCACCGGCAGGCAGGTCGCCGTCACCTCCGCCACCGTCGTCGGATCGGCGAACAGCGCGGCGAGCACCGCGACCGGGGTGAGCCAGGCCCGTCCCGGCTGGGCGTCCAGGTAGCGGACCTCCAGGTAGCCACGGGGTCGTACCGGCGGGAAGAGTGTGCTCAAGTGGTAGTCGAGGTCGTCGGTGGTGGG
>NZ_WVUH01000466.1 GCF_017614955.1 Micromonospora echinofusca
GGGCGGCGGCGGCGACCGGCGGCGCGGTCTGGATCGAGTCGGTCCGGGACGCCTGCGCCGACCTCGCGGCCCGGGCGCTCGTCGGTGAACTCGCCGTCGAGCCGTTGCGGCTCGACGGCGACCCCGATCCACGGTACGTCTCGATCACGCTGGCCCGGTTGCAGTGGGGCTCGGTCACCGGCCGCATCCAGGACCTCAAGTCCCGGATCCAACGGATCAACCCGGTGGCCAACAAGGACGAGTACTTCGCGCTCTTCGGGGAACTGCTCTCCCTGGAGCAGCATGCCCGGGCGCTGCGCGAGCAGGCAGCGGGAGGGCTGTGACGATGGGACTGTTCAACCGGCGGAAGCTGCCGGCGGCGAACCGGCCGGCACTGGACCGGGACGAGCGGGTGCTCGCCTGGGCGCGGGTCGCCGACGGGGACGGGGTCGTCGTGGTCACCAACGCCGGACTGTGGCTGCCCGGTCGGGGCCACCGGTTGGGTTGGCACGACCTGCACAAGGCGGTCTGGTCCGGGCGGGAACTGTCGGTCACGCCCGCCGAGCGGGTCGCCGAGCGGGACGGCTACCTGGTGGCGGTCGACTCTCCGGTGGAGACCTACCTGCTGCCCGACCCCGGTCAGGTGCCGCACCAGGTGCGTACCCGGCTGACCCGGTCGGTGGCGTACACCGAGCACCACGCCGTACCGGGTGGCGGGGTGCGGGTGGTGGCCCGGCGGGTGGTCGGTGTGGACGGGCTGACCTGGACGGTGCGCTACGACCCGGGTACCCCCGCCGACGAACCTGCGGTGGTGGCCGCCACCGACGACCTGGTGTCCGCCGCCCGCGCCGCCACCGCACCGGCGGCGGACACCCTCTGAGTCCCCGCCCGGTCAGCCGCCCCGGTAGTAGCGGGCGGCACCGGGATGCAGCGGGATCGGGTCGGTGCCGGCGGCGCTCTGCTTGTCGAAGTTGCGCCCCTCCGGGTGCACGGCGGCCAGTTCCGTCTGGTGCGAGAAGAGCAGCGCGGTCAGGTCGTACGCCAGCCGGTCCGGCATGTCGGCGCTGACCAGGATCAGGTTCGCCACCGTGATGGTCGGTACGCCCGCCGGGGTGCCGTACGCCTCCTTCGGCAGTTCGGCGGTGGTGTAGACCGGCCCGTACGCGGCGGTCAACGGCTCGATCAGGTTCGCGATCGGCAGGAACGTGAAGGTTCCCGGCGCGGCGGCCAGCAGGTCGGCGATGCCCGGGGTGGGCAGACCGCCGGAGAAGAACATCGCGTCGAGGCTGCCGGCGCGCATCCGTTTCGCGGTCTCCGGCAGGGAGAGCCGCAGTCGACGGATACCCCGTTCCGGGTCGAGACCCGCCGCGGTGAGCAGCCGTCCGGCGAGGACGTCGGTGCCCGACTTGGGGGAGCCGGTGGAGACCCGTTTGCCGCGCAGGTCGGCCATGGTGCGGATCTTGGCGTCGGTACGGACGATCACCTGGGTGTAGTTGCGGTACACCCGGGCCAGGGCGCGTACCGCCTGGGGGCGGCCCTGGAAGGCGCCCCGGCCGGCACTGGCGTCGGCGGCGGTGTCGGCGAGACTGAAGGCGATCTCCATGTCCCCGCCGGCCACCCGGGTGATGTTCTCCCCGGAGGCGCCGGTCGGTTCGGCCCGCGCCTCGTACCCGGGCAGGTGCCGGCTGATGATGTCGGCGTAGCCGCCGCCGAGCTGGTAGTAGACGCCGGTGGTGTTGCCGGTGGCGAGGAAGATCCGCCCGCCGTGCCAGGCGTCGGCGGCCGGGTCGGGGGCACCGGCGCCGCAGCCGGCCAGCAGTACCGTGGCGACCAGCGCGGCGAGCAGCGCCGGCAGCCGGTGGAGGCGGCGTGGCCGGCCGGTCGTCGGGTACCCGGGCGGTACGCGCGGTCCGTGGGTCATGCGCGGGCCGCCGGTTCGAGGGCCTCGGCCACCCGCTGCACCAGCATGGCCGTCTCGTAGCCGACCTGGCCCAGGTCGCAGCCGGGGGCGGCCAGGACACCGATCAGGGCCCGGTCGCCGACCGACATCACCAGCAGGACACCGCCGTCCATGTCGACGATCTGCTGGCGGACCCGGCCGGCGTTCATGAACCGGGCGGCGCCGACGGTCAGGCTGGCCAGGCCGCTGATCACCGCGGCCAGCTGGTCGACCTGGTCGGTGCTGAGGTCCGGGGAGGCGGCCAGCCGGAGGCCGTCGCCGGACACCGCGAGGGCGTGCGCCACGTCCGGTACCTGGCTGGCGAAACTGGCCAGCAGCCAGTCGAGACCGGCGCCTGTGTGCTGGGTCAATGGGGTCTCCTGGTCGCGTCGGTGTGGTGACTGCGTCGCATCGCGGTGGCCACGCCCTCGGCCAGTGCGGACAGTCGGGCCCGGACCAGCTCCGGGTCGAGCAGGTCGTCGGGGGGCCGTCGGGTCGGCTGGGGCAGGTGCAGCTCGGCGCTGAGCTGGTGACCGCGGGTACGTCGGGGAAGGTCCCGGCCGGGGTCGCCGGCCGGCGGGAGGGCCGCCCGGGGGGTGTCGCGCAGGACCGGCAGGACGACGGTGGGCGCCCGGTCGGCGGAGGAGAACCAGGCGGGTACCGGGGTGGCGGGCCGGACCCGGTCGGCTGCCACCGGCCGTGGACGGCGGGAGACCACCTTGTCCAGGGAGGTCAGCGCCGACTCGGGCACCTCCACGGTGGCCATGGTGCCGGTCCCGGTCGCGTGCAGCGAGACCTGGATGTGGTGCCGGGCGGCCAGGTGCGCGACCACGTGCAGGCCCATGCTGCCGGCGGCGGCACTGGAGAGGCTGGCCGGCGCGCTCAGCCGGGCGTTGATCTCGGCGAGCCGGCTGGCGCTGATCCCGATGCCCTGGTCGTGGATGCGCAGCACCATCCCGTCGATGGTGCGCCGGCCGTCCACCTGCACCATGGCGTGCGGCGGGGAGTACGTGGTGGCGTTCTCCAGCAGTTCGGCGAGCAGGTGCACCAGGTTGCCGACCACGGCCGCGTCGACGGCCACCTCCGGCAGGTCGGCCTCGACCCGGGTGTACTCCTCGATCTCCGAGGCCGCCGCCGCGACCACGTCGGTGATCAGGTAGGCGCCCTCCTGGGCCCGGCCCGGCTCGCCACCGGCCAGTACCAGCAGGTTCTCGCCGTTGCGGCGCATCCGGGCGGCGAGGTGGTCGAGGGCGAAGAGCCGGTCCAGCGCGTCCGGGTCGGTCTCCTCGCGTTCGAACTCGTCGAGCAGCCGGAGCTGCCGGGTGATCAGGGTACGGATCCGGCGGGCCAGCGCCTCCGCCATCCGGGTCACGTCCACCCGCAGTTCCGCCTGTTCACCGGCGAGCCGCAGCGCCGACCGGTTGACGGTGTCGAAGGCGTCGGCCACCTGGGCGATCTCGTCGCGGCCCCGGGCGATCCCGGCGGTCAGGTCGAGGGCGGAGACGCCCTCCCGGCCGCCGCCGCACTGCTCACCGGCGGCGATGGCGGTGATCCGTTCGGGTAGTTCCCGGTGGGCCATGGTCAGTGCGGCCACCCGCAGGCGGCGCAGCCGGCGGGCGGTGTGCACCGCGAGCAGCGCTGCGGCCAGGAAGGAGAGCGCCGCCACGGTCAGGGTGACCCCGGCGCTGACCAGCGCCCGCTGCCGGGCCTGCCGGGCCAGCTCGGCGGCCTGCCGGTCGAGCTGCTCGGACAGGTCCCGGCCGATCAGGTTGTACCGCCGGATCACCCCGCTCTGGGCCACGTACCAGGCGTCGCCGTCGGTACGCAGCGCGGCGGGGTTGGTGTCGGCGGTCAGGGCGTCGTCGCGCATCCGGCGGGCGGTGGAGACGTCCGTGCCGTCGAGCAGCCGGGCATAGGTGGCCTGCGACGGGGCGCTGGCGATCCGGGAGAACTCGGCCTGCCGCTGTTCCTGCGCGCCCCGGAGCTGGGCGACCCGGGCGAACTCGCCCTTGCCCAGGGCGCCCCGGGTGAAGATCGCCCGGAGCAGGTCCCGTTCCAGGGCGGCGAAGTGCTCCTGTGCGGCGACCGAGGCGACCTCGCGGGCCGCGTTGGCCAGGTCGGTGTCGTGCAGCTGGGCGGGCAGCGCGTCGGCGACGCCGAGCAGCGCGTCCACCAGGTTGACGAAGAGCGGGTCGGCGGGGCGGGCGCTGAGCGCGACGTCCCGGGCGGCCCCGAGCTGGGCGAGTTGCCCGTCGGCGCTGTCCAGTACCCGGGCCAGGGCGGGTGCGGTGCGCCGGGCCGCGTCGCCGGCCGAACGGTACCGGCCGACGGCCGCGTCGACGCGTTGCCGCTGGGCGTTGACCAGTTGCCGGCCGGATTCGCCGCCCCGCTGCCGCAGGGCCACGGTTTCGGCGAGTTCCCGTTCCAGTTCGTGCACCAGACGCACGGTCGCGGTGGCGGTGCCGGCGAGTACCCGGGCCCGTCCGGCGTCGGCGGAGGCGGAGAGCGCGGTGCTGGTCTGCACGGTACCGAGGACGATCAGGCCGAGCGTGGCGATCAGGATCGGGGCGAGGAGCTGGGTGCGTACCGACCACAACCGGTTGGTCTGGTCCGTGGGGCGGTTGTGGCGGCGTACGCGGGCGGTGCCGGGTACTGG
>NZ_WVUH01000467.1 GCF_017614955.1 Micromonospora echinofusca
GTCCCGGAGAGCCAGGCGTCGAGGAGCGGGCGCAGCGGTCGACCGGCGACCCGTTCGGCGACCGCGACGAACTCGGCGGTGGTGGCGTTGCCGTTGCGCTTCTCCGCAGCCCAGGTACGCAGCAGCCGGAAGAAGGTGTCGTCGCCGACGGTCCGGCGCAACGCGTGCAGGACCAGCGCGCCCCGTTTGTAGACCGCGCGGGTGAACAGGCCCGCGCGCCCCGGGTCCAGGGTCGGCTTGGACCAGTCGGTGTCGGCGTACTGCGCGTCGAAGTTGGCCTGTACCGACCGGCCGCCGTCGTGTTCCTCCCAGAGCCACTCGGCGTAACTGGCGAAGCCCTCGTTGAGCCAGATGTCGCTCCACCGGGAGATGGAGACGCTGTCGCCGTACCACTGGTGGGCCAGCTCGTGGGTGACCACGCCGTAGTTCGGCCCGCCCCGGGCGAAGAAGGCGGCGCCGTAGACCGGTCGGGACTGGGTCTCCAGCGCGTACCGGATCCGGTCGTCGTCGACGACGACGCCGCCGTACGACTCGAACGGGTACGGGCCGAACCGGGTGGCCAGGAAGTCGGCGATCTCCCCGGTCCGGGCGATCGACCGGGCGGCGGGACCGTCGGCGGGCAGGCTGGCGGCGATGGCGGTGACCAGCGGCTTACCGCCGTGCGTACCGGTCTGCACCCGGTAGTCACCGATCACCAGGGTGACCAGGTAGCTGGCCATCGGGGCGCGTTCGCTCCACCGCCAGGTGGTCCAGCCGTCGGCCGTCGACCGCTCCCCCGGTACCCCGTTGCTCAGTGCCGCCAGCCCTTTGGGGACGGTCACCTCGATGTCGTAGGTGGCCTTGTCGGCCGGGTGGTCGTTGACCGGGAACCAGGTGCTCGCCGACTCGGGCTGGCCGAGGGCGATGGCACCGTCGTCGGTGGCGAGCCAGCCGCCGGTACCCAGGTCGGCGCTGCTGACCGGGACGGGCACCCCGGCGTAGCTGACCTCGGTGGTGAAGGACGTGCCGGTCGGCAGGCCCCGGGCCGGGGTGACCACCAGTTCGTCACCCTCGCGGGTGTGCGTGGCTCCGGCACCGTCCACGGTCACCCGCGAGACGGTCAGCCCGGCCAGGTCCAGATTGAACCGGGAGAGCGGCTGGGTGGCCGTCGCGGTGACCGTGGCGACCCCGGTGAGCTGGTCGCTGGCCGGGTCGTAGCGCACCTTCAGCCGGTACCCGGCGACGTCGTACCCGCCGTTGCCGTACCGGGGGAAGTAGGCGTCCCCGATGCCGGGCGCACCCGGGGCGAACCCGGTGGACGCGCTCCCCTGCGGGTTCGGCGCGGACCGGTCGGGCCCGGGACCGGATCCGCCGGTACAGCCGCCGGCGGCCAGCGTCAACGCGGCGACGACCAGCGTCACGACCGGCCGGCGGTCCGTCCACCGTGCCATCCGACCTGCCGGACCGGCCTCTTTCCCTCGACCCATCGACCTCTCCCCCATCCCCCGTTGCGGCGAGCGTATCGAGCCTGATCAGGCGGTTCACCACCGAGCCCACCCGTCCGGTCACGCTGGGAAACTTTCGCTGAGAAAAACAAAAGTTAGCTCTGGACAACACTTTCTTTTGCCGCCTGCCCGGTTTACTGTCTTGCCTCAAGGCGTTACCCGACCGCAACAAACCCCCACCGACCCGCCACCAGCAGGTCGGCCCGCGTGCCCCGGTCGTCCCCTCCGGACGGCGAACCTCGTCCAGCCGTGGCGGCGGCGTGGACCTGACCACTCGATCGACCAGTCTCGCGGACCACCGGCCGCTCCGGCCCCACCCGAGCGACCGGATCGGACGGATCGGTACTGCCCGGACCGCGACCACTCACCATCAGCTGATCGTCGTCGACGGTGCACCCCGTCGCGGCCGACGGTCGCTCCGCCGTACCGACGGTGGACCCGACCGCCGTCGCACGGACGCGCCCACCGTCACGGAAGGTGGAAGAGACAATGCGCAAGACCACACCACACGACCCCCGTACCGCCAAGCAGCTCACCCGCCGGTCGATCCTCGCCGCCTCCGCCGGGGCCGCCGCGGCCCTCGGCGCCGCCGGACTGCCGGTACTGGCCACCGGTACCCCCGCACTCGCCGAGAGCGAAGGGGAGGGCAAGGGCAACAAGTACAACCAGCTCCGGGCCGAACCCCTGATCCCGGGCGGGAACCGGGGCATCATCCTCTACAGCGTGCGGGACCGGATCTCGGCCGCCCCGGACGACAGCGGCGTACCGTACGGCTTCGAGCGGGTCCTCGCCCGGCTGGCCGAGATCGGCTACAAGGAGATCGAGTTCGCCGGGTACAACCAGAACACCGCGATCCTCGGCCGGCAGATCACCCCGACCGAGATCCGCAAGATCCTGGACGACAACGGTCTCGTCGCCAACGGCACCCACACCTCGATCCGGGCGGACACCTTCCAGCAGCAGCTCGACATCGCCGAAGAGCTGGGCATGAAGAACATCGGCACCGGCAGCGACCCGACCAACAGCGCGTACCAGGCCGACTGGGACGCCGCCGCCGACACCTGGAACGAGCTGGGCCGGCAGGCCGCCGCCCGGGGCATGCGGCTCTACACGCACAACCACGACGCGGCGTACAGCTTCCTGCTCGACTCCGGTCCGCTGGACGCACTCGGTCGCCCCACCCGCTCGTCGGGGGTCCGCCGGCTGGAGTACTTCTTCAAGCAGACCGATCCCCGGTACGTCTACTTCGAGTTCGACATCTACTGGGGCTACGTCGCCCGGTACAAGCACCAGAAGTTCGTCGACCCAACCGGCCAGGAGCAGACCAGCCTCTTCGACCCGATCATCAACGTGGCCGAGCGGACCACCCGGTTCCCGCTGTTCCACGCCAAGGACGGCAACAAGAACACCACCCTGCCCAACGGGTACGAGATGACCCCGCTCGGTGAGGGCGACATCAACTTCCAGCAGTTCTTCCAGACCATCGGCGAACCGGACTTCCACCACGCCAACTGGGAGCAGGACACCGCACCGGGCGGCACCCTCAACCGCGCCCAGTCGCTGGACTTCGCGGCCCTGAGCTACCAGAACATGTCCGAGCTGACCATCTACAAGCGGAACTGAGCGACGGCCCGGGTCGGCGGCAGCGCCGCCGACCCGGCCGCAGTTCCTCCGGTGGCCCGGCCGCAGTCAGCTCGACGACCCGGCCACCTCCGGGTACCGGCGCGGTAGAGACCGTGCCCTGCCCATCACGTTCGGCGCGGTCGGCGGACCGCGTCCCTCCCGGCGCGGTCGAGTCGCGCCACCCCTCCACCTCTGTCCTGCGCGGCGGCGGGACGACCCGTTTCCAGGTTCGCCCTATCCCATCCGCGCGCCACCGGCCGCCCAGCCGGCGGTGCCGCGCGCCTGCCGATCGTCGGAGGAACCATGATCCGCTCACCCGGACGGCGATGGCTCGCCATCGCCGCTGGTCTCGCCCTCACCGTCCCACTCGCCCTGTCCGCACCGACCTCCGCCGCCCCCGGCGCCGCCGGGAACCCCCCGGACGAGCCGCTCGTCGCCGCCGAGAACGGCCCCGAGGCGTTGCGCTCCACCGTCCGGGCCCCCCGCGACTACCGGGTCCTCGTCTTCACCCGCACGGCCGGGGAACGTCGGGCCGCCATCGCCGACGGCGTGGACACCATCCAGAAGCTCGCCAACGGGAACGGCTTCACCGTCACGGTCAGCCAGGACGCGGCCCTGTTCACCACCGCCGAACTGGCGAAGTACCGCTCGGTCGTCTTCCTCAACACCACCGGCGACATCCTCGACGACAGCCAGCAGGCCGCGTTCGAGGCGTACATCAGAGCCGGTGGCGGATACCTGGGCGTGCACGCCGCCGCGGAGACCGAGCCGGACTGGGCCTTCTACCAGAACCTGGTCGGTACGAAGGTCGCCGGTGCCTCGGCGGTCAGCCAGGGCCGGCTCGACGTGGCCGACCGGGCCCACCCGGCCGCCGAGACGTTGCCGCGCACCCTGACCCTCACCGAGGAGTGGTACAACTTCACCACCAACGTCCGGGGCAGCGCCCACGTGCTGGCCACCGTGGACGAGAAGAGCTACCCCGGCGGCTCGATGGGGTACGACCACCCGATCGTCTGGTGCAAGGACTACCAGGGCGGCCGGTCGTTCTACACCGGGCTGGGCCACTCCGCCGAGACGTACCGGTCGAACACCTTCCGCAAGCACCTGCTCGGCGCGATCCGCTGGACGGCCGGGGTGGTCGAGGGTGACTGCGGGGCGACCGTGCTCGGCAACTACGAGAAGGTCACCCTCAACGACGAGCCCGGCGAACCCATGTCGCTGGCCGTCCTGCCGGACGGCCGGGTACTGCACAACACCCGGGCCGGCGAGGTCCGCCTCTACGACCCGACCAGCGGCGCCAGTCCGGTGATCAGCACCGTGCCGGTCTACACCCACGACGAGGACGGCCTCCAGTCGATCGCCGTCGACCCCGACTTCGCCACCAACCGGTGGGTCTACCTCTACTACGCGCCGAAGCTGGACACCCCGGTCGACAACCCGGCCACCCCCGGCGTCAACGAGGGTGA
>NZ_WVUH01000468.1 GCF_017614955.1 Micromonospora echinofusca
GTGGGTGTGCCGCTGGGGCTGGGTTGTCTGGTGCACTCCCTCGGTGACGCGCTGACCTTCAGCCGGGTGCCGCTGTTGTGGCCGGTCCGGCTGCGGGGTTGCCGGTGGGCGCCGCTGGGCATGTGGGCCCCGTTACGGTTCCGCACCGGCTCGGCGGCGGAACTGCTGCTGGTCGTGCCTGCCCTGTTGCTGTTGGGCGGCGTCAGCGCGTGGACGCTGATCACCCCGTAGCCCGCGGACACCTCGCCGCCGCCGACCTGGGCGCCGGCTCGACCTGCTCGACCGCTGAGTCTTCTCTACCGGCCGGTTCGTCGCCTACCGATGGTCCACTGTGGACGTGAGCTATGCTTCCCCGCGTCCGGCTGGCGGTGGACCCCGATCGGTCCCCGCTGTCGCCTGCGCCCCGGGTGCGGGTGGCCCTCCCTCCCGAGGCGCGACAGCTGTCCGCGCGGCGGGAGCCCGCCGACCGTGCGGGTCCGCCCGATCAGCCGGACAGCAGGGTAACGGCCGCAGCAGCCGGCCGGTAGGTGCCACCGGGGCGGAGCGTCGGTGCGCCGCCGGACCAGGCGCGGCCTCCAGTTCAGTCTTGCGGGACAGGAGGAACCTCCTGTCCCGTCGCTGTTCGCCACGTCGGAGAAGGGTCGAGACATATGTACGACGCGATAGTGATCGGCGCCCGCTGCGCGGGCGCGTCCACGGCGATGCTGCTCGCCCGCCAGGGTCACCGGGTGCTGGTGGTGGACCGGGCCAGCTTCCCCAGCGACGTCATCTCGACCCACTTCCTCTGGCCGCACGGCATGTCGTACCTGAACCGGTGGGGGCTGCTCGACCAGGTCCTCGCGGTCACCCCGTCGTACTCGACGATGAAGCTGGTCAACGACGGCATCGAGCTGACCGGTTCGGTGCCGGCGGAGCTGCTGCGGGAGTACTTCCGGGACCTGCACGGCGACGACTCGGGGGTCGTGCAGAGCTACGCCTCGGTGCGCCGCCTGGTGCTGGACCAGATCCTGGTCGAGGCCGCCGCCAAGGCCGGCGCCGAGGTCCGCACCAACTTCGCGGTACGGGAACTGCTCGTCTCCGACGGCCGGGTGGTCGGTATCCGGGGCCGTACCCTCGACGGCGAGCTGGTCGAGGAACGCGCCCGGATCGTGGTCGGTGCCGACGGCCGCAACTCCTTCGTCGCCCGCACCCTGAACCTGCCCAAGTACGACGAGCGGCCCCGGTGCACGTTCGCCTACTGGACCTACTACAGCGGCTTCGACCTCGGCCTCGGGCAGATCCACCGGCGGGGTCGGCTGGCCTGCGCGGTCGTACCGACCAACTTCGAACAGAACATGACCCTGGTCTGGGGGCCCAGCGAGTGGTCCCGCGACTTCCGGCGGGACGTGCCGGGCAACTTCCAGCGGGCGCTGGACTTCGTCAGCCCCGAACTGGGCGAGGTGGTCCGTACCCGGGGCACCCGGATGGAGCGCATCTACGGCACCCTCGACCAGGCTGCCTTCCTCCGGCCGCTGCACGGGCCCGGCTGGGTGCTGGTCGGGGACGCCGAGTGCTTCAAGGACCAGTGCACCGCCATCGGGATGACCCACGCCTTCCGTGACGCGGAGCTGACCAGCGCGGCCCTGCACCGCTGGCTCACCGGGGAGGCGACCATCGACGAGGCGATGACCACGTACGAGACCCGCCGCCGCAGCCAGAACGCCGCCGCCTACTACGACTACGTGTGCACCCTGGCCGAGATGCGTCCGTACCGGCACGACGAGTTGCAGCTCTTCGTCGCGCTGCGCGGCAACCAGCAGGAGATCGACCGGTTCATCGCCACCCACGCCGACATCGCCCCGGTCTCGGAGTTCTTCCAGGCGTCCAACCTCTTCCAGCTCAACGACGCCGCGAAGGAGTCCTCGGCGGGCTACGCCATCTTCGAGGACTTCGCCGCGACCAGCCGGATGTACCAGCAGAACCCGTTCGCCTGACCCGCCGCCACCGCTGACCCGATCCCAGGAGAACCACCGTGACAACCGACCTGCACCAGCGCGAAGACGGCGAGCTGATCGAGATCATCCTCAAGGCGGCCCGCTGCGGGGACGTCGAGACGATGGCGCGTACCGCCGCCGAGGTCTCCGAGATGACCCGCAACTGGGCGGGCCACATCCCGTGGGAGGACTTCGCCTCGCTGGACGGCGCCACCGACGAACTCAACCAGGTGATCGCCGACCTGACGGAGATGTGGGAGCCGGCGCACCTGCGCAACCCCGTCGACCCGGACGAGGAGTTCGCGCTGGACAAGAACGCCTACGACTTCTACCGCCCGGCCGGGCGTAACCTGCTGGACCGGACCGGGGACTTCTACGACTGGGTGGAGGCCCGCCGCCGGACCGAGACGTGGCAGTACTCCCGGGTACTGGAGGCGGCACCGGACAGCATCGCGCAGATCACCAACGACCTGGGCCGGCGTACCCGGGGGATCAACTTCAACTCGCAGGACTACCTGTCGTTCAACACCCACCCGGCGATCCGGGAGGCGGCGGCCCGGGCGATGCGGGACTACGGTCCGCACAGCGCCGGCTCCCCGATGGTCCTCGGCAACACCCGGATCTCCGACGACCTGGAGGCCGCCCTCGGCGACCTGCTCCAGCTCGAACACGTCACGCTGTACCCGACCGGCTGGGGCGCCGGGTTCGGCGCGATCACCGGCCTGGTCCGCCAGGAGGACCACATCGTGATCGACCGGCTCGCCCACTCCTGCCTCCAGCAGGGCGCCCGGGCGGCCACCCGCAACATGGTCCGCTATGAGCACCTCAACGTCGAGGCGGTCCGTCAGCACCTGGCCGAGATCCGGGCCCGGGACACCCGCAACGGCATCCTGGTCGTCACCGACGGACTCTTCTCCGTCGACGCGGACTACCCGGACCTGGTCACCCTCCAGGCCATCTGCCGGGAGTACGACGCCACGCTGCTGGTCGACGTGGCCCACGACCTCGGCTCGATGGGGCCGGGCGGTACGGGTGTCCTCGGCATGCAGAACCTGCTCGGCAGCGTCGACATCGTGATGGGCGCGTTCTCCAAGACGTTCTGCTCCAACGGCGGGTTCGTGGCCTCCCGGTCGCCCGCGCTCAAGCAGTACATCAAGATGTTCGGCGGCTCGCACTTCTTCTCCAACGCGCTCTCCCCGGTGCAGACCGCGGTGGTACGGGAGGCCACCCGGATCATCCGGTCCCCGGAGGGGGACGTGCTGCGCGGCCAGCTATTCACCGCGATCGACGCGTTGCGCGACGAGCTGACCAGCCGGGGGCTGACCTGCATGGGGGAGCCGTCACCGATCGTGCCGCTGCTGATCGGCAACGAGAAACTCGCCCGGATCGCCAACCGGCTCCTCTTCGACCGGGGCGTGCTCGCGTTCATGGTGGAATTCCCGGTCACCCCGACCGGGTCGTCCCGGTTCCGGCTCCAGGTGCAGGCCAGCCACCGCCCCGAGGAGGCCCGCGAGGCCGCCCGGATCATCGAGGGTGCGATCGCCGACTCCCGGTCGTACCTGTCCAGCGCCTTCGGCAGCGCGCCGAAGTAGACCCGGTCCGGAGGACGGCCCGGTCCCGGTGACCAGGTTGGCGGGTGCGCGACCAACCTGGGCCGGGTCCGGCCGACCACGGAACCGATGAGATCAGCGGGGCGGTGCCACAAGCTGCCGCCCCGCTGGTCGATCCCCGGCCGGATAGGGTCCATCGGTGCCGTTGACCTTCCCGTCGCACGTTGCGCCGGTACTGCCGTTGAAGCTGTGGCGACCGGCCTGGTTCGACGGGGTCGCCCTGGTCGCCGGTGCGCTCGCCCCGGATGCCGCGTACCTGGCCAGCGGGCGGCACGGTCATCCGTTCGGGGACACGCACTCCTGGCCCGGACTGCTGTGGTGGTGCCTGCCGGTGGCGGTCGCGTACACCTGGATCGTCCGTCGGTCCGCCGCCACCGTCGCCGTGCACCTGCCCGCCGGCGGGCGGTTCGGCTGGCGTCGCTACGGTTCCCTGAGCAGCCACCGGTACCCGTGGTGGACCACCGTGACCTCGGCCCTGCTCGGCGCGGCGACACACCTCGGCTGGGACCGGCTCACCCACACCGACGGCTGGGTGGCGG
Source organism: Micromonospora echinofusca (assembly GCF_017614955.1). Classification (GTDB taxonomy): domain Bacteria; phylum Actinomycetota; class Actinomycetes; order Mycobacteriales; family Micromonosporaceae; genus Micromonospora; species Micromonospora echinofusca_A. The sequence continues at coordinate 4,123 of NZ_WVUH01000468.1, forward strand.
TACTGCTCGGCCGGCCCTGGCACGAGGTGAGCGGGATTCCGTGGTGGACCATCTCCGACCTGACCAGCACCGTGCTCGGCGCACTGATCACCATTGTGCTGACCGTCCGGGTCGCCCGGCATCCCAGGCTGCTCGTGTCCCGGGGTTTCGCGCCGGTACCACCACCGGCCGATCCACGTACCTTCTGGTGGGTTGCCGCCGGGGTGCTGGTCGTGGGCCTCGGGGTGCTGCCGTTCCTCCCGGCCGCCGGGCAGCCGGCCCCGACGATCGTACGGTTGCTGCACCTCGCCGCCCTGGCGCTGCTTGCCGGTGCCCTCGCCACCCGTGTCGACCCCGGTGTGAGGTCCCGACGATGACCGCTAGGCCAGGTCCGCCGTGGGGACCTGGACGCTGTCGAGCTGCTCCATTTCTGCTGGCACGCGCGGCGGCTCTGCCCGGATCCCCGCCC
>NZ_WVUH01000469.1 GCF_017614955.1 Micromonospora echinofusca
GCGCAGGGGTACGACAACGGGGTCAGGCGCGGACACCCGAGTAGATATCGTAGTACTCACCGGGAATATCCACTTTTTCCACACCGGTGAGTCCGGCGGCGACCAGGATCTCCCGCAGCTGGTCGTGCCGCAGGAACCGGCACCGTCGACGGAAGTCGTGGCTGACGCCGTCGATGGTGAGCGTGCTCGACCAGGTGCGGATGCCGGTGGAGCGGTCGATCTCGATCCGCTCCAGGATGTCCACCCGGTGGTCGCCGATCAGCAGCGTCGGGTGGTCACTGACCTGCGGGTCGGTCCGCTCCAGGTCCTCGGCGCGGGTGATGTCGACATAGAACCGGCCACCCGGCTTCAGGCACGCGATCCACTGCCCGATCGCCTCCGCCATCGCCTCCTGGGTGGCCAGGCCCTCGTCGTCCCAGGCGCCGGCGTAGATGTAGTTGCCACCACCCCGGTTCATCACCACGTCGAACTGGTCGGCGTACCGCTTCGGCAGGTCCTCCCAGAGCACCTGCTCGGCCCGCACGTCGAGCCCCTCGATCCGGGCGTTGCGGTGGAAGTGCCGCAGCATCGCCTCGCTGCCGTCGGTGCAGGTGACGTCGTAACCGCGCTGGATCAGCTCCAGCGCGGGAAAGCCGCTGCCGCAGGCACAGTCGAGGATCCGCTGACCGGCCGGGGGGCCCAGCCACCGCGCGATGTCGTCGGCGGTGCGTTCCCGGTCGAACTCGAAGTACATGCAGAGTTCCCAGAGCGTGCCGATGTCGACGACCTGCTCGTCCAGACAGGCCCGCAGTCGGGCATCGGTGACCACGATCTCGCCGGCCGTGACACGGGTACCGTCCGCCATGGGTTTCCTCACTCCGGTTCGGTCGATGGGGGCAACGGGACAGGGCGGTCGGACCGGGCGGATCAGGCGTAGCCGTACAGCCGGACCATCCGGCCCAGGCGCTCGGCGAGCAGCTCCTCGTGCTCGGGGCCGAAGGCCTCCCGCCACGAGCCGATCTGGCCCTTGAAGAACGAGAAGGAGTCGGTGCGGAACAGCTTCTCGACGAGCTGGTCGGGCGAGTCGTCGCAGCCGAGGAAGTCCAGGACCCGGGCGACGGTGGCGGCCTGGAGCTCGTCCGACCCGCCGCCGCGCGCGCCGACCAGCTGCTCGAACGACACCTGGCAGACGTTGGGGTGGTTGAGCAGCCAGAGGGCCCGCTCGTGGTCGCCGGAGACCGGGAACGCCGGGTCGGTGAGGGCGTAGGTGAGCTTCTCCGACAGGTCGGCCTTGGACTCCAGGATCCGGTTGAAGATCTGGAACTCGCTGAAGTTGCCGTAGCCCTGCGCCGTCCGGCCACAGAGGAAGTTGACCATCGACAGCAGGACGTCGCGGGGGTCGCGGTACATGAACAGGATCCGCGGCAGCCCGGTCTCGGTCCACTCCTGGAGGAACCGGCCGTCGACCTTCTTGATGTCGAGTTCGGGCAGCACCCAGCAGACGTTGCCGGGGGTGGTCGCGAAGGTGGAGGTGGCGGTACGCCGCAGCGCCTGCTCGATGAGGCCGTTGTTGGTCACCGCCACGCCGTAACGGTTGACCAGCGGCATGCCGAGCCGCTGCTGCCAGGCCCAGCCGAGCGCCTCCCACGCCTCGTCACCGGCCTTCGCGAACGAGGCGGGGTCACCGGCGGCCAGCTCCGCGTAGGTCTGCTCGTCGTAGACCATCCGGGCGACCCGGTCCCGGGTGGCGTCGTCCAGCACCGGACGGATCTCCGCAGGGATGCGCGACTGTCCGTAGATGCCGTACCCCAGCGCGACCATCAGCTCCTGGATCAGGTGGGTACCGGACTTCATCAGGGAGATGACCATGACGCGCTCTGCGCGACCGGGGGCAGGTACAGCAGTCTCGGAACCCACAATTGTCCCCTTACTCACGGAATCAGGTCAGCGGCGGTGTGGCGGCACCGGCAGGAAATCACCACCGGGCGTTGGAGGGCACGACTCAGCAACCCGCTTCCGCGAAGCTTGCCAGCCCTCTCGCCGACGTGTCAAGCAAAATCGCATGTCGATTGTTAACTGCCGCTCCGTCATATTTCCCCAGGTCACGGTGCCTATAGGAGGGATCAACTATTGCACCGCGATCCATTCGCCCGACCAGTGGTACGGATCGCACGAAATCTTCCGGACATCCGCGCGACCGCTATCGACGGGCAGCTATGCCAGCTCTGAGCTGGGGTTTTGTTCCCGCCAGGCAGCCCTGAGGCAACCTAACCCGGCACTACCGCCCGGGGTTAGCCGGTGACAGAGGCGCAACCGGAGTGCTACGGTCCGCATGATTGCTGGGTAACGGCAAAATATCGCAGACGCCATCGGGGGATGACACGGATGTCGCGGCCAGGGCTGCACTCAGACGACCACCTGGACAGCCGCACCATTTCCGGTAGTCACGCCCAACGCGACAATCCCACCACTTCGCCCAACGATCTTCCATTGTCGTACCCCGATCCCAGGGATATCCTGAAACGCCAGTTCACAGGGCATCCCACCAGCCTCCAGAGGTCCCCTCTACCGGCGCCCGCCGGCACGCGGCACGACCGCGACGCCCAGGCGGGCCGCCTCGGATCCACGCCGCTGCCCACGGTGTCGCCCGTGACCCCACGGTCCGGCCCTCCGGCGTGGTCCGTAACGCATGAGGCAACCGTCCGACCGCCCCTCCGGTAACCCCGCCGCGCGTCGTCCGGCCGGCTGCGTCACAACCCGCGCAGAACGGTCACGGCACCAGCCTCTACCAGGAGCAACGACATGCGTTCACACCCGCGCCCGGATCCCGTCGTCGACATCCTGGGGATCGGCTTCGGACCATCGAATCTGGCCCTCGCGATCGCGGTGACCGAGCACAACGAGTCCACCGCCATGACCCCGCTGACCGTCGAGTTCCTGGAGCGGAAGCCGCAGTTCCAGTGGCACCGGGGGATGCTGCTGGACGGGGCGACGATGCAGGTCGCCTTCCTCAAGGACCTCGTCACCCTCCGAAACCCGGTGAGCCGGTTCGGCTTCGTGCCGTACCTGCACGCCAAGGACCGGTTGATCGACTTCATCAACCACAAGAGCCTGTTCCCGTCCCGGATCGAGTTCCACGACTACCTGGCCTGGTGTGCGGAGCAGATGCGCCACGTGGTCAGCTACGGCGTCGAGGTGGTCTCCTGCCGACCGGTCGAACAGGACGGCCTGGTCAACCACTACGAGGTGGTGGCCCGGGACGTCGCCACCGGCGAGACGCTCGTCCGGCAGGCCCGTAACCTCGTCGTCGCACCGGGTCTGACCCCCCGGATGCCGGCCACCATCGCACCGGGCCCCCGGGTCTGGCACAGCTCCACCTTCCTGGACAACCTCGCCCGGCTGGACGTCGACTCCGGACCGCAGCGGTTCGTGGTGGTCGGCGCCGGTCAGAGCGCGGCAGAGGTGACCGACCACCTGCACCGCAGCTTCCCCGGGGCCGAGGTGTACGCGGTCTTCTCCCGCTTCGGCTACAGCCAGTCCGACGACAGTCCGTACGCCAACCGGATCTTCGACCCGGCGACCGTGGACGTCTTCCACCGCGCCCCGGAGGAGGTCCGGACGGCGCTGCTGCGCTACCACGCGAACACCAACTACTCCGTCGTGGACGTCGACCTGATCGAGAGCCTCTACCGCCGGGCGTACGAGGAGAAGGTGCAGGGCGTCGAGCGGCTCCACTTCTTCAACGTCTCCCAGCCCACCGGCGTGCGGGAGACCGACGACGCGGTCGAGGTGACCGTACGGCACGCCGACTCGGGCCGGCAGTCGGTGGTCCGGGCCGCCGCGCTGGTCTGCGCCACCGGTTACCGGGCGACCGATCCCCGGACCGTGCTGGGCGAGGTCGCCCCGCTGCTCTGGACCGACGAGCAGGACCGCCTCCTGGTCGAACGCGACTACCGGGTGGTGACCGGCCCGGAGGTACTGGCCGGCGTCTACCTCTGCGGGGGTACCGAGAACACCCACGGGATCACCTCGTCGCTGCTGTCGAACACGGCGGTACGGGCCGGCGAGATCCTGGCCGCCGTCCTCAAGCGGCTCGACTACGACTCCACCACCCGCCCGCAGCCGGCGAACGAGGCCGACCCGGCCCGGAACTGACCGCCGACGCGCGGCAACCACCGTTGGTCCCACGAAAGACGAGGACGGATGATCACCAAGTTCTCCATCGACGAGTCGGCGGCCACCGCCGAGTTCGGCATGTCCTGCCAGCGGCTGGTGCCCTGGTCGACCGGGGCGGAGGAGCCGCCGCTGGGGGTGATGGCCTGCTTCCTCCCGGCCGGCAACGAGTCCATCCAGGACTGTCACGACCAGGACGAGGTCATGCTCGTGCTGAGCGGCAGCGGTGAGGTCGTCATCGGGCCGGACCGGGCCGGGATCCGGACCGGCGAACTGATCGTCATTCCCCGCAACCAGCCGCACGTCGTGATCAACCCGACCACCGAGACGCTGCGGTGGGTGTCGATGTACTGGCCGCTGCACGAGCCGGCCGGCCAGGCTGGGACGGAGGACGCGTCGGCATGAGTGCCCC
>NZ_WVUH01000046.1 GCF_017614955.1 Micromonospora echinofusca
GGATGGGCGTCTACCTGGGTGTCCGGGGCTGGGTCGAGTGTGCCGACGGCCAGGAGGCACTGGTCTGGGAGGTCGTACACCGCCATGACGACGGTTTCTACAGTCAGGGCTGGTCGACCCTGACCGGCCCGAACGGCGACACCTGTGTCTTCTACTGCGGCACGATCCGTGCCCAGGCCACCGGGTGGCTCCTCGGGCAGTTGCGGGAGATCGCGGCCATCCCGCCGCCGGTCGACCCGGCCGACCGGGTCCGTGGGTTCTTCCTCGCCCACCACGAGGAGCACGGAACGCAGGAGTGGCAGCTCCGTGACGGGGACCTGACCGTGGCGCCCACCGACGGCCGGTACGACTACCTGGCCGCCTGACCGCCGCCCGGTACCGCCGGGCCGATCCGGCAGCCGGGACGGGCCGATCCGGCGGCCGGGGCTGGTCGATCCGGCCGCCGGGGCGGGTCAGCCGTCCAGGGCGGCGGCGAGCAGGGCGCGGGTCGCCTCGTCGAAGGCGACCAGCCGGACCAGCTCCACACCCGTCGGCGTCGACCTGATCGTGGACACCGCGATCCGGGCGGCCTGCTCGGCCGGGAAGCCGTACACGCCGGTGGCGATGGCCGGGAACGCGACGGTGCGGGCGCCGAGTTCGTCGGCGACGGCGAGGCTGCGCCGGTAGCAGGAGGCCAGCACCTCGGCCTCACCGTGGGCGCCACCCTCCCACACCGGGCCGACGGTGTGGATGACATGGCGTACCGGTGGGTCGAGGTCGAAGGCGGGGGTGGCCTTCGCGTCGCCGGGCGGGCACGGGGCGAGCGCCGACCCCGCCTCGGCCAGCCGGGGCCCGGCGGCCCGGTGGATCGCCCCGTCCACCCCGCCGCCACCGAGCAACGACTCGTTCGCGGCGTTCACGATGGCGTCGACCTGCTGCGCGGTGATGTCACCGCGTACGACCTCGATGGTGGGCATGGTCCCGATGATGCCAGCCGGACCCGGCGCGGGGCCGCCGGTCAGCGGGCGGGCAGGTAGGCGGCCGTGCGGACCAGACCGTCGGCGACCACGAACCGGCCGGTGATGACCGTGGGCGGGTCGGCGACCTGCTTCGCCGCCTCGTCCACCTTGGCCGGCACGATGTGCGCGACGAAGGTGCCCGCCGCGTCGACCGGACCGGACCTGGCCGGGGCATCCGGGTGGATCTCCAGCCGCGCGTCGTGGAAGCCCAACCAGGCGCGGACGATCGGATGCCAGATCTTGTAGACCGTCTCCTTCGCACTGAAGATCACCGCCGGCCAGGAGATGTCGTCGTCCTGCGCCGCCCACCAGTCCAGCTCCTCCGGCAGGCAGACCATCCGGCGTACCCCCGGGTCGAGGGCCTGGTGCTGCTCGGCGTCGATGCCGACCGACCTGATCTCGTCGCTGCGGGCGGCGACCGCCGCGCAGTAGCCGTTGGTGTGGGTGATCGCGCCGACCACCCCGGAGGGCCAGACCGGGGAGCGGTCGGGCGCCGAGGTGACCGGCATCGGGGCGAGACCCAGCGCGGCCAGGGCCCGTCGGGCGCAGGTCCGCCCGGCGGCGTAGTCCCGGCGTCGGCTCTCCACCGCCCGGGGGCTGAGGCACGCGGCCTCCTCCGGCAGCAGTGTCCCGGTCCAGTCCGTTGGCCCGGCCACCGCGACGGCGACCGGGTCGGGGAGGAGGTCACGCATCGTCGTCGTCCTTTCCGAGGTACGTCTGAAGCCGGGTGACCTCGGCCTCGATCTGGTCCGCCGGCACGGGCGGTGATTCCGGCCAGAGGGTCACCTCAGGTACGCCGTCACGTGGCTTCCAGGTGCCGACCACCCGACCGTGGTGCACCACGGTCGCGGCGATCCAACCGGCGGCCAGGCTCACCGAGCTGCGCCGCCCGGGCGGGATGATCATGGTGTCCTTCGTGCCCGGACCGAGGATCCACTGGTCGAAGGCGGGCAGCAGGCGTACCCCGTCGACGGGTACCGCCGTGGCGAGGTCGTCGACGTCGGCGGCGCGGGCGTACGCCGGCCCGCCGTCCACCTCCACGGTGACAAGTTCACCGGTCGACACCAACTCGGCGAACCAGGAGCGGAGGGTCGCCTTCCGGGTGGCGCCCCGGCAGGGCCAGGCGTCGAAGGTCTCCGGGGTGGCCGGGCCGTACGCCCCGAGGTAGGCCGGCACGACCGTGCGGGCGGCGACCGCCGGGTCGGGCAGCCCCGGCCAGTCGGGGAGGTGGGTGTCCGGTCGGGTGAAGGTGACCGCGCCGCCCCGGCCCGGACCCGCTGGCCCGGGCTGACCGGTGTCCTGTCCCGTCGTCCGGCTCGGGCCGTTGACCAGCAGCCCCTGCCAGGCGAGGGGCTTGAGTACCGCACCCCAGGCGGAGCTGAGCTGACCGGCGAGGGCGGCGTCGCCGGTCCGCTCGACGATCTCGGCGGTCAGTTCCTCCCGGGTCAGTACCCGACCGTCCAGGGCCGCGTACGCCGCCTCGGTGATCGCATCGAGCTGCCGGAGCGTGACGAAGCTGCGCTGCCAGGACCCCTTCTCCCAGGTCCGGGCGGCGGCCAGCAGGGACAGCAGGGCCGGGGCCTCCCCGACGGTGAGCAGGTGCAGGGTGCCCCGCATGGCCCAGGTGCGCAGCAGCCGCCGGTCGGCCAGGGCGGCGGTCACCGTACCCGGAACCGGGTCGGCCTGACGGGCCGCGACGGCCTGCGCGGCGGCGGACGACACCTGCGCCTGTACCCCGCAGAGCCGGGCCACGACGGTCGTCACGTCGGGCTGCGGGTCGGCGCCGGTACCGGCCGGCCGGTGCAGCAGGTGCTGGCGGAACCGCCACGCCAGAACCCGGTCGGCGGTCAGTTTCACGGTCGCCATCACGGGTGAAAGTATCGCAGTGGGCAACGTCCGGATAGGCACCGCGTCATGGACCGACAAGACCCTGCTCGCCTCCGGCTGGTACCCGGCCGAAGCGACGACACCCGCTGCGCGCCTCGGCCACTACGCCAGCCGGTTCGACCTGGTGGAGGTCGACGCCACCTACTACCACCCGCCCAGTGAGCGGACCGCCGGGCTCTGGGCCGAACGGACCCCGGACGGCTTCCTCTTCGACATCAAGGCGTTCAGCCTGCTGACCGGTCATCCGACCCGACCGGAGGCGCTGTACGCCGACCTGCGGCCCCGGATCGACAAGCGGTACGTCTACCCGGACGACCTGCCGAGACGGACGTACGAACAGGTCTGGGAACGGTTCCTCAGCGCGCTCGACCCGCTCGTGGCGGCCGGGAAGCTCGGTGTGGTGCTGTTCCAGTTCCCGCCCTGGTTCACCCGGTCCGCCGCCCGCCGGCAGACCGTCCTGGAGGTCGCCGCGCGGTGCCGGCCGCTGCCGGTGGCCATCGAGTTCCGGCACTCGTCCTGGTTCGCCGCCGACGCCGCCCGGGGGACGTTCGACTTCCTGCGTACCCACGAACTGCCGCTGGTCTGTGTGGACATGCCGCAGGGGCACCCGTCGTCGGTGCCACCGTTGGCGGAGGTCACCGCCGACCTGGCGGTGGTCCGGTTCCACGGCCGCAGCGACCGGTGGACCAGCCGGGACATCGAGGAGAAGTACCGGTACCGGTACCGCGAGGAGGAACTGCGGGAGTGGGTGCCGAGGCTGCGGACGTTGGCCGGTCAGGCCCGGGAGACGCACGTACTCATGAACAACTGCGCGGGCGACAACGCACAACGCAACGCCGCCCAGTTGGCCGACCTGCTCGCCGGGTCGGCCGCAACGTGTTAGGAAGGGCCCCTTCCTCTACCGAAAGCGATAAGCGGGGGCCCTTCCTAACAGGTCAGCGGCGGCGGGTGAGGCCGAAGCCGACCACACCGGCCACGGCGGCGAGGATGCCGCCGACGGTGGTCCAGATCCAGCGCGACGAGGGGGCGGGCAACCAGTCCCCGAGGTCGTACCCGTCGTCCTCCTCCGGCGCGGCGGCGTTGGCCTCGGCGTCGGTCAGCACCTTGCCGGCCTTGACCGGCGGGACGAGCGGGGCGGCGAGGCTGCCGTCCCCGCCGTCCCCGTCCCCGTCGGTACCGACCAGGAGTTCGACCTCCAGCGGCAGCCCCAGGTCGGACTCGGCCACCCCGGTCACCGACAGCCGGATGTAGTACGTGCCGGGCAGCGGATCACCGGACCAGGGTTCCGCCCAGGCGCGTACGGTGCGCAGGGTGCAGCCGAGCTGCACGGTCGGCGTACCGGCCGGCACGGTCGGGGTCTGTGCCCCGGCGGTGCACGCCTGACGTCGCCGCAGGCCGTCGAAGACGTCGATGGTCCAGGTGGCCGCCCCGGTCCGGGCCCGGCCGGCCGGGTACGACACGGTGGCGCCGATGTCGGGTACCTCACCCGCTGCGGCGGGGAACGTCCAGTAGAGGTACTCGCCGTGCGAGGCACCGACCCGGACGGGCTGGCCGGGGGCGATGGCGGTGGCGGTGAGGAACGAGGTGCCGGCCTTGGTGACGGTGGCCGCACCCGGGGACGGCGACGGGTCGGCCAGGGCGGCACCGGCCGGCAGCAGTCCGAGACCGGTGGCGGCGAGCAGCGCGGCGAGCCGGCGGACGGTCGGGGTACCCATCAGTTCCTCCAGGTGGCGACCCACCAGCGGGTCAACAGGCCGGCGAGTAGACCGGTGAGCAGTCCGGCGACGGTGAGCAGGGCGAGTAGCAGCCATCCCCGGCCGAGGTCGGGGGCGCCGGGGCCGGGTGCGGAGTCGACCACGTCGATGGTCAGTTCCACCGGCATGCCGGGGTTGGTGCCGGTACCGGCCTGCGGCGAGAGCGAGTTGCTGATCACCAGGCAGACGAGGACCGGTGCGTCGGTACCGGATTCCCCGTCCACCGGCTCGTCGTCCCGCCCGTCTTCGTCTCCGTCGTCCCGCTCGTCGGGGTCGTCGTCCGGGTCGGCCGCCGACCAGCGCAGACCGGCGGAGAGGACGTCGGTACGTCCGCTGCCGGCGTCCGCGCCCCGGACCAGTTCCCGGCCGTCCGGTGCGGTGGCTCGCAGCAATACCCCGTGGTCCCGGTTCACCGGCCGGTCGAGCGCGATGCTCACCGAGGCGCGCAGCTCCTGCCCGGGGCGCACGGGTACCCGGTACCAGCGGTGCTCGGAGAACCGTTCCCGGTCGGTGTAGACGCCGGGGGCGAGCAGCGGGGCGCCCGCGCACTGCTCACCACCGCCGACCTGGGCGGGGGTCTGGGTGTACGTGTCCCGGGCCCGGTCCACGAGTTGCTTGATCCGGCCGGTCAGTTCCTCGGCGCTCTGCGCGGCGGTGTACGTGCCCCCGGTGGCGGCGGCGATGCAGAGCAACTGCCGGCGTACCTTCTCGTCGGGGGCGAGACCGAGGGTGTCCACCACCAGCCGGGTACCCTGGGCGGCCAGTTCCCGGGCCACCTCGCACGGGTCGGGTGGGGCGCAGGTGTCCTCGCCGTCGGTGATCAGCACGATCCGTCGGGTCGTCGCACCGGTACCCAGGTCCTGTGCGGCGGCGCGCAACGCGAGACCGACCGGGGTGAAGCCGGTGGGGCGCAGGGTGGCGACGGCGGCCTTCGCCTGGTTCCGGTCCACCGGGCCGACCGGAACGATCTGCTGGGTGTCCTGACAGCCGATCTTCTTGTCCCTGCCGGGATAGGTGGCGCCGAGGACCCGGATACCGAGCTGGGTGTTGTCCGGAAGGGCGTCCACCACCTCGTTGAAGGCCTGCTGGGCGACGGAGATGCGGCTGCGGCCGTCGATGTCGCGGGCCCGCATCGAACCGCTGACGTCGAGGACCAGCTCCACCTTGGGTGGCTCGGGAGGGGGTTCCTCGTCGGCGGCGGCCGGCGGGGCGCCGAGCATCGCCGTGGTCATCAGCAGTCCGGACAGGACAGCGGCGGATCGTCGGAGATAGATGATCACCGCGCGACTATAGCCAGGTCCACTATGGAGTCAAATCGGGCTGTAACGAATCCGGCCCCGTGGACGCTTACCGGTCGGGCCGACCCTGGACGCTACCGGTGTGGGGCGGCGGGCACCGAGGTGCGGGAGGATCAGCGCGGTGATGGCCAGTCAGACGGGTTCCGGCCCGGGTTCCGGCGGGGCGGACGCCGGACCGGGCAGCGGGACGCACCTGCCGGACCGGCCCGGTTGGACGTGTGTCGAGTGTGGTGCGGACTGGCCGTGCCCGGCCCGGCGGAGCGGCCTGCTGGACGAGTACGGCGGCACCGGGGTGGCCCTCGGCGTCTACCTCGGTGCCTGCCTGGTCCGGGCGATGGGGGACCTGGACCACCTGCCGGTGACGGAGTTGCGGCAGCGGTTCCTCGGCTGGCTGCCCCGGGCGGGCGGTCACCGGCCGGACTGACCCCACGGGTACCGGCCTTCCGTCCGGCTGTCGACCGGACGGGTACCCGTGGGTGCCGGCCGGCCTCTCGGCTGTCGACCGGCACCCGGTCGACGGCTCAGTATGCGTGGGTCACGGTGATGGTGATGTTCGAGCACGAGTTGGCGTAGCTGGTCAGCGCGCTCTTCTCGGCGCTGTCCACGGTCAGCCGCCACCGGGTCTTCACGGCGGCCCACTCGGCGACGTAGCGGCACCGCTCGTACGTCGGCATCCAGGTCGACGGGTCCTGGTCGCCCTTGGCCTGGTTGACGTTGTCGGTGACGGCGACCAGCGACCGTACGTCGCCGAGGTCGTTCGCGAACGACTGGCGGCGCGACGTGGTCCAGTTGCGGGCGCCGGAGTCCCACGCCTCGGCCAGCGCGACCATGTGGTCGATGTCCAGGTCGGACGGGTTGGTCCAGTAGGCCGCGTCGTAGTACGAGTACCAGCGACCGCCGGTCAGGTAGCAGCCCGAGCCGACCGAGGGGCGGGTGACCGCCTCGGCGATGAGCACCTCGTAGCGGGTGTTGCAGCCGTCCCCGTCCGCGTCGATCCAGTGCGGGAAGAGGTCGCGGCTGTAGCCGGTGCGGACCTCGGAGGCGACCGGCAGGTCGGCGATCAGGGTACGCAGCGGTACCGAGACGGTGGCCGCCTGGGCGGGTGCGGCCAGTCCGGCGGTGGCTGCGGTGAGGGCGGCGAGCAGGCCGCCGAGCCAGCGGAGGGTACGGGACATCGGGACTCCCACGGGTCGTTGGTGGTCGCCCGCCATTCCGCCTGGGGGAGCTTGCCGGCGGGCGCTCCCACCGTAAACGCAGAACGAACTCTGTCGATACCTCTGACCCTGGTGGAAGTGTGCGCCGTCGATGCCTGGTCCCGGTCGGTGACCTTGGGTCCCCGGGTTGTCACATCAGATCACATGTCTGATGTAAACCATTCCGGCTGCGGTTCGTCGGTCGGAAATCTGACCGGAGGCAACCCGTTGTGCCGGTGATCCCGGGTGGTTAAGCTCAACATGCGCGCCCCAATCGCCCGCTTCCCCCGTGGCAGGCGATCGGGGCGCGCTTTTCTGCTTTCCGGGCCTGCTCCCGGCCCGTTTCCGTGGCCCGTCCCGGCCCGACGCGGCAGCCTGCCCGAAGCGCCGCTCGGGCCGGCGCAGCATCGCTGACCAGGTGCAACGTCGGCCGTCGGGCAGCTGTGGCTGTTTGCCGCCATTGCCCGACGTCGACGCCACGGCCCGGTCCGGTGGTATTCCCGGACCGGGCCGTGGCGTTGCACGGTGGTTCCCCGAGGTCAGATCCAGCGGCCGTCGAGCCACATCCGGGCCGACCATTCGGCGTACGGGATCAGCTTGCCGACGAAGATCGGATGGAAGTACGCGAAGCAGGCGGCGACCACCAGGACGTACCCGCCCGCGATGATCGAACCGAGTAGTCGGCGGTCCGCCGCTTTCTCCGCAGCCGGATCCTCCGCGGCTTCGGCGGCTACCGTGGCCCCTGCCGGGTCGGTGACCTCCGGGGCCGGCGTGGTCGTCGCCGACTGCCGGACCGGCGCCTCCCCGGCGGGTCGGCCCGGCGTGATGATCGCCCCGAGCACGTAGACGACGGCGAGCACCAGGAACGGCAGGGCCGGCGCCACGTAGAAGACGAACATGGTCCGGCCGTCCAGCGCGTACCAGAACCAGGGGAGCAGCCCGGCGGCGGCGCCGAGCAGGATCGTGCCGGCCCGCCAGTCCCGGCGGGCGATGCCCAACCAGACCAGCGCGACCAGGGCGGGCAGGAACGACCACCAGAGGATGGGCGTACCGAGGAGCAGGATCTCCGCCGCGCAACTGGCCGCCCCGCAGGCCCCCTCGCTGGACCAGTAGAAGGCCACCGGGCGCCCGAGCAGCAGCCACTGCCACGGCCAGGACTGGTACTTGTGCGAGGTGTCCAGGGTGGTGTGGAAACCATATGCCGCCCGGTGGTACTCCCAGAGGTTCTGCAGGGCCCCGATCACCGGCAGCTCGTCCTTGCCCTGCGACTGGCGCCAGTGCCGGTAGTAACCACCGTCGGTCAGCAGCCACCCGGACCAGGTGGCGATGTAGGTCAGCACCACGACCACCCCGGCGAGCACCAGCCAGGGCAGCTCGGCCAGCAGCGCGTCGCGCCACGGCCGGCGTACCCCGACCGAGCGGCGCAGCCCGGCCTCCCAGACGAGCACCAGGATGCCGAACGCCGGAACGAAGTAGAGCGCACTCCACTTGACCGAGATCGCACAACCGAGCAGGACCGCCGCCAGCAGCCGCCACCAGGGCACCGCGGTCAGGGAGAACCGGCCGGGCTGCGTCGGGTCCAGCCCGGCCTCCATCGCCCGCAGCCACCGCCGACGGCGGGCGTCCCGGTCGAGGACGACCGCACCGAACGCGGCCAGCACGAAGAAGAGCAGGAAGATGTCGAGCAGGGCGGTGCGGGACAGCACCAGGTGGAAGCCGTCCAGGGCGAGCAGCAGCCCGGCCGCGCAGCCGAGCACCGTGGAGCGGAACATCCGCCGGGCGATGCGGACCAGCAGCAGGACGGAGAGCGAGCCGACGACGGCGGCGGAGAAACGCCAACCCAGCTCGTTGTAGCCCCACATCCACTCACCCAGGGCGATCATCCACTTGCCCAGCGGCGGGTGCACCACGTACGCGGCGGTGTTGTTCTTCTCGTCCCACTCGAAACCACGGGTGAGCAGGTTGTGCGCGTCGGTGGCGTAGTAGACCTCGTCGAAGATCTTGCCCTTGGGGGAACTCAGCCCGACGAAGCGCAGAATGGCGGCGATCGCCACCACCACGGCGGTGGCCAGCCAGGAGTTGACGTCGAAACGGGCGTCCAACGGGGCCAACCGGCGCCGGAGGATCGGCGGGAGGCCGCCACCGCCGGTCTCGCCGGGAAGGAACTGGCCGGTGGGGGCGCCCGGTTCCGGGCTGTTCCCGCTCGTGGTCTGCGCTGTCGACGCCTGGGTCACCCCGCGATCGTAGGCTGCTGGAGGGCCCGAAGGGGTCCTCCGCCTATGGTTGGCCGGCACGTGTGTCGATGAGGGAGTGGCGTCGTGGGTGAAATGTCCGATGGTGGTCGCCTGATTCTGCTCGGGGCGCCACTCGGCAACCCCGCAGACGCCTCCGACCGGCTCCGGGACACCCTCGCCAGCGCCGACATCGTGGCCGCCGAGGACACCCGCCGGCTGGCCCGGCTGGCCCGGGACCTCGGCGTCACCGTCACCGGTCGGGTGGTCAGCTACTTCGAGGGCAACGAGGAGCGGCGTACCCCGGAACTGGTCGACGCGATCACCGGTGGGGCGGTGGTCGCCCTGGTCACCGACGGCGGCATGCCCAGCGTCTCCGACCCGGGCTACCGGCTCGTCCGGGGAGCGCTCGACGTGGGCGCCCCGGTCACCGCCGCCCCCGGGCCCAGTGCGGTCACCACCGCCCTGGCCCTCTCCGGGCTGGCCTGCGACCGGTTCTGCTTCGAAGGGTTCCTGCCCCGTACCCCCGCCGGCCGGCGCAGCAGGTTGCGCGCCCTGGCCGCCGAGGAACGGACGCTGGTCTTCTTCGAGGCCCCGCACCGGATCGCCGGGGCCCTGGCCGACCTGGCCGCGGTCTTCGGCGCGGACCGGCCGGCCGCCCTGGCCCGGGAACTGACCAAGACCTACGAGGAGGTGCTCCGCCGGCCGCTCGGTGAGCTGGCCGAGTGGGCGGCAGCCAACCCGCCACGCGGGGAGATCACCCTGGTGGTGGCCGGCGCGCCGCCGGCTGAGGTCACCCGCCCCGACGACGCGACACTGCGCGCCGAGGTGGCCGAGCGGGAGGCCGCCGGGGCGACCCGCCGGGACGCGATCACCGCTGTCGCCGACCGGTACGGCCTGCGTCGCCGCGAGGTCTACGCCGTCGTGCACACGGTGTAAGGAAGGGCCCCCTGTTAACGCATTCGGTAGAGGAAGGGCCCCTTGTTAACGCCCCGGTTCGCCGGGGCGGCTCCGACCTGCCGGGTCAGCCCGGCTTGCGCCGGTGGTCGGCGGGCAGGTGAGCGTGAGGCCGGTGGTCGGCGGGCAGGTGAGCGTGAGGCCGGTGGTCGGCGGGCAGGTGAACGTGGCCGTCGGGTCAGAAAGCGGCGACCAGGAACCCGGCGGCGAGCAGTACCGGCGCACAGAAGCCGGCCAGCGCGGCACCCCGCCGGGCCCACGGCTCGGTGAACCGGCCCGCCCCGGTGGCCCAGCCGGCAGCCGACCCGCAGAGCAGCACCAGGCCCAGTCCGAGCAGCCAACGTAGCTGTGCGACCGGGCCGGAGCCGTCCACGTACGCCGTGGTGGAGCTGGCGTTGACCACCCTTGCCGGAAGCACGGTGCCCCGCTCCCGCTGCCCCGGACCGACCCCGGCGATCCGGATGCCGTGCACGACCAGGTCGTCCCCCAGGACGAAGTCGCCCCGGCACCGCTGTTCCAGTCCGCTGCCGGTACAGCCGCCGACCACCACCGTGCCGTTCCTGGCGTGCCCGACGGCCAGCCAGAACGGTTCGGCGCTCACCCAGCCGAAGAAACTGGCCAGCAGCATCAGCAGTACCAGCAGCGCCAGTCCGGGTAGCGGCCCGGCAGGCGTCGGTCGGCCGGGGCGCCGTCGGTCGGTACGACGGGCCCGGGTCCGGGTCTGCGTGGTGTCCGGGGCGGTCTCCTCCCGGACCGGTGTGCCGTCCCAGTGCACCTCCTCGATCGGGAGCCAGAACGCCGGCTCCTGACCGCAGTCCTCGCCGGTGCCGTTCCCGGCCGCCGGGTCGGCGGTGGGTGCCTGGGTGCGGGAGTCGACCGGTACCCGACGGGGGACCACGTCAGCCGGGGCGCCGATGGTCGGCTCGATGCCGCCGGGGAGGTCCGCGAGGGACGCCGGTGGGGACGGGCGGGCCCCGGCGAACGGGGCCACGGTCGGCCCGGAGCCGGTCTGGCCTGCCCCGGCGGTCGGGCTCGCCGGGCTGGTCGAGCCGTCGGGACCGCTGCCCGGCCCGGCTCCGCTGCCCGGCCCGGCTCCGCTGCCCGGCCCGGCTCCACCACCCTGACTGCCCGGTGCGCCCCGGGCATCGGGTACCCGGGGACGGGTCTCGGTTGCCGGCTCGGCCGAGGAGGCCCGGGGCACGTCGGGGCGCGGGGCGTCGTCCGGCCGCGGCGCGGCTGGTCTGCCAGTCACGACGACCATTGGACACCGGGCGGCGGGGATAGCGGTGCAGCTCAGGGCGCGTGTCGGCGACAAATGGGACGAGGGCTTCCCGGGCGCGCAGAGCCGGCAGGCACCCGGCAGCGGCGTTGACCGGCACCCGACAGCGGCGTCGGTCGACACCGGCAGTGGCGTCGGCCGGCACCCGGTAGCGGGACCGGACGCCGGGCGGCGGGCCGGTCGGCGCCTACAGGTTCGCAGCCGACCGGGGCCGGTCATTAGGCTTGACGCCATGAGTCACGTTCTCGCGGCGGTCGCCTGGCCGTACGCCAACGGCCCCCGGCACATCGGCCACGTCTCCGGGTTCGGTGTCCCCTCCGACGTCTTCAGCCGGTACATGCGGATGGCGGGCCACGACGTGCTCATGGTCTCCGGCACCGACGAGCACGGCACCCCGATCCAGGTGCAGGCCGACAAGGAGGGGGTCACCCCCCGTGAGCTGGCCGACCGGTACAACCGGGTGATCGTCGAGGACCTGCACGGGCTCGGGCTCTCCTACGACCTGTTCACCCGGACCACCACCGGCAACCACTACCAGGTCGTGCAGGACCTCTTCGAGGGGATGCACCGCAACGGGTACATCGTGCCGAAGGTGACCATGGGGGCCATCTCCCCGTCCACGGGCCGGACCCTGCCCGACCGCTACATCGAGGGCACCTGTCCGATCTGCGGGTACGACAGTGCCCGGGGCGACCAGTGCGACAACTGCGGCAACCAGCTCGACCCGATCGACCTGATCGAACCGAAGTCGAAGATCAACGGCGAGACCCCGCAGTTCGTCGAGACCGAGCACTTCTTCCTCGACCTGCCCGCCCTCGCCGACGCGCTCGGCCGTTGGCTGGACAGCCGCGAGGGCTGGCGCACGAACGTGCTGCGCTTCTCCAGGAACCTGCTGGACGACCTCCAGCCCCGGGCCATCACCCGGGACCTGGAATGGGGCGTACCGATCCCGTTGGAGGGCTGGCGGGACCGCTCCGACAAGCGGATCTACGTCTGGTTCGACGCGGTGATCGGGTACCTCTCCGCCTCCATCGAGTGGGCCCGCCGGTCCGGCGACCCGGACGCCTGGCGGAAGTGGTGGTCGACCGACGGCGCGGGTAAGGACGCCCGGGGCTACTACTTCATGGGCAAGGACAACATAGTCTTCCACTCGGTGATCTGGCCGGCGCTGCTGCTCGGCTACTCCGGCGAGGGCAGCCGGGACGGCCAGCCCGGTCCGCTGGGCCGGCTGAACCTCCCCACCGAGGTGGTCTCCAGCGAGTTCCTGACCATGGAGGGGCGCAAGTTCTCCTCCTCCCGTCAGGTGGTCATCTACGTCCGTGACTTCCTGGCGCGGTACGACGCCGACGCCCTGCGCTACTTCATCGCCGTCGCCGGCCCGGAGAGCAACGACACCGACTTCACCTGGGCGGAGTTCCTCCGCCGGAACAACGACGAACTGGTCGCCGGCTGGGGCAACCTGGTCAACCGGTCCATCTCGATGGCGGCGAAGAACTTCGGCGCCATCCCGCCGATCGACCCGGCCGGTCTGACCGAGGCCGACGAGGCGCTGCTCGCGGTCGCCCGCGCGGGGTTCGACACGGTCGGCGACCTGATCGCGAGGCACCGGCAGAAGCAGGCCATCGGTGAGGCGATGAAGGTGGTCGCCGAGGCCAACCGGTACCTCTCCGACCAGGCCCCGTGGAAGCTCAAGAGCGAGGCCGAGAAGCCCCGGATGGGCACCGTCCTGCACGTGGCGCTCCAGGTGGTCAGCGACGCCAACACGCTGCTCACCCCGTTCCTGCCGCACTCCGCGCAGAAGGTGCACGAGCTGCTCGGCGGTACCGGGGTGCACGCCCCGATGCCGTCCATCGTCGAGGTCGAGGATCTCGACGGCGGCCCGTCGTACCCGGTGCTGACCGGGGACTACACCGTCGGCGCCCGCTGGGAGTCGGTGCCCCTGACGGCGGGCCGGCCGCTGGCCGCCCCGAAGCCGGTCTTCCGCAAGCTCGACCCGTCCATCGTGGACGAGGAGCTGGCCCGGCTGGAGAGCTGACCGGCGTACCGGATGCTCCGCCGGCTGTTCGGACGATCCGTCGGTCGGCCGTGGACCTCCACGGCCGACCGGGCGTCAGGCCGGGTACGGCAGGTCGACCGTCCGGTCGTCGGTCACCTCGCCGGCCGGTGCCCAGGTCTCGTAGACGCCACGTTCGACACACCGGGCGCCGACGGTACCGACCGCCGCCACGTCCGGCCGGCACAACCGCAACCGTAGCCAGCCGGTCTCCTCACGCAGCACGACGCCGGGCACCCCGCGCCACGTCGCGTACCGCACTCGACGGCTGACCCGGGTCACCGGGTGCCGGGCCGCCCGGCTGGCCGCCAGCACCCGGAACCCGCCGGGTGGATCGGCGACCGCCTCGTGCACGCCGTCGCTCAGCGTACCGACCAGCAGGGTCGACCGGGGCGCCTCGCCGACCGGCAGGTAGTCCTGGTCCGGCGGCAGCCCCGGCACCCCGGCCAGCAGGTGCCGCCACCGGGGCCCGGCCATCCGCAGCCAGCCGCGCTGCTCCGCCTGGTAGGTGTAGAGCACCACCTCCACCCCGTCGCCGGGATAGGCGACCAGGGTGGCGTGCGCCGGCAGGGGCAGGTCCGCGAAGTCCCGGGTGACGAACTCCGGGACCAGTTGCGCGCCGCTGGGGAGGAAGCCGGTACCCAGCACCGGCGCGCCGACCCGGTCACCGGGCGGCATGACGGTCAGGCCCCGGTACGACGATCCGACCGGGCTGGCGTAGTCGCCCCCGTCGACCGCCCGCCAGCGCAGCACGTACGCCACGTCGGTGTCGTCCCCGACCCGGTCGTCGGTCCGCAGCACGGCCAGGCTGGCCGGGGTACGCAGGTGCGCGACGTCGTGCTCCCGGTGGCAGAAGCCGTACGGCAGCTGCCCGCGCAGGCAGTCCGCGAGCTGCCGCGCGGAGAGCACCTTGACCATCCGGGTACCCGGGCGGATCCGCGCGGAGGCGCGCAGCGTGGCCAGGACCGGGTCGTCGGCCGCCGCCGGCTGCTGGCTGAGCCGGTGCAGGTCGGCCCAGCTCCGGTTGCGGTGCGCCGGGACCAGCAGCGGCGCCTCCGGTTCCGCATCCGCATCGGGTACGCCGTGCACCGCGTCGACCTCGGTGACGTGGACGATCCGGCGCCACGGCAGTGGCGCGTCCGGGCGGGAGGTCCACTCGAACCCGGCCGTCTCCCGGTCGCTGAAGAGTTCGTACGCCGCGCCCCGGGCGATCTCCCGAGCGGGGTGCACCACACCCTGGTACGTCACGTGCAGCCCGGCGGGTGCCTCCGGGGAACCGCTGGTGGCAGGCATGACGCTCACCGGCGCAACCTAGCTCCGCCGGATGCCGTCGGAGGCTCCGCAGTGTGCCATCCGGGTGAACGGTGGGTGGCGTGCCGGGACCGGCCGGCGTCCCGGCCGGTCCCACCCTCCCCGAGGCACGCTTTCCGGAGCGGCGGCGGGTGCCGTCGTCCCCCGTCTCCGTACTACCGGCACTCCCCAGGACCGGTCCGGTGATGATGTCAGCACCATCCGTGCCCGCGAGATGGTCGGCGGAGATCTTGAGCAGATCTTGAGGCGTGATCCCTCGCCGGGGGTCGGGAGGCTGCGCCGGGCCGGAGCGGATGTGTGATGCTGGCGGCGATGAGTGAGCCGACCGAGTCCCGCCGCCAGCGCGCCGCCCGGCGAGCGGGTGAGTTCCCGCCGGCACCCGAGCCGTTGCCGAGCCCGGTGCCCGACAGCCACACCCACCTGGACATCACCGTCGCCGAGGCGGGTACCCCCGGCGGCGCCGGATCCTCCGCCGGACAGCCGGCCGGCGACCCGGTCGACGCGATCCTCGACCTGGCCGCCTCGGTGGGGGTGGACCGGCTGGTCCAGGTCGGGGTGGACGTGGCCTCCTCCCGGTGGGGCGCCGAGTTGGCCGGGCGGTACCCGGCGGTGCTCGCCACCGTGGCGCTGCATCCGAACGAGGCGCCCCGGCTGCCCGACCTCGACGAGGCGTTGCGCGAAATCGAGGCGCTCGCCGGTCACGACCGGGTACGCGGGATCGGCGAGACCGGTCTCGATCACTTCCGGACCGGCGACGAGGGGCGGGCCGCCCAGGAGGAGAGCTTCCGGGCGCACATCGCCATCGCCAAGCGGTACGGCAAGGCGCTGGTCATCCACGACCGGGACGCGCACGCCGACGTGCTGCGGGTACTCGACTCGGAGGGCGCACCGGACACCGTCGTCCTGCACTGTTTCTCCGGCGACGCGGACTTCGCGGCCGAATGTGTCCGGCGCGGGTACGTGCTGAGCTTCGCCGGTACGGTGACCTTCGCCAGTGCGCACGCCCTGCGCGAGGCGGCGAAGCTCACCCCGACCGACCAGATGCTGGTGGAGACGGACGCGCCGTACCTCACCCCGACGCCGCACCGGGGTCGGCCGAACGCCTCGTACCTCATCCCGCTGACCATGCGGTCGTTGGCGGAGACCACCGGGGTGGATCTGGCGGAGCTGTGCGCC
This sequence comes from Micromonospora echinofusca, assembly GCF_017614955.1. Taxonomy (GTDB): domain Bacteria; phylum Actinomycetota; class Actinomycetes; order Mycobacteriales; family Micromonosporaceae; genus Micromonospora; species Micromonospora echinofusca_A. Next base: position 16,138 of record NZ_WVUH01000046.1, read on the forward strand.
GCCGTCTCGGCCACCGGGGAGCGGGTCTTCGGCCCGTGGCGCTGAGCCGACGCCGGGTGCCGCCGGACCGGGGTGTTAACAAGGGGCCCTTCCTCTACCGAAAGCGTTAACAAGGGGCCCTTCCTTACATGCCATAGGCTGCACGGCATGACCGGTCTCCTCGGCCCGGCGGAGATCCGGGAGTTGGCCGCCCGGCTGGGTGTGTCGCCGACCAAGAAGCTCGGCCAGAACTTCGTGCACGACCCGAACACGGTGCGGCGCATCGTCACCGCCGCCGGGCTCGCCCCGGACGACGTGGCGCTGGAGGTCGGGCCGGGGCTCGGCTCGCTCACCCTCGGGCTGCTGCCGGTGGCGGCGCACGTGCACGCGGTGGAGATCGACCCGGTGCTGGCCGGTGCCCTGCCGGAGACCGCCGGCCGGTTCGCCGGTCCCGGCGCCACCGACCGGCTCACCGTGCACCGGGCCGACGCGTTGCGGGTGGGCGCGGCCGAGCTGGCCGATCCGGCGCCCACCGCGCTGGTGGCGAACCTGCCCTACAACGTCGCCGTGCCGGTGGTGCTGCACCTGCTCGCCGAGCTGCCGAGCCTGCGGCACGGTCTGGTGATGGTGCAGAAGGAGGTCGCCGACCGGCTGGTCGCCGGGCCGGGTTCCAAGGTCTACGGCATCCCGTCGGTGAAGCTGGCCTGGCACGCCCACGCCCGGTCGGCCGGGAAGGTGCCGCCGAACGTGTTCTGGCCGGTCCCGAACGTCGACTCCGGGCTGGTCGCCTTCACCCGCCGGGAGCCGCCCCGCGACGACGTGTCCCGGCGGGCTGTCTTCGCGGTGGTGGACGCGGCGTTCGCCCAGCGCCGCAAGACCCTGCGGGCCGCGCTGGCCGGCTGGGCCGGTGGGGCGGACGCGGCGGCGGTGGCGCTGACCGCTGCCGGGGTGGACCCGGGTGCCCGGGGGGAGGCGCTCACCGTCGAGCAGTTCGCCGCGATCGCCGCGTCGGCTCCGGTCGGTGCCCGGGCCGCCGGTTAGGCTGACGCCGTGTCGGTAGGAGGGTGCTGCGGATTGAGCGCCGAGGAGCTGAGCGTGGAACAGTCGTCCGATGTCCGGTCCCCGTTCCGGGGCAGCGCCCGGTGACCGAGGCGTGGCGACCGGACGACGAGGACGGCTCCCGGCGGGGGAGCAGCGGACCGGTCCGGGTCCGGGTACCCGCCAAGATCAACCTGCACCTCGGGGTGGGTCCGCTCCGGCCGGACGGGTACCACGAGCTGAACACCGTCTACCACGCGATCTCGATCCACGACGAGCTGACCGCCCGCCGGGGCGACACCCTCACCCTCACCATGGAGGGGGAGGGCACGGGTGAGCTGGCGCTGGACGAGTCGAACCTGGTGATCCGGGCGGCCCGGGCGCTCGCCGCGTACACCGGCCTGCCGGCCCACGCCCGGCTGCACCTGCGCAAGCAGATCCCGCTCGCCGGTGGGCTGGCCGGCGGGAGCGCGGACGCCGCCGCCACCCTGGTCGCCTGCGACACCCTCTGGGGTACCGGGCTCTCCCGGGACGAGCTGGCCGCGATCGCCGCCGGGCTCGGCTCGGACGTGCCGTTCCTGATCCACGGCGGCACCGCTCTCGGTACCAGCCGGGGGGAGGCGGTCAGTCCGGTGCTGGCCCGGCCGGTCTCCTGGCACTGGGTGGTGGCGGTCGCCGACGGCGGGATCTCCACCCCGGCCGCGTACGCCGAACTGGACCGGCTGCGGGACACCGGGGCCGCCCCGGAGCCGCTGGGCAGTACCGACGAGCTGCTGGCCGCGCTGCGTCAGCACGATCCGGGGGTGCTCGCCGGGGCGCTGGGCAACGACCTTGAGGCCGCCGCACTGTCGATCCGGCCGTCGCTCGCGGCCACCCTGTCCGCCGGTACGCAGGCCGGCGCGTTGGCCGGGATCGTCTCCGGGTCCGGCCCCACCTGTGTCTTCCTGGCCACCGACGCCCGGCACGCCGAGCGGGTCGCCGCCGGGCTGACCGCCGCCGGGGTGTGCCGGGCGGTGCGGACCGCGCACGGGCCGGTACCCGGCGCCCGGGTCGGCTGACCGCAGCGGACACCGGCTACGCCGGGCGTGACCGCAGGTGCGTCCCGGTGCCGCAGCCGCACCGACGGTTCGGCGGGCGGTCCGCGTAGGCTAGACCGTAGGCGTCCCGTGTGCCGGCCGGCACGAGCGGGACGCCTTGATCATGGGAGGTGAGGTCGTGGCCAACATCGTCAACCTGGACCGGGTGTCCAAGGGGTACGGCGCCGCCGGGCCGCTGCTCACCGACGTCTCCCTCGGCCTCGACGACGCCGACCGGATCGGCGTGGTCGGGCTCAACGGCGCCGGGAAGTCCACCCTGCTGCGCCTGCTCACCCGGACCGAGGAGCCGGACGCCGGCCGGGTGACCCACCGCCGGGACCTGCGGGTCGCCTGGTTGCCGCAGACCCTCCAACTGGCCGCCGAGGCCACCGTCCGGGACGTGGTGCTCGGTACGGCCTGGCTGGCCGAGAGCATGGGCGCCGAGCACGAGTGGGCCGGTGACGCCGGGGTACGCGCCATCCTCGACGGGCTCGGCATGCCCTATCTGGGTCTCGACCAGCCGGTCGGGCCGATGTCCGGTGGGGAGCGGCGCCGGGTCGCGCTGGCCGCGCTGCTGGTCCGCGAGGCCGATCTGCTGATCCTCGACGAGCCCACCAACCACCTGGACGTGGGCGGTGTCGACTGGCTGGCCCGGCACCTGGTCGGCCGCAAGGGCGCCCTGGTCGTGGTCACCCACGACCGCTGGTTCCTGGACGCGGTCTGCACCACCACCTGGGAGGTCGCCGACCAGACGGTCCGGGCCTACGAGGGTGGTTTCGCCGCCTGGACCCTGGCCCGCGCCGAACGGGAACGGGTCGCCGCCGCCACCGAGGCCCGCCGGCAGAACCTGCTCCGCAAGGAGATCGCCTGGCTGCGCCGGGGCCCGCCGGCCCGGACCTCCAAGCCCCGGTTCCGGATCGACGCGGCCAACGCACTCATCGCCGACGTGCCCCCGCCGCGCGACACCATGTCGTTGCAGAAGCTGGCCACCGCCCGGCTCGGCAAGCAGGTGTACGACCTGGAGCACGTCACCCTGCACGCCGGTCCGAAACTGATCCTGGACGATCTCACCTGGCAGGTCGGCCCCGGTGACCGGATCGCCGTCCTCGGTGCCAACGGGGCCGGCAAGACGACCCTGCTGCGCATGCTGGCCGGGGTGACCCGGCCGGACGCCGGCCGGTTCGTCACCGGGTCCACCGTCCGGCCGGCGTTCCTCTCCCAGGAGTTGACCGAGCTGCCCGGGCACCTGCGGGTGCTGGAGGCGGTGGAGGAGGTCGCCCGGCGGGTCCAGCTCGGCGACCGGGAACTGGCCGCCTCGCAGCTCGCCGAGATCTTCGGGTTCGACGACCGGCGGCTCTGGACCCCGGTCAGCGACCTCTCCGGTGGCGAGCGGCGCCGGTTGCAGATGCTGCGCCTGCTCGCCGCCGAACCGAACGTGCTCCTCTTCGACGAGCCCACCAACGACCTGGACACCGACACCCTGGCCGCGCTGGAGGACCTGCTGGACTCCTGGCCGGGTACGGTCGTCGTGGCCAGCCACGACCGCTACCTGATCGAGCGGGTCACCGACGTGGCGTACGGGATGTTCGGCGACGGGCGTCTGGTGCACCTGCCGGGCGGGGTCGACGAGTACCTGGACCGGGCCGGCAGCACCGGTCCCCGGGCCCAGGCCGCCCCGCTCACCGGTCGCCCGACGGCCGACCGGTCGGAGGAGCCGGGCATGTCGGCGGCCGAGGCGCGGACCGCCCGCAAGGAGCTGAGCCGGCTGGAACGCCAGATCAGCAAGCTGGAGCAGCGGGAGGCGGCGCTGCACGACCAGCTCGCCCAGCACGCGACCGACTACGCGAAGGTCGCCGAACTGGACGCCCAGCTCCGTGAGCTGCGGGCCGAGCGGGAACGGACCGAGGAGACCTGGCTGGCCCTGGCCGAGCAGGTGCCGAGCAGCTGAGCCGGGGCTCCCGGCAGCCCCGGTCGGCGTCCTGGCCGGCCGGGGTGGGCGTGTGCGGCGTCACAGCGCCACATGCGGGAGAATCGTGCCCGACCCCTCAACCAACGGTGTTGGAGACTCAGACATGGCCCATAACCCCGTCAACCACCCCGCGCGGCCGATCTACCGGGCGATCGGCGGGCTTACCGGTGGCTACCTGGTGGTCTTCGGTGCCCTCGGGGTGATCGGGACCGCCGGGAACGACTTCTTCGCCCAGGATGACACGCTCGTCCTCGGCCAGGGTGCGAATCTGGCGTACTCGCTGGTCGCCCTGGTCACCGGTGCGCTGATCGTGCTCGGTACGGTCCTCGGCCGCAACATCGACGTCCAGATCAACAAGATCCTCGCGTACGGCTACATGGTGCTCAGCCTGGCCGCGCTGGCCTTCCTCCAGACCGAGGCCAACGTGCTCAACTTCAGCGTCGCCACGGTCATCGTGGCCATGGTGATCGGCATGGTGCTGCTGATGGCCGCCATGTACGGCAAGGTCGGCAGCGAGGAGGAGCAGAAGGCCTGGCACGAGGCCCGGCTCCTGCTCTGAACCGCGCGTCAACTGGGCAAACGCCGATTTCCTCCGCTGTGCCGGGTGACAATTCACCGTGATCGGTCACCCGGCACTGAGGAGGGGTCATGGCACACTTTCCGGTCAACCATCCGGCGCGCCCGCTCTACCGGGCCGTCGCCGCCCTGGTCGGGCTCTACATCCTGGTCTTCGGGGTGGTGGGCGTGGTGCAGACCTGGGGGGAACCGCTCTTCGACCGGGGCAGCCACTGGGCCCTCGGTCTGCGGACCAATCTGGCCTTCTCGCTGGTCTCCGTGATCTTCGGGATCGTGCTGCTGATCGGCGCGTCCCGGCGGAGCAACCTCGGCCACTACATGAATCTGACCGCCGGGGTGGTCTTCATGGTCACCGGCATGGCGATGATGACGGTCCTCCAGACCAGCGCGAACTTCCTCAACTTCTCGATGTCCACGGTCATCGTGTCGCTGGTCTTCGGGTTGTTGCTGCTCGCCACCGGGCTCTACGACAAGGTCGGCCCGGACGAGCATGCCGAGGCCGAGGAGGCGTACCGGCACCGGCCCGTACCGGAGCCGGGTACCCGCTGAGCCGACCGGCGCCGACCACCACCGACCCGCGCCGGGCGCCCGCCGGCCGGTCGGGTCAGCGCCCGCGTCGGGTGAGCAGGGTCGGCTTCGCCTCCAGGTGGGACAGCCCGTTCCAGGCCAGGTTGACCAGGTGCGCGGCGACCGTCTCCTTGCGGGGCTTACGCACCTCCAGCCACCAGCGCCCGGTCAGCGCGACCATGCCGACCAGGGCCTGGGCGTACAGCTCGGCGAGCTTCGGGTCGTACCCCCGGCTCTTGAACTCGGCGCCGAGGATGTGCTCGACCTGGTGGGCGACGTCGTTCATCACGCTGCTGAAGTTGCCGGTGGCGGACATCAGCGGGGACTCCCGGACCAGCACCCGGAACCCGCTGGTCTCCTCCTCGATGTAGGTGAGCAGCGCCAGCGCGGCCTGTTCCAGCAGCTCACGGGGGTGGCCGGCGGTCAGCGCGGTGGTGATCCGGTCGAGCAGGGCGCGGACCTCCCGGTCGACCACGACCGCGTAGAGCCCCTCCTTGCCACCGAAGTGCTCGTAGACCACCGGCTTGGACACCTTGGCCCGGGCGGCGACCTCCTCGATCGAGGTGGCGTCGAAACCGCGCTCGGCGAAGATCTGCCGGCCGATGGAGATCAGCTGCTCGCGGCGCTGCGCGGCCGACATGCGGACCCGGGAACTCGGCTTGGCCGGCGGCTTGACCTCTGTCATCTCGTCACCTCGCTGGCGCGCGGTGACGCCCTGCCGGGGGATGGGGGGCTGACCGGTCGGCTCCGGCGGCGTACCGCCGGAGCCGACCGGAGGTGTCTCGTGGGGCGCCGATCCTGGGGGCGGAGCGGCGTGTGTGCCGTCCCTCGTTGCCGCACCCGCTCGGTCACCCGGCCATCCTGCCAGGTGACCGTCCGGCGTACCGACCCGATTACCGGGTGACGGGGTTTTTGACCAACTTGGCGGCGATGCGCTCGGGCTTCGGCCAGCGGACGTCCCACGCGGCCCCCGTCTTCTCGAAGAGCCAGATCACCCGGGCGGAGATGTCCACCTGACCGCGGAGTACGCCGTGGCGGGCGCTGGTCGGCTCGGCGTGGTGCAGGTTGTGCCACGCCTCCCCGAAGGAGAGCAGGGCCAGCGGCCAGAAGTTCGACGCCCGGTCACCCTGGCGCATCTCGAAGGGGCGCTCGCCGTAGACGTGGCAGACCGAGTTGATCGACCAGGTGACGTGGTGCAGCAGGGCGATCCGGACGAGTCCGGCCCAGAAGAGTGCGGTCAGCGCGCCCTGCCAGGACCAGGTGAGCAGGCCGCCCATGAGGGCGGGGCCGAGTACCGAGGCGGCCACCAGGGCGGGGAAGAGCCGGTCCACCCGGTTGATGTCCCGGTCGGCGAGCAGGTCCGGGGCGAACCGGGCGCGGTTGGAGAGTTCCCGGCCGAAGAGCCAGCCCAGGTGGGCGTGGAACATGCCCCGGGTGAGGCCCCAGACGCTGGTCCCGAACCGCCAGGGCGAGTGCGGGTCGCCCTCCAGGTCCGAGAAGGCGTGGTGTCGTCGGTGGTCGGCGACCCACTGGGTGATGTTGCCCTGTACCGCCAGTGACCCGGAGACCGCCAGTGCCACCCGCAGCCACCGCTTGGCCTTGAACGAGCCGTGGGTGAAGTAGCGGTGGTACCCCACCGTGATGCCGAGCCCCGAGATCGTGTACCAGACCAGGCCGATGGCCACGTCGGTCCAGCCCAGCCAACCTCCCCAGGCCACCGGTACGGCGGCGAGCAGGGCGAGGAACGGGATGGTCACGAAGGACCAGAGGGCGACCAGGATGCCTGTGGACTGGTGGCCTTCGGTGAGGGGCTTCGGGCCGGCGGCGTTGCCGGTCGGGGGGGCGGGCTCAAGGAGAGCGGTGGACATGACACCTCGCAGAGGGGACGGCAAGATCGGTAACTTACGCCTACGTCACCGTAACCTACGCTCCCGTAGTTTAGCTACGGCTCGCTTTCCGATAGCCGCTCCAGAGATCGATAAACGTCGCCACTTTCGTGCCCTGATGTGCAGTCCTGGCCGGTTCGGCGGCCGGTCGGCGCCGGCTCCGTCCCGGGTGCCGCCGTGCCCGACCGGGGATGCCGGTGGGGCGCGACGCCGTCGCCCGGCCGGCGCGGCACGCCGCGGTGAGCCGGGCCGACCGATCGCGGGTATGATCACCAGGTTGATCCGGCGGCCGGCGCCGACGGGGGCACGGAACGCGCCGGGCGCTAGGCTGACGCGCGATGGGGTGTGGGGTAACGGCAACCCGCAGGCCTTTGGAGCCTTGAGCTCCTGGTTCGAATCCAGGCACCCCAGCTCCCGCCTCCGCAGCGCGCCGCCGGATGCCGCCGGCAATTGCGTAGGCCCGTACGGATTGCCACCGATGCGTGGTTAGCATGGGGCCGCAGACTGTCCGACCTCCGACAGGAGCTTCGTCGTGTCCCAGCCCCGCCTCCGTACCGTCGTCGTGCTCGCCGCCGGGGAGGGCAAGCGGATGAAGTCGGCCCTGCCGAAGGTGCTGCACCCGCTGCTCGGCCGGACCCTGGTCGGCCACGTCCTGGCCGCAGCGGCGCCGCTGGGCGCCGAACGCACCGTGGTGGTGGTCGGACACGGCGCGGAGCAGGTCCGCGCACACCTCGCCGAGATCGCCCCGGACGCCACCGGCGTCCTCCAGGCCGAGCAGCGGGGCACCGGTCACGCGGTCCGGATCGCGCTGGCGGCCGTCCCCGAGTCCGCCGGTACGGTCGTCGTGATCAACGGGGACGTGCCGCTGCTCCGCCCGGACACGGTCGGTGCCCTGGTCGAGGCGCACGAGAGGGCCGGCGCGGCAGCCACCGTGCTGGCCGCCGAGGTGCCCGACCCGACCGGGCTCGGCCGGATCGTCCGGGACGGCGCCGGCCGGCTGGAGCGGATCGTCGAGGAGCGCGACGCCTCCCCGGCCGAGCGGGCCGTCCGGGAGGTCAACGCCGGCATCTACGCCTTCGACGCGGCCCGGCTGCGGGACACCCTCGGCAAGCTCTCCACCGAGAACGACCAGGGCGAGGAGTACCTCACCGACGTCTTCGGCCTGCTCGTCGGGGCCGGTGAGCCGGTCGCGGTGCACGTCGCCGCCGACGCCACCGAGACGCTGGGCTGCAACGACCGGGTCGAGCTGGCCGCACTGCGCCGGCTGCTGCGGGACCGGGTCAACGAGTCGCTGATGCGTACCGGCGTCACCCTGCTCGACCCGGACACCACCTGGATCGACGTGACCGCCTCCGTCGACCGGGACGCGGTGATCGACCAGAACACCCAGTTGCGCGGCACCACCCGGGTGGGTACGGGGGCCACCGTGGGACCGGACGTCACGCTGGTCGACACGGTGGTCGGCGCGGGTGCCTCGGTGGTCCGCAGCCACGCCGTCCAGGCGGAGGTCGGTCCCGGCGCGAGCGTCGGCCCGTACGCCTACCTGCGGCCGGCCGCCCGGCTCGGGGAGAAGGCCAAGATCGGCACCTTCGTCGAGGTGAAGAACTCGGAGGTGGGCGCCGGCTCCAAGGTGCCGCACCTGACCTACGTCGGGGACGCCACCATCGGCGAGCAGAGCAACATCGGCGCGGCGACCGTGTTCGTCAACTACGACGGGGTGGCCAAGCACCGGACGGTGATCGGCAGTCACGCGCGGACCGGCGCGGACAACATGTTCGTCGCCCCGGTCCGGGTCGGTGACGGTGCGTACACGGCGGCCGGATCGGTGATCGTCGACGACGTACCGGCCGGCGCGATGGGCGTCGCCCGGGCCCGGCAGCGCAACATCGAGGGCTGGGTACGCAAGCGGCGGGCCGGTACGGCGGCGGCCGAGGCGGCCCGGCGGGCCGAGGCGGCCGGCCCGGGCGCGGAGCCCGCCGGGGCGGCGCAGAGTGCGTCGGACCGGGCCGCTGGCGCAAGGGAAGGTGAGGCAATCCACGGGGATGCCGAGGCGGTCCACCCGGCCCCGACCACGGGGGATACTGCAACCGACTAGTCCCTGGACCCACCACCGCCGGGTACCACCGACCAACGGGAGCAGACGAGCCCATGGGCAGCATCGTCGCCGAAAACCGCAAGAGCCTGATGCTCTTCTCCGGACGTGGCTTTCCGGAGTTGGCCAAGGAGATCGGTGAGGTGCTCGGCGTCGCGCCGACGCCGGCCGACGCGTACGAGTTCGCCAACGGCGAGATCTTCGTACGCTTCAAGGACTCCGTACGTGGCTCCGACGCCTTCGTGGTGCAGTCGGTCACGCACGGCGTGAACAAGTGGGTCATGGAGACCCTGATCATGATCGACGCCCTGAAGCGCGGGTCGGCGAAGCGGATCACCGTCGTCCTGCCGTTCTACCCGTACGCCCGGCAGGACAAGAAGCACCGGGGCCGCGAGCCCATCTCCGCGCGGCTCATCGCCGACCTGCTCAAGCAGGCGGGCGCGAACCGGATCCTCACCGTCGACCTGCACACCGCGCAGATCCAGGGCTTCTTCGACGGCCCGGTGGACCACCTCTTCGCGATGGACATCCTCGCCGACTACGTGGAGAAGAAGTACGCCGGCCGTCCGCTCACCGTGGTCGCCCCCGACTCGGGCCGGGTACGCGTCGCGGAGCGCTGGACCGACCGGCTCGGTGGCTGCCCGCTGGCGTTCATCCACAAGACCCGCGACCCGCTGAAGCCCAACCAGGTGGTGGCCAACCGGGTGGTCGGTGACGTCGAGGGCCGGGTCTGCCTGATCGTCGATGACATGATCGACACCGGTGGCACGATCTGCAAGGCTGCGGAGATCCTGCACGAATCGGGTGCCGCCGACGTGCTGGTCGCCTCGACGCACGCGCTGCTGTCCGACCCGGCGACCGAGCGGCTGAAGAACAGCCGGATCAGCGAGGTCGTGGTGACCAACACGCTGCCGCTGCCGCCGGAGAAGCGGCTGGACAAGATCACCGTGCTCTCCATCGCCCCGCTGCTGGCCCGGGCGATCCGTGAGGTCTTCGACGACGGCTCGGTGACGACCCTGTTCGGCGGGCTCAGCTGAGCGTGGCCCGCCGGTGACGTGAACCGGCGGGCCGCCCGCGGACATGCCGGCGTGGGCACGGGTCTGCGCCGGCTGTCGAGCGGCCGGGTGACGCCGGAGTGGACCGTCGCGTACCGGCACCGGACAGGTGCCGGTACGCTTCTCCGCCCGGGTGCGGGGTCTGCTGCGAGTAGCGGTTCCCGCCTCGGGTAGACTGGTGCGGTTGCCATGGCGAGGGTGCCCTGCGGGTCGCTGAGAAGCGCCGCACGGAGGCGCCGTCATCGACGCGGTGCTCCGGATGGTGTTCAGGACATGAGCCCCAGAGAGCCCTTCGCCTCAGCACCGCCAGACGACATTCCGCCGCAGCGACCGCAATCAGGAGTTTCCCCGTGTCCGAGGTAAAGATCAGCGCCGAGCCCCGTACCGAGTTCGGCAAGGGTGGTGCCCGTCGTACCCGCCGGGCCGGCAAGGTGCCCGCCGTGCTGTACGGCCACGGCGAGAAGCCCAAGCACATCGCGCTCCCCGCCCGGGAGTTCGCTGCGGCGATCCGGCACGGTGGCGCCAACCAGCTCTTCGCGATCGAGATCAGCGACGGCACGCAGGCGCTTGCGCTGCCGAAGGCGATCCAGCGTGACCCGATCAAGGACACCTTCGAGCACGTCGACCTGCTGCTGGTCCGGCGCGGCGAGAAGGTCACCGTCGAGGTCCCGGTCCAGCTGACCGGTGAGGCCGCCAAGGACACCCTGATCGTGCACGACCACGACACCCTGACGGTCACCGCCGACGCGACCAAGCTCCCCGACCACCTGGAGGCCTCGATCGAGGGCCTGGAGGCCGGTACCCAGGTCACCGCCGCCGACGTCGAGCTGCCGGCCGGTGTCGAGCTGGTCGCCGACCCGGAGCTGCCGGTGGCCGCGGTCACCGCCGCCCCGACCGCCGAGGAGCTCGAGGCCACCCTGCCCGAGATCGAGCAGCCGGCCGCCGAGGAAGAGGCCGCCGAGGAGGCCGTCGAGGGCGAGGAGGCCGCTGCCGAGGCGACCGCCGAGGGCGAGGAGGCCCCGGCCGAGGGCCGTACCGAGGCCTGATCGGACCAGATCGTGCGGCAGGCGTCCCCGACTCGTCGGGGGCGCCTGTTGTCGTATGTCCGGTCGGTGTCCGACGTCCGACCGGGCAGAAATCCGTAGCGGTGGTGGTCGATCGACCAGGCCGGACGGCGACCAGGGTCAGCCGACCGGCCGACCGGTCGACTGCCGGTGGTGACGGGTCGGGCCTGCGGTCGGGGGTGTGGATCGACCGGCCGTCGGCGGTGTGCAGCGGTCGGCCGGTCGGCGGGGACAGGGGAGAGACGGGCGTGATGGACGAGGCACAGCCGTGGCTGGTGGTCGGTCTGGGTAACCCCGGCCGGGAGTACGCCGGCAACCGGCACAACGTCGGCTTCATGGTGGTGGATCTGCTGGCCGGTCGGATCGGCGCGAAACTGGGCCGGCACCGGCGGGCGGTCGCCGACGTCGGCGAGGGGCGGCTCGGCTTCGGCGGGCCGAAGCTGGTGCTGGTCAAACCGCTCACCTACATGAACCTCTCCGGGGCGCCGGTGGCCGCCCTGGCCCAGTTCTACAAGGTGCCGCCGGGGCAGGTCGTCGCCGTCCACGACGAGCTGGACATCGGGTACGGCCAGTTCCGGATCAAGTGCGGTGGTGGCGAGGGCGGACACAACGGGCTCCGCTCGATGTCCAAGTCACTCGGCACCAAGGACTACGTGCGGGTCCGGTTCGGCATCGGTCGACCGCCCGGCCGGCAGGACCCGGCCGACTACGTACTGTCGGATTTCTCCCAGGCGGAACGCAAGGAGCTGGAGTTCCTGGTGGACCGCGCCGCCGACGTGGTGGAGTCGGTGATCACCCGGGGCGTGGAGCCGACCCAGAACGCGTACCACGGCGCGTGACCCGGGCCCGGGTGACCCGGGCCGGTAGGGTGCGTCGGGAGCTGGAGAGGTGATCGACGTGGCTACTCCCCCCATGATCGACGGTGCTTTCGCCCGCTGGCTGGCCACCCGGACCGGTCAGCTGCTGCTGGATCTGCGGGCCGAGTTGGGCTTCGACGACCCCGGGGCGCTCCGGGCGGCGGGGGACAAACTCGCCCACGACCTGATCCGCACCGAGCTGGCCCGCTGGCGCCCGGCGGACGCGGTGCTCGCCGAGTCCGACGAGGGCGCCCGGCTGGGCTGGGCGGCCGAGGTGAGCAGCCACGCCGTGCACCGGCTCACCGCCGACCGGGTCTGGATCATCGATCCGCTGGACGGTACCCGGGAGTTCGCCGAGTCCGGGCGCAGCGACTGGGCGGTGCACGTGGCGCTCTGGTCACGCCAGGCGAAGGCACCGCACGGGCTGGTCGGCGGCGCGATCGCCCTGCCGGCCCAGCACCGGGTGGTGGGCACCGACTTCCCGCCCGCGTACCCGCCGATGACGCTGGAGGCGGCCACCGGTGGTGGCCGGCGGATCCGGCTGGCGGCGAGCCGTAGCCGGCCCCCGGTCTTCCTCACCGACCTCGCCGACGACGTCGGTGCCCAGCTCGTACCGATGGGATCGGCCGGCGCCAGGATCGCGGCGGTGATCAGCGGTGAGGTCGACGCGTACCTGCACGCCGGTGGGCAGTACGAGTGGGACTCGGCCGCCCCGGTGGCTGTGGCGACGGCCACCGGCCTGCACGCTTCCCGGATCGACGGTTCTGCGCTGAAATACAACGAGGCGGATCCCCGGCTGCCCGACCTGCTGGTCTGCCGGAAGGATCTCGCTCCCCGGTTGCTTGCGGCGCTGCACAGACACTCCGGGTAGAGTGACCGCACTCTTCTTCGACGTCACCGACCGGAAAGGTCTGGAATTCGCATGAGCGGATCCGAGCGAAGCGAGCCGGTGTCATGACCGCTCCTGCCGACTACCGGGTGTCCCACCTCGACGAGCTGGAGGCGGAGAGCCTCTTCATCATGCGTGAGGTGGTGGCGGAGCTGGAGCGGCCGGTGCTGCTCTTCTCCGGCGGCAAGGACTCGATCGTGATGCTGCGACTGGCGCAGAAGGCGTTCGCCCCCGCCAACATCCCCTTCCCCGTGATGCACGTGGACACCGGGCACAACTTCCGGGAGGTGTTGGAGTACCGGGACCAGCGGGTGGCCGAGATGGGGTTGCACCTGGTGGTGGCCAGCGTGCCGGAGGCGCTCGCCAGTGGTCTGGTGCACGAGTCGCCGGACGGGATGCGGAACCGGATC
>NZ_WVUH01000470.1 GCF_017614955.1 Micromonospora echinofusca
GCGCGGGGTGGGCCCGAGGAGGTCGGCGGCGGGGCCCGAGGAGTCAGCGACGCAGGATCGCGGTCAGCACCTCGATCGCCCGGTCCGTGCCGGCGTCATCGACATCCAGGTGGGTGACCAGCCGGACGGCACGCGGCCCGAGCACCGAGACCAGCACCCCCTCGGCCCGCGCGGCGGCGGCGAAGGTCGCCCCGTCGAGCGGCGACTTGCGCAGGTCCAGGGGTACCAGGTTGGTGCGCACCGGCGTGGCGACCACCCCGAACGGGGCCAGCGCCTCGGCCAGCCGGGCGGCCCGGGCGTGGTCCTCGGCCAACCGGGCGATGTGGTGCCGCAGGGCGTACCGCCCGGCGGCGGCGAGGATGCCGGCCTGCCGCATGCCGCCGCCCAGCCGCTTGCGGATCGACCGGGCCTCGGCGATCCGGTCCGCGCTGCCCAGGACGACCGAGCCGACCGGGGCACCGAGGCCCTTGGAGAGACAGACCGACATGGTGTCGAAGAGGCTGCCGTACTCGGCGAACGGCACACCGTCGGCGACGTGCGCGTGCCAGATCCGGGCACCGTCGCAGTGCAGCGCGACCCCGGCGGCGTCCGCGATGTCGCGCAGCTGACGCAGGGTGGCCAGCGGGATCACCCCGCCCCCACCCCGGTTGTGGGTCTGCTCGACGGCGATCGCCCGGGTCGCCACCGCCCAGTACCCGTCGGGCTGGATCATCGCCTGGACGGTCTCCGGGTCCAGGTTGGCCCCGGCCGCCGGCCAGGTACGGGTGGAGATCCCGCCGTACGCCGCTGCGGCACCCACCTCGTAGGCGAGCACGTGCGCGTCGGCGTCGCAGAGCAGTTCCCCGCCCCGGGGCACCACCAGTTGCAGGGCGATCTGGTTGGCCATCGAGCCGGACGGGGCGAAGAGCCCCGCCTCGTGCCCGAACAGCGCCGCCACCTCGGACTCCAGGGCCGCGACGGTCGGATCCTCGCCGTAGACGTCGTCACCGACCTCGGCGTCGACCATCGCGGCCCGCATCGCGGCGGTGGGCCGGGTGACGGTGTCCGAGCGGAGGTCGACCGGCGGCTGCCCCCCGACCGACCGCACCGGTTCAGCCACGGAGCATCTCCGCCACCAGGAAGGCCAGCTCCAGCGACTGCTGGGTGTTCAGTCGCGGGTCGCAGGCCGTCTCGTACCGGTCGGGCAGGTCGAGGTCGGCGATGCCCTGGGCGCCACCGAGGCACTCGGTGACGTCCTCGCCGGTCAGCTCGACGTGCAGCCCGCCGGGGTGGGTGTCCAGCCCCCGGTGCACCTCGAAGTAGCCGAGCACCTCGTCGACGATCCGGTCGAAGTGCCGGGTCTTGTACCCGTTGGACGACTCGTGGGTGTTGCCGTGCATCGGGTCGCACTGCCACACCACCCTGGCCCCGGCGGCGGTGACCTTGGCGACGATCGGCGGCAGCGCGTCGCGTACCCGGTGGTTGCCCATCCGGCTGATCAGGGTGAGCCGGCCGGGGATGTTCTCCGGGTTGAGCTTCTCGCAGAGTTCGAGCGCCTCGTCCGGCGTCGTGGTGGGGCCGAGCTTGACCCCGATCGGGTTGGCGATCCGGGAGATGAAGTCGATGTGCGCGCCGTCGATCTGCCGGGTGCGCTCACCGATCCAGAGGAAGTGCCCGGAGAGGCCGTACGCCCGGTTGCCGGAGACCCGGGTGAGCGCCCGGTCGTACTCCAGGGCCAGCGCCTCGTGGGAGCAGTAGAGGGTGACCGTGCGCAACGCCTCGTCGTCGGTCATCCCGCAGGCCCGGATGAACGCCATCGCCCGGTCGATCTCCCGGGCGATCGCCTCGTAGCGCTCGCCGGCCGGCGAGTTGCGGACGAAGCCCTTGTTCCAGTCGTGCACGGCGTGCAGGTCGGCCAGCCCACCGGCCAGGTACGCCCGGAGCATGTTCATCGCGGCGGCCGAGTTGGCGTACGCCCGGATCATGCGTTGCGGGTCGGCGACCCGGGCCTCGGGCACCGCCTCCAGCGAGTTGATCATGTCGCCGCGGTACGCCGGCAGTCCGCGCGCGTCGGTCGGTAGGGAGCGGGGCTTGGTGTACTGACCGGCGACCCGGGCCACCTTGACCACCGGCAGGGAGGCGCCGTAGGTCAGCACGATCGCCATCTGGAGCAGGGTGCGGGCATTCGCCAGCAGGTGACTCTCCGTGTTGTCGGCGAAGGTCTCCGCGCAGTCACCGCCCTGGAGCAGGAACGCCTTGCCCTCACAGACCAGCGCCAGCCGCTGGCGCAGTTCGTCGACCTCGTAGGGCGCGACGACGCTCGGCACGGTGTCGAGCACCTTGCAGACCTCGGCAACGACCGCCGGGTCCGGCCAGGGCGGGGTCTGGGCGCGGGGAAGCTCACGCCACCGGTCCAGGCCGAGGGCGGCGTCCTCGGCGGAGTCGGCGGTGGGGCGGCTGGTCTTCAGGCCGGGGTTGTCCACTCCGGGGTAGCTGAGCTGGTGCCACTCTTGGCGCATGACAGAAAGCGTACGGCGACGACGTCCGGAGCCGAGCGTCGAGGTGGGTCGTTCCGGTCAGTGGGAGGCCGGGGGAAGTACCCTCCGGCGCCCGGTCACCCGGTGCTGCTCGGGGTCGGCGCGGCGGCCGTCCCGACGGTCTCGCCGGCGATGCACCACTGCCCGGCACTGCGGGTGACGGTGAAGAGCAGCCCGCTGCTGCGGGGCTTGCCGGCGACCGCCACCGTCACCGTCGCAGCGACCTGCTGCCCCCGCTCGGTGTCCCGCACCTCGGTGACAGCGGCGTCACTGACCGTGAAGTGGGCGGCGAAGTCACCGTTCGGCCCGGTGGCCGCCGCGTCGAACGCCTCGTGCATGGGATCGCAGAGTTGGGCGCGACCGGCGGCCGGATCCTTGGCCTTCATCGCGTCGAGGTACGCCTGGACCCGCTCGCGGGCCCGGGTGGCGGCCTCCTCGACGGTGGGCCGGTCGTCGGCGGGCTCGTCCGCCGGATCGTCCCCGCCGAGACCGCAACCGGCCAGGCCCACCGGCAGCACCACCAGCACGGCGGCGACCAGGGCCATACGACGGATGCGGGGCACGCCCATCGGACCACTCCCTACTCGGCTGTCGGTACCGGCCGGGCCGAGTCTGACACATCGACCCATTCTCATTGATGCAAGGACGAACGTTCCGGAGGTGCCCCGGCGCCGCATGCGCCACCGGAACGTTCGCCGGGGCCCTTCTCGACGCTTCCGGTACCGGACGACCCCTTCCTGAGCGGCGTGTACGCCACTCGCAGCGGCAGGTACGGGCGTACCGTGTGCACGCCACGCGAGGAGACAATGCGAGGAGGGGCCGGGCAGTTGCCCGACCCCTCCGCACAGCTACCTGTCGGCCGGCACGGCTACCCGTCAACCCGCACGGGCGCGGACTCAGCCGAGACCACCCCGGATGGCGGTGATGAGTTCACCGTTACCGGTGTCACCGGAGAGCTCCCAGAAGAACGCTCCACCGAGACCCTGGTTGTTGGCGTACGTCATCTTGCCGCCGATGGTCGAGGGGGTGTCGTAGCTCCACCAGTTGCTGCCGCAGTGGGCGTACGCGGTGCCGGCCACGGTGCCGTTGGCCGGGCAGGTGTTCTTGAGGACCTTGTAGTCCTCGATACCGGCCTCGTAGGTGCCCTGGGCCGCGCCGGTCGCGGTACCGCCCGGAGCCGCCTGGGTCACTCCGGTCCAACCCCGGCCGTAGAACCCGATGCCGAGCAGCATCTTGTTGGCCGGAATGCCCTTGGACTTCAGCTTCTGGATCGCCGCGTCGGACCAGAAGCCCTGCTTCGGGACACCGGCGTACGAGGTGAGCGGCGAGTGCGGAGCCGTCGGTCCCTTGGCGTCCCAGGCGCCGAAGAAGTCGTAGGTCATCGGCATGATCCAGTCGAGGTTGCCCATCGCCCCGGCGTAGTCGGTGGCGTCGATCTTGCCGCCGGCGCTGCCGTCCGCCGTGATGGCGGCGGTGAGCAGGTTGCCGGTGCCGAACTTGGTCCGCAGCGCCGAAATCAGGTTCTTGAACGCGTTCGGCCCGCTGGTGTCGCAGGTGAGGCCACAGGCGTTCGGGTACTCCCAGTCGATGTCGATGCCGTCGAAGACGTCCGCCCAGCGCGGGTCCTCGACCAGGTTGTAGCAGGACTCGGCGAAGGCAGCCGGGTTCTGGGCGGCCTGCGTGAAGCCACCGGACCAGGTCCAGCCGCCGAACGACCAGATCACCTTGAGGTGCGGGTACATCTTCTTGAGCTTGCGGAGCTGGTTGAAGCTGCCCCGCAGCGGCTGGTCCCAGGTGTCCGCGACGCCGTCCACACTGTCCGCGGCGGTGTACGCCTTGTCGTAGTCGGCGTAGCTGTCCCCGATGGTGCACCGCCCACCGGTGGTGTTACCGAAGGCGTAGAGGATGTGGGTGAGCTTGGCGGCCGAGCCGCTGGTGTGGATGTTCTTGACGTGGTAGTTGCGGCCGTAGACGCCCCAGCCGGCAAAGTAGCCGACCACCTTCTTGC
>NZ_WVUH01000471.1 GCF_017614955.1 Micromonospora echinofusca
GGGCCGGTGAGACGCCCAAACGGGCAGCTGTACTACCCGCGCCTGCTGGCGAAACGCCCCGACGTGGACGTGCTGCGGAACCTATGCGACGCCGATGTTCCCGTGCTGCTCTACGGTCCGCCCGGCACCGGCAACGACCTCACTGATCAGAGCCGCGTTCGGCGCCGACCTGCACACCGTGCCCGACGACGGGGACACCACCGTCGGCGACTACGTACCCACTGTCGGCGTACGGGTTCCGGTGCAGAGCCAGGTACGTCAAATGCGCAGAGGCCTGGGTTGCGAGTGGCGCTGGGGGACCTTGCGGCGCCGGTCGCCCCGGCGACGCACGTCCGTCGCTCACGATGAGCAACCGGTGGACGTGGGCCGTCACCCGAATCGCGGCGGAACAGCGCGGTGAATCATGCGGTGGTCCCTCATGGCGCATGGCCGGTGAGCCGCTGTGCGACGACCGGTCCGTGGCTTCCAGTATCGACTCGGCCTTGCTGTCAGCGGCGCGCGGCGGGGATTCGGACGCGTTCGCCGTTCTGGTCGGCCCGCTGCAGAGGGAGCTGCACGCATACTGCTATCGGATGTTGGGTTCCGTCCATGACGCGGACGACGCCATGCAGGAGACGCTGGTTCGGGCTTGGCGGGCGTTCGACCGATTCGAGTTTCGTGGATCGATGCGGCCCTGGCTGTATCGGATTGCCACGAACCGGTGTCTGTCGATGCTGGAACGGCGGGGCCGCCGGGAGCTGCCAGCCGATCCCGACCGTATTGCAGGAAGCAGGGACCCTGCTACAGGCCGCCATCCGCGTCGACCCCTACAACAAAGACCTGCACCGCCGCGCCGTACACGCCCTGACCGGCCTGGGCGACCAGGCGGCCATCGACACACTGCTCGACACCTACACCCGCCGACTCACCACCGCCGGCCTGAAACCCCACCACGACCCACACCAGCCCACCGCATACTCCGACAGTTGATCAACAGCGGGACCCTGACCAATTGGTGAAGCAGGCCGCGAGACTCGCGGTCAGGCCGCTACCGGGCAGTTGGCCGAGGACGAGCGGGCGAAATTAACCCGGCTGCGGCGGGACACCTTCCGTTTACGTGCCTCGGCGTCGCGTTCCGCCCCCACCAGTCGCCCGACAGTCTCTGAAAGGTCAGCATCCGCTGCCGTCGATAGCGCGTTCCAGGGAATCCAAGTAGCTTTCAGATTCCTTCACGGCCTTACCTGCCTCTGATCGATAACGTCGACTGCGTGTCGCATATCGAAAAGATCACCAGCGAGCTCCGTGCGTTGATGGCCGGCGTCGAGCGCGCGCAGGCCTTGGCCGCCGCTGCCGACAACCAGGCGCAGGAGATCGCCCTACGGGCCGCTGGCGCGGGCTTCGTCGCCATCGCGGCCGGCATGGTCCGAGTACGTAGCGCCATCACCACCATCCAGGGTGGCCTCGGCAGCCTCGCCGCTTTGGTCGGTGACGCCACCAAGGCAGCCGCCGCGGTTCCACAAGGAGCCAGCCCTGAGGAGACAATCGCCGGGCTGATGCCCGTGCGGAGCGCCGTCGACGGCATCCGCGATGCGGCAACGGGAACGATCTCCCAGGCCAGCGAGGCACAGCAACTCGTCGTCGCGGTCCTGCAGGGCGGGGAACCTGGACCGATGCTGCAAACGTTGGAGAGCGTCAAAGAGATCCTGGTGTTGCTGGTCCAGCGCACCAGCTCCACCAGGCAGGTCATCGACGCGGCGATCGCTGAAGCCCGACAACTGGGGTCATCGGGAGAATGAGCTGGGCTGGCGGAGCCGTACCGACCAGCCCAGCCCCGCCCATCAGCGATAGTCGGACCTCACCGGCTGTCGTGCCGGCAGATGCCGCCTCCGCTGACAACGACGCGGCAGCGCCGTGGAGCAGGCAGCCCACCGGCGTTCCAGGTGGATCACCGACCGGTCACGAACCAGGATCCCTCCCCGGGAGGACAACGAGGTACGGCGTTCGCTGGAGTTGGAGAACGAGTGCGCCGACACCGTGGCCCACATGGGCTACCGGGTCCACCAGAACCCCACGAATCCGGAGATCTCCCAAGCGAGGCTCGACACCGGGGATGCGGGCGACCCGGGGAAGTCGCCCGACTACCTGATCGAAGGTCACGTTTTCGATTGCTACGCTCCCACTCCACCCAAGACGGTACGAGGCGTTTGGGGTGTGGTGTCCCAGAAGGTCGATAAGGGGCAGACTCAACGCGTGGTACTGAACCTGGAGGACTGGCGCGGAGATCTCGCCGACCTGCGGAAGCAGTTCGACGACTGGCCCGTACCTGGGCTGAAGGAACTGGTAGCGGTGACCAGAAGTGGCGCGATCGTGCAGATCGTGCGGCGAGACTGAGAACTGAGGGAAGGTTGCGGACATGGCTATCGAGTTCCGATTGACCCTGGCGGGTGAACTCCCCCTGGATCAGGTGGCTGAGCTCGCCGCTGTCGAGGTCACCGAGACGCAGACCACCTCTGGGCGTCGGATGCTGAGCGCAAGCCTCAACGAGAGGTGCGGGTATGTGATCGACTTCGTCTCCGGGGAGCACGGCTACTACGACGCGGAGGATGATGACGGCTCCCTGTGGACCTGGGAGCCGAAATCTTACGTTGATGTCGATTTCTACATGCGCAAAGAGGTCCTCGCTGAAAAAGGGATCCCCAACATGCTGGCCACTGCGGCACGGATCCTGAACGGGAGCACGGAGGACGCGGCTCTGGTGTTCAACGGCAACCACCTACTGTTGACCCGCACCGATGGCACCCTACGCAAGCATCGACAAAGCTGGTGGGAACACCATCAACTCGACAAGGACGCCATCAGTCGTTGATCAGGTTTGGGTACGGATGGTCGCTTCCCGCCAGGCCTCGACGATGTGGGTGGGGATGCGGCCTATGGGTTTGACCTGGTAGCCGTTGGTGGCGGCCCAGGCCCGTACGGCGGCTGCGTCGACCTGGCTCCTACCGCCTCTGTGCGGGGCCGGCTTGGTGATGGTGGTGTCCGTCTGGGGTGGGGTGGCGTCGCGGTCCAGGGATTGGATTCTGGCGCGGGCTTCGGCGAGTTGTTGTTCGAGGGCGGTGACCTCCGCGTCCAGGCGTTGGCGTCGGGCCTGGTACTCGGTCTGGACTCGGTGGGCGAGGTCGGCGGCGAGGGTGTGGATCTTCTCGGCGAGGGCGCGGGTGCGGCCGTTCTCGGAGCGCAAGGCTTGGGAGAGCAGGTGGTCCACGTTCACGGTGACCGCCCGTGGAGGGTCTTCCTCGGCCGACCGGGCGAGGGCGGAAATGGCCTGGCCGGGTGGGGTGCGTTCGCCTGCGGCGAGCCGCCGTAGTTCGGTCAGACGCTCGTAGGTGAGGGGTTCTGTCATGACGGTCTCTCGGAGGGTGGTGTCACGGGACTGGGTCGCTAATGCTGCTCGTGTTGATGCGCGCCCAGAGCACCTGGGTGCTGCCGCCAGCGCGTCCTACGGCTGGTCATCTGGCGGGTGGTTGCGGGTCAGCTCGCCGAGCGTGCGTCCGGGGATGGTGGCCATGCGGGCGATCTGGTGTAGGTGTTGTTCCAGGTCGCGGAGTTCGTGTTCGGTGAGGCGTAGTTCGGTGGTCGGGTCGGCGTACGCGGGTGCGGTGTATTCGCCGCGTGCGGCGGCGGGGTAGGACTGCAGGACGCGGCGGCGTAGCTGCCCCATGGTCTCGGCGACGGCGGTGAGCAGTGCCGACACGGCGGTCAGCGCGGCGGTGGCGATGTCCGGGTCGACGCTGTCGAGGGGGTCGTGCAGCGTCCAAGCGGCGCGGTGGGTGTGGTCGGCTGCGGCGCGCAGGGACCGCACCGCAGCGGTCCGGTCATCATCGGGGTTGCCGTCGTGGGGTTGGGTCAGCTCGTGGCCGGTGCTGAGTAGGCAGGTGGCGGTGTCGGCGAGTTGTTGTCGGGTGCGTGGGTCGGTGGCGCGTAGCGCGTCGCGTGCGGCGGTGTCGCGGCCGGCGAGGGCCAGGTCGATGACGCGCCGGGCCTGAGGGTTGGTGGCCGTGTCCGGTGATCGGGCAGACAGCTCCGGGACGTGGGCCACGTTCGCGGCGCTGTGCTTGCCGCGGTCGAGGATGAGGACGTGGGAGAACAGGCCCGGTCGGGGGCCGGTCGTGATGCGTTCCTGGGCGGAGAGGACCTCCCCGGTGTGCGGGTCGAGGACAATCTGCGAGTGTGTTCCGTTGACAGAGGCGGCGAAGACCAGCCCGTCACGTCCGGCGAGGTCGGTGGTCTGCCCGAGGTAGGCGAGGCCGGGCACCCTGGCGAGGACGCCCAGCGTGGCGGCGCGCTGTTCCTGGTTGAGGTACTGGCTGGTGGCCAGGCCGACCACTGCGTCGATGAGCAGTCGGGCGTACTCGGGTTCCCCGGACAGTTGGCGGGGAGCCAGCGTGTCCGCGAGCAGCCTGGGATCGGTGGGCATCTGCGACAGGTACGGGCGGAGTCCGCCCACCTGGTAGCGGGTGATCTGTTTCGGGGCGTGGGTGAACAG
>NZ_WVUH01000472.1 GCF_017614955.1 Micromonospora echinofusca
CCCCGTCCCGGTACCGCGGTCGTCGCGCGGCCCTGGCCGCCCTCACCGCGCTGACCGTCGGCACCACCGCCGCCCCGGCCGGCGCAACGCCCCCGACCCGGTCCGCGCCGGCCCGCGCCGCCACCCTCCAGGAGGTGTTGTTCGTCGGCAACAACTGGGCCGGTACGGCGGACGTCGTCCGCTCCCGGGGCGACTACGCCCGGCTGGGTCGGATCAACGTGGTCCCCGACAGGGAACAGCGGCTGTGGGAGATCTATCTCAACCCGATCCGGCTGGCGTTCTACCTCGGCATCCAGCAGGGGCCCGGCGAGGGGCACGACCAACTGGTCGACGACATGTACAGCACCCCGGACGGCACCGCCCTGGTGGTGTCCCGGCCCAGCTTCGCCGACGTGGTCTCGATCGACCTGACCACCGGCCGGCTCCGCTGGCGGTTCCCGGTGTCCGGGTTCCGCTCCGACCACATGGCCGTCTCCCCGGACGGTACCCGGGTCGCGGTCTCCGCCTCGACCTCCAACACGGTGCACGTGCTGGACATCGGCACCGGCGCCCAGGTCGGTTCGTTCCGCACCGGGGACACCCCGCACGAGAACGTCTTCACCAACGGTGGCCGGTACATCTGGAACATGTCCATCGGGGACGTCGAGACCGCGCTCGACGAACCGTGGCTCGACTGGACCAAGGGCGACCGGAAGATCACCATCGCCGACGCACAGACCTTCCAGCAGGTCCGGGTGATCGACATGCGGCCCCGGTTGGACGATGCCGGTCGCAGCGACCTCTCCGACGCGGTCCGGCCGGCGGTCCTCACCCCCGACGAGTCGAAGCTCTACTTCCAGGTCTCGTTCTTCAACGGCTTCGTCGAGTACGACGTCGCCACCGACCGGGTCACCCGGGTCGCCACCCTGCCCAAGGACCCGGACACCAACGAGGACCGCACCACCTGGGTCAACGACTCCCGGCACCACGGCATGTCGATCAGCCCGGACGGCAGCCGGCTCTGCGTGGCGGGCACCATGGACGACTACGCCACCATCGTCGACCGGTCCACGTTGCGCGAAGGGCCGCTCGTCCCGGCGGACAAGCCGTACTGGGCGACGGTCAGTGGCGACGGCCGGGACTGCGTGATCTCCGAGTCCGGCTCGGACCGGGTCACCGCGATCAACTTCGCCACCGGGCAGAAGGTCGCGAGCGTGCCGGTCGGCGACCACCCGCAGCGGGTCCGGATCGGGCACCTGCCGTCCGACTGGGTGCCCCCGACCGCCCGCTGACCTACCGGGTGCCGCCGACCGCCCGCTGACCCGACCGGCCCGGCTGCCGTCGCCCGGCGGCGGGACCGGCCCGGCACGTGAGCAGTCCGCTCACCACTGCCGGGCCGGCCCCGCCGTGCCCAGCGTCAGTCCTCCGCCCGCCAGCGGTAGAACTCCTTGGCCACCGCGTCCTCCGGACCCCGCCAGGTCTCCGGGTTGTACGGGGTGACGAACGGGCGCAGGTCGTCCATGATCTTGGCAAAGGCCGGTTTGGCGTGGCTCTCCCGCATCGCCTCGGCGAACGCTTCGTCGGTGCGTTCCAGCAGGTGCAGGTAGACGTCGTCGTTCGAGTACAACCAGCGGCCGGTGACGCCCAGCTCGATGGGGAGCGGACCGGCGTCGGACTCACCGAACACCCGGGCCACGTCCGGCTCGGCACCGGGCTTGATCCGGGCGACGATCACGGTCAGGTTCTCGCTCGGGGTGTTCGGATCCGGCTCGGGGCTGCCCGGCGGGGTCCAGCTGTAGAACTCGTGGGCGACCGAGTCGGACGGGTTCTTCCAGTTCCTCGGGTACGGCGTCACGTACGGGGCGATGGCCTCGGCGATCTGCTGGAACGCGGGTAGGCCACGGGCCTTGCCCAACGACAGCTTCGGGTCGATGTTGCGCTCGATCACGTGGATGTACAGGTCGTCCAGGGACAGCAGGCGGCGTGCGATGACGCCGAGATCCTGGGGGCGGGTCGTCCGGTCGTAGTAGCCGAAGACCTCACCGACCTTCTCCTCGCTACCCGGGACGATACGGGCGATGATCACGGACCGGTACGTCATGACTGCTCCTCGGGTCGGTCTGGTTACTGGTGGGATGCCGCTCGGGTGGGAACGCCGGCCGGGCGTCCGTCGGTCCGGGCCGGCGAAGCGGTGAACCGGACCGGCAGTTCCAGCAGGCCCCGGAACGGCGACGCGGCCGGCAGCCGGCGCAGTTCGCCGACCGGTACCCCGAACCGCAGCTCCGGCAGCCGCCGTAGCAGCGCCCCGAGGCCGATCCGGGCCTCCATCCGGGCCAGCGAGACGCCCAGGCAGTAGTGCACGCCGTACCCGAAACCGAGGTGCGGGCCGCGCTCCCGGCACAGGTCGAGCCGGTCCGGGTCGGCGAACTGGGCCGGGTCGTGGTTCGCCGCGTTGAGCACGACGCCGACGATCGCGCCCTGCGGGATGCGCACCCCCCGGTACTCGATGTCCTCGGTGGCGATCCTCGGGCTGGCCACCGGCAGCGGCCCGTCGAAGCGCAGCAGTTCCTCGATCGCCGACGGCAGCAGCTCCGGCCGGGCGCGCAGCACGTCGAGCTGGTCGGGATGGGTCAGCAGGGCCACCGTCGCGTTGCCGAGGAAGTCCGCGGTGGTCTGATGCCCGGCGAACAGCAGCAGGAACGTGGTGGTGACGAGTTCGGCCTCGGACAGCTTCCCGGCCTGGTCGCAGTCCTCGATCAGCGCGCTGACCAGGTCGTCGCCCGGGTGGGCCCGCTTGCTCTGCACCAGGTCGGCGAGATAGTGGTACAGCCGGAGCTGGGCCTCCTGCACGGCCGCCCGGTCCTGCTCGGGGCTGCGGCCGGCCGACCCGGACGTGCGGATCACCTGGGTCCAGTCGAGCACCCGGTCGTGGTCGGCCTCGGGAATGCCGAGCAGTTCGGAGATCACCCGCATCGGCAGCGGGATCGCGAAGTCGTGCATCAGCTCGGCCCGGCCGTGCGGGAGGACCCGGTCCAGCAGGTCGTCCACGATCTCCGCCACCCGGGGCCGGAGCGCCTCGATCCGGCGCGGCGAGAACGCCTGCGACACGATCCGGCGCAACCGGGTGTGCTCCGGCGGGTCCGCGTTGAGCATGTTCCGGTTCAGCGCCTCCGAGTTGGGTCCGAAGATCCGCAGGTAGTGCCGGCCGGGACCGTAGAGGTCCTTGGAGAGCCGGGGGTCGGTCAGCGCCGCCCGGGCGTCGTCGAAACCGGTGATCAGGTACGAGTCGAACCGGGGTGAGCTGACCGGGCACACGGGTGTCTCCGCGCGCAGCCGGGCGAAGGTGGGATAGGGGTCCACCGCGAACTCGTCGGTGTAGACCTCGGACGCGCGTACGGCCTGTTCGGTCACCGGGCGCCTCCCGACCCGCTGTCCACGCTGTGCAGTACGTGGTAGGTGTGCCGCTGCGCGGACTCGCGGAGGTCACGGACCACCCGCAGCAGCCGGTCCCGGTGTTCGCTGCGCCCGAAGGCGTCCAGCCGCTCGCGGTCCGCCCAGTCGCTGATGATCAGATAGTTGTGCGGGTCGTCGGCGTCGCGGACCAGGTCCTGGTGCAGGCAGCCGTCCAGGGTCCGGATCTCCTCCGCCACCGAGAGCCACTCCGCCTCGAACTGCTCCGCGCAGCCCTGCCTGGTCCGCATCGCGAGCACCGTGCGTACCCTCGTCACCGGACACCTCCGAACGCCAGATGCGTGGACATTTCCTGATCGGCCACCGCGTGGAAGAGGCGGCGCCGGATGTCGAGCAGGAACGGCGCGATCGGGCCGGCCTCCTGCCGGGCGTGCGCCGGGTCGCCGATCCACCGGAGGAACTCCGCCTCGCTGCGCCACTCGGCGAAGATGTGGTGGACGTCCGAGCCGGGCTCCCGCAGCAGGTTCTCCCGCAGGTACCCGGGCACCCGGGCCATCCGCGCCTTGACCTCGGGGTACCCGCGTTCGAACTCGGCCAGCCGGGCAGCCGGTACGGTCAGCTCGACGTCCACGAAGACCGTCGTGCCCGCGTCACCGGAGTCGCGCATGACCCGGTAGCTCCCGGAGCCGGCCGGTTCGCACAGTGGACGGACAGCGTCGGCGAAGCGGACGGCGAGCGGCCCGTGTTGGTAGTCGCGCAGGGCCGGCCCGTCGGCCCACTCGGTGACGACGATGCGCGCGTACGGATCGTCGACGTCGAGCAGCAGATCCTGCGCGAGGTTGCCGGGCAGTGCGCCGACCTGCCCGGCGACCGCCCGCCAGGCGGACTCCACCGCGTCGGCGCATCCCGGGCGCGCGCGGACACGGAGCATGGTCCTGATCATGGGATCTCCTTCGACGGCCTGCGCGGGGACGTGGGAGCTGCGGCACCGCCGGGACGACCGTGCCGGATGCCACGTCAGCGCGCCGTCACCGGCGCCCCTGGCCGGTGCGGCAGACGGTGACGCCCGCGTGACGATCCCTCCCCTGCGACCCACACCCACCC
>NZ_WVUH01000473.1 GCF_017614955.1 Micromonospora echinofusca
TGGTCGGTGTCGGTGCGGTCAACGGCCCGACCTCGGTCGTCCTGTCGGGTGCCGAGGCGGCGGTCGAGGAGGTGGCGGCGCATTTCCGGGGGTTGGGTCGTAAGACGAAGCGGCTGTCGGTGTCGCATGCGTTCCATTCGCCGTTGATGGCGCCGATGCTGGACGAGTTCCGCACGGTGGTCGCCGGCCTGTCCTTCGCGGCCAGCGATGTCACTGTCGCCTCGACGGTGACCGGTGAGTTGACCACCGCGAGTGTGTGGGCGGATGTCGACTACTGGGTGGAGCACGTCAAGGCCGGGGTGCGGTTCGCCGACGCGGTCACCGCCAGTGGTGTGAACACCTTTGTCGAGATCGGCCCGGACGCGATCCTCACCGCCCTCACCGGGCAGATCCTGGAGGACACCACCGCAGTACCGCTGGCCCGCCGCAACCGGGACGCTGCGGTCACCTTCACCGCCGGACTCGGCAGCCTCTGGACGCGCGGCATCGCCGTCGACTTCTCGACCGTGCTGGCCGGCGGCCGGCGGGTCGACCTGCCCACGTACGCGTTCCAGCACGAGCGGTACTGGCCACAGCGGGCCACGGTCACCGGCGACGTGTCGTCGGCCGGTATCACCGGCGCCCGGTACCCGCTGCTCGGCGCGATGGTGGCCATGCCGGACGCCTCGGTCTTCACCGGTCGGATCGGGCTGGAGACCCACCCGTGGCTCGCCGACCACGTCGTCGGTGGGACGGTCATCGTGCCCGGGGCGGCCCTGGTCGACCTGGCGCTGCACGTCGCCGAGGAGACCGGCTGCGAGGCTGTGGACGAGCTGACCCTCCAGGCGCCGCTGGTCGTCCCCGGCACCGGAGCGGTCCAGCTCCGGGTCAGCGTCGCGGCACCGGACCCGAACGGCAACCGGGCCGTCACCATCCACTCCCGCACCGAGCACAGCGGTGAGGAACAGCTCGACTGGGTGCAGAACGCCACCGGCGTACTCGCCGCTTACCAGGCTCCGGTCGACTTCGACCTGAGCGTCTGGCCTCCGGTTGGTGCGGAGGTGGTGTCGGTGGATGAGTTGTACGACGGTTTGGCTGCGGTGGGTCTGGAGTACGGGCCGGTGTTCCGTGGTGTGCGGGCGGCGTGGCGTCGTGGTGGTGAGGTGTTCACCGAGGTCGGGTTGCCGGCTGGTGTGGTGGTGGATGGGTTCGGGTTGCATCCGGCGTTGTGGGATGCGGCGTTGCATGGTGTGGGTTTGTTGTCCGGGGGTGTGGAGCGGGCGGAGTTGCCGTTCGTGTTCTCGGGTGTGGGGTTGTCGGCCACGGGTGCGGTGGCGTTGCGGGTGCGGTTGGTGTCGTCGGCTTCGGGTGTGGTGTTGGAGCTGGCTGATGCGGTGGGTGCGCCGGTGGCGTCGGTGTCGGGGTTGGCGTTGCGGCCGGTTGATGTGGGGTCGTTGGGTGGTTCCGGTGTGGTGGAGCCGTTGTATCGGGTGGAGTGGTCGCCGGTGGCGGTCGACCGGGTCGGCCCGGCCGGCACCTGGGCCCTCGTCGGTGCCCCTGACCTGACCGGGCTCGACGGCCTGGTACCCGGGTTCGCCACCCTGGACGACCTGCTGGCCATCGACGGGGGGCACTCCACCATCGTGGTCCCGTTCGTGCCGGAGAGCGGACCGGCGGACGCCGCCCGGGAGGCCCGGGAGGCCACGCAGCGGGCGCTGCTGACCGTACAGCGGTTCCTCACCGAGTCGGCTCTCCTGGACAGCCGGGTCGTGGTGGTGACCCGTCGGGCGACCGGCGTCGCCGGTGACCCGGAGCAGACCGACCCCGCGTACGCGGCGGTGGCCGGTCTGGTGCGTTCGGCCCAGTCGGAGAACCCGGGCCGGTTCGTACTGGTCGACGTGGACGAGCAGACCGAGTCGTTGCTCGCCGTACCGGCCGCCGTCGAACTCGGCGAGCCGGAGGTGGCGGTGCGGGCCGGTCGGGTGTTCGTGCCCCGTCTGGTGCGGGTGACGGACCTGGTCGGGGAGGTTTCCTGGCCGGCTGATGGTGCGGTTCTGGTGACCGGTGGTACGTCGGGTCTGGGTGCGTTGGTGGCCCGGCATCTGGTGGTCGCGCGTGGTGTGCGGCGGTTGGTGCTGGTGAGCCGGCGGGGTGTGGATGCGCCGGGTGTGGTGGATCTGCGGGACGAGTTGGTGGCCGCTGGGGCGGAGGTTCGCGTCGAGGCGTGTGACGTGTCGGATCGGGCCGGGTTGGCGGCGGTGGTCGCCGGCATTGATGGCCTGTCGGGTGTGGTGCATGCGGCGGGTGTGCTGGATGACGGTGTGCTCGATGCGTTGACGCCGGAGCGGGTTGCGGGGGTGTTCGGGCCGAAGGTGGATGCGGCGTGGCATCTGCACGAGTTGACCCGGGACCTGGACCTGTCGGCGTTCGTGTTGTTCTCGTCGGCTGCGGGTGTGTTGGGTAACGCGGGGCAGGGCAACTACGCGGCGGCGAACTCGTTCCTGGACGGGTTGGCCCGGTACCGGGTGGGTCTGGGCCTGCCGGCGGTCTCCCTCGCCTGGGGCCTCTGGGAACACGGTATGGCCGACACGCTCGGCGAGCACGACCTGCGGCGACTGGCCGAGTCGGGTACGCCGCCGCTGCCCACCGGTGCGGGTCTCGCCCTGTTCGACACGGCGGTCGCCACCGGCGACGCCGTCCTCGTGCCGATCCGCATCGACGCCCGGGCGTTGGGTGCCCAGTCGGAGATCCCGCGCCTGCTGAGCGGACTGGCGCGGGGGCGCAGCCGCCGGACCGCCCAGGTCGCCGAGGGTGCGACCTCGCTCGTCCAGCAGCTCGCGCCGCTCGGTAAGGCCGAGCGGGAGTCCGCGCTGGTGGAGCTGGTGCGGGCCGAGGTGGCCGGGGTGTTGGGGCATGCGTCGGTCGATGCGGTGGAGTCGGGTCGGGCGTTCAAGGAGTTGGGTTTCGACTCGTTGACCGGGGTCGAGCTGCGTAACCGGCTCAGCGTGGTCACCGGTCTGCGGTTGCCGGCGACGTTGGTGTTCGACCACCCGAGTGCGGTGGCGTTGGCCCGGTTCCTCGGGTCGGAGTTGTTCGGCGGGGACGAGCCGGCGGCGATGCTGCCGGTGGTGTCGGTGGCCGATGACGAGCCGATTGCGATCGTGGGGATGGCCTGCCGGTTCCCCGGCGGGGTCTCCTCACCCGAGCAGCTCTGGCACCTGGTCAGCCAGGGTGTGGACGCGGTGAGCCCGTTCCCCGCGGACCGCGGTTGGGATCTGGAGGCGATCTACCACCCGGATCCGGCGCACCCCGGTACCAGCGTCACCCGGCACGGTGGCTTCCTGCACCGGGCGGCGGATTTCGATCCGGGGTTCTTCGGGATTTCGCCGCGTGAGGCGGCGGCGATGGATCCGCAGCACCGGTTGTTGTTGGAGTCGTCGTGGGAGGCGGTGGAGGCGGCCGGGATCGATCCGGTGTCGTTGCGGGGTTCGCGGACAGGTGTGTTCGCGGGGGTGATGTACCACGACTACGACAGTGTGGTGGCGTCGGCTGCGGATTCGGTGGAGGGCTTCCTCGGTACGGGTGGCAGTATCGCCTCGGGTCGGGTGGCGTACCACCTGGGTCTGGAGGGGCCGGCGGTCACCGTCGACACGGCCTGCTCGTCGTCGCTGGTGGCGTTGCACTGGGCGGCCCAGGCGCTGCGTACCGGCGAGTGCACGTTGGCACTGGCCGGCGGCGTCACCGTGATGGCCACGCCGAACACGTTCGTCGACTTCTCCCGGCAGCGTGGGCTGTCCCCGGACGGACGGTGCAAGGCGTTTGCCGCAGGTGCGGACGGTACCGGCTGGGCCGAGGGTGTCGGCATGCTCGTGCTGGAGCGGCTCTCTGATGCGGTACGTAACGGGCACCGGGTCCTGGCGGTGGTGCGCGGGTCCGCCATCAACCAGGACGGTGCGTCGAATGGTCTGACGGCGCCGAACGGTCCGTCGCAGCAGCGGGTGATCATGTCTGCGTTGGCCGGTGCGGGGTTGTCGGCTGCCGAGGTGGATGCGGTGGAGGCGCACGGTACGGGTACCAGTCTGGGTGATCCGATCGAGGCGCAGGCGTTGTTGGCGACGTACGGTCGGGGCCGGGTCGACGGTGAGCCGTTGTGGTTGGGGTCGATCAAGTCGAATCTGGGTCACACGCAGGCGGCTGCGGGTGTGGCTGGTGTGATCAAGATGGTGCAGGCGATGCGGCATGGTGTGTTGCCGAGGACCCTGCATGTGGACGCGCCGTCCCCGCATATCGACTGGGAGTCGGGTGCGGTGGAGTTGTTGACCGAGGCGCGGGAGTGGCCGGTCGTGGACCGGCCGCGTCGGGCGGCGGTGTCGTCGTTCGGCATTTCGGGTACGAACGCGCACGTCATCCTGGAGCAGCCGCCGGTGACGGTGGAGGCGCCGGCTACGGAGACCCCGTCCGAGCGGGTGGTGC
>NZ_WVUH01000474.1 GCF_017614955.1 Micromonospora echinofusca
GCCCCCACCTGCCCGCGCCCACCGTCCGATGATCGTCACCGCCCGGGGGTACGGGCTGCTCGCCGCCGCCGTGACGCTGCTCGGTACGGGTTTCCGGTTCGCCTACCCCGAGCTGGCCCTGCTCGGCGTCGCGGCTGCCGGCGCGTTCGGGTACGCCCTGGTGACCGCCGGCTGGCGGCCCCGGCTGGCGGTGGACCGGCACGCCGACCCGGACCGGGTGGGCCGGGGTGAACCGGCGACCGTGCATCTGACCATCGGTAACCGGGGGCGGCTGCGCCCGGCCAACCTGCTCGCCGAGGACCGCTGCGGACCCCGCCGGGTGCCGGTACCGGTGCTGCGGTTGCGCCCCGGCCGGGACACCCGGGTCAGCTACCCGGTGCCCACCACCCGCCGGGGCGTGGTACCGGTCGGGCCGCTGCGGGTGACCCGCCGGGACCCGCTCGGCCTGGTCACGCTCACCCGCCGGTACGGCGACAGGGTGGACGTCTGGGTGCATCCCCGGGTGCACCCGCTGCACGCGGTACCGACCGGCGCGGGGCGCAGCCTCGACGGCCGGGTGGACCGGGTGCCCCACGGGTCGATCACCTTCGACTCGCTGCGCGAGTACGTGGTCGGTGACGAGCTGCGCCGGGTGCACTGGCGGACCAGTGCCCGGGTCGGTGAGCTGATGGTCCGGGAACACGTCGACACCAGCCTGCCCCGGATCGTGGTGCTGCTGGACAACCGGGCGCACGCCCACCCCACGGTGGTCGACGGGGTCGCCGACACCTTCGAGTCGGCCTGCGAGGCCGCCGCGTCGGTGCTGGTCGCCGCGCTCCGCGACGATCTGCCGGTCACCCTGCTGCTGGTCGCCGGCCCGGACGGCCCGGCTGCCGGTCCGGACCCGGGCGGCAGCCCGCTGGACCGGCTCGCCGCCGTCGAGCTGCACGGCGGGGCTCTCGACGATCCGCTGCGTACCGCCACGACCCGGCTGCGCCAGGATCGGCTCGGGGACACCCTGGTCCTGCTCACCGGCCCGGGTGCCCAGGGCGACCTGGGACGGCTCGGCGCCCTGCGCGGGGCGTACCCGTCGATGCTGGTCACGGTCTTCGGGGCGGACGCACCGACCCCGGCGGGTACCGCCGGGATGGTGGTCCTCGACGTCGCCGACGGCGCCGGGTTCGCCGCCGAGTGGGACGGGGTACGCCCGTGGTGAGCCGGCTGCGGGCGGCGTCGGGTGCGCGCCGTCGGGTCCCCGGCCTCGGCGCGGTCGCGCTACCGGTCGTGCTGGTCGCGATGGTGTCGCTGGCCGGCGTGGTGCTCGGCCGGGTCTACGCCGGGCCGCTGCTGACCCGGCTGGTGGTCGGTGCCGCCGTCGGTTCGGTCCTGGTCAGCGTGGCCGCCCGCCGGTTGCCGTCCTGGCTGGTCGCGCCGCTGTCGATGGCAGCCCTGGCCGGTTACGGCGCGCTGGCGATGCGGCTGGCCGCACGGGAGGCGGGGCTGACCGGCGACCTGGCCGGGCTGACCCTGGAGGCGGCCCGCAACGGCATCCCCCGGCTGCTGACCGCGATGATCCCGGTCGAGGCGGTCCCGGACACCGTGCTGGTGCCGCTGGTCGCCGCGTGGCTGGCCGGGCTGGCCGGTGCGGAGGTGGCGGTACGCGCCGGCCGGGTGCTCGCCGGGTACCTGCCGCCGGCCGTGTTCTACGCCGGGGTGCTCTACGTGGTCGGCCCGAACGCCGACCCGGCGGTCGGCCCGACCCTGGTGTTCGCCGCCGTCGCGGCGGTCGGTCTGGCCCTGCCCGGCGGTACGGCGTCCGGCCCGGTCGGACCCGACCCGGCCGACCGGGTTGCGGGCGTGCCCGGGGTCGGCGCGGCGATGCGGATCCGGCTGGCCCTCGCCAACACGGCCGGGGTGGTCGCCGTGGTCGTGCTCGCCGCGCTGCTGGGTCCGCTGGTGGCGGCCCGGATCACCGAACGTCCGGTCGACCCGCGCCGGTACGTGCAGCCGCCACAGGTGGAGACCCTGGACGAGAATCCGCTGATCCGGATCTCGGGGTGGGCGTTGAACCCGGAGCAGAAGCTGCTGGACGTCCGGACCGGGTTGGCCGGTCCGGCCCCGGCAGCCGCCCCGGGGACATCCGACGGCCCGATCGGTCCGGACGGTCCCGCGCCGGACGGTGGGACACCGGGCGGCAGCCGGCCCGGCGGATCCGCGCCGGTCCGGATCCGGTTGGCGGTGCTCAGCGACTACGACGGGGTGACCTGGCGGGTGGGCGCCACCTACCGAAACGCCGGCCGGGTACTCCCGCCGGTGGCACCGGTCGCGGACCGCCGGGTCGACACCGTCCGGCAGGAGATCACCGTCGACGGGCTCAGCGGCCGGCTGCTCCCGGCCGTGGCCACCCCACAGGAGGTCGACGGTGCCCGGGTGGCGTACGACCCGGGCACCGGCACGCTGATCCACCCGGAGGGGTTGCGCCCCGGGCTGCGGTACACGGTCACCTCGGCCCGGGAACACCAGGACGGGAACCTGCTCCCCTCGGCGAACGTACCGGCCGGACCCCAGGTGGCCCGGGTGCTCCAGGTCCCCGACGGGGTACCTGACGCGCTGCGCCGCCTCGCCGGGCAGCTCGCCGCCGACAACGGTGCCCCGTACGCCCGGGCCGCCGCGATCGAGCAGTTCCTCGCCGAGCACTACCGGCTGGTCGCGGACGCCCCGAGCGGACACGCGTACCCGAACCTGAACTTCTTCCTCTTCGGCCCGCGCAACGGGGGCGGCCAGCGGGGCACCTCGGAGCAGTTCGCCGCCGCGTTCGCGGTGCTGGGCCGGCTGACCGGGCTACCCACCCGGGTGGTGGTCGGCTTCTCCCCGCCGGCCGGGGACGGGCCGGTGCGGGCGGCCGACGCGTACGCCTGGCCGGAGGTGCTCTTCGAGGATCTGGGTTGGGTGGCGTTCGATCCGTTGCCGCAGCCACGGACCGAACCCCGACCGGTCGAGGAGGACTTCCGGCCGGAGCCGGAGGAGACCCCGCCGCCGGAGGCACCGGCACCGACGGTCGACCCGACCCCGTCGGCCACCCCGGTGGCGGCGGCGCCCGCCCGGCCGGCCGGTACCCCGCTGCCGCTGCTGGTGGCCGGTGCCACCGGCCTGCTGTTCCTGGTCGTCGCGCTGCTGCTGGCGACCGTGGTGCTGCTGCGGCGCCGGCAGCGGCGGCGACGGTTGACCGGGGGCGGGCCGGCGGACCGTGTCGCCGGGGCGTGGCGGGAGGTCACCGATGCCCTGCGGCTGGCCGGTCGGCCGGCCCCGGGGCACCTGTCGGCCAGTGAGGTCGCGGCGTGGGCGCAGGAGACCGCACCGGACGGGGAACTGGCCGGGCCGGTCGGCAGACAGCAGCCGGCCCGGGCCGGCGGGCCGGCCACGCCGGTCGGGGAGCAGTCGGCACCGGCGGGCGGGCTGGCGGCGCCGGTCGGGGAGCTGGCCGGGCTGGTCAACACCGCCGCGTTCGCCCCCGGACGGACCACCGACGAGCAGGCCCGGCGGGCGGCCGTCCTGGCCGTGGCGTACGTGTCGGCGCTGCGGGCCACCCGCCCGTGGTGGCGGCGGCTGTGGTGGTCGGTGCGCCCCGGCCCGCTGCGCTGGCCGCGCTGACCGGGACGACCGCCGCCGGTCAGGGCCGGGCCGGCGGGACGCTCAGGAGGTGAGGCGGCGGATCATGCCCCGCATGGCGGCCAGCCAGCCGTCCGGGTCGGCGGCCTTGCGCTGTACGTAGGTGGCCACCTCCGGGTGCGGCAGGATCAGGAAACGCTCGGCGGCCAACCCCTCCACCACCACCGCCGCGACCTGGTCGGGGGTGAGCACCGCCCCGGACGCGGCGGTCACCCGCGCGCCGACGTGCCCGGCGGCGAGCGCATCGCTGAGCATCGGGGTGTCCACCCCCTGTGGGCAGAGGGCACTGACCCGGATGCCCTGCCCGCCGTAGGTCATCGCCAACCACTCGGCCAGCCCGACGGCCGCGTGCTTGGTCGCCGTGTAGGGCGCGTCGCCGACCGCGGTCAGCAGCCCGGCCGCCGAGCAGGTGTGCAGCAGGTACCCCTCGCCCCGGGCCAGCATGCCGGGCAGCACCGCCTGTGCGGTGTGCAGCTGCCCCAGCACGTTGACCTGCCAGGCCCGGTCCCAGTCGGCGGTCGGGGCGTCCAGTCCACCGCCGGTGGTCACCCCGGCGTTCGCGCAGCACAGGTCGATCCGCCCGAACCGGGCCTCGACCTCGCCGACCACGGCACGCACCCGGTCGGCGTCGGTCACGTCCAGGGTCACCGCCACACCGACCGGACCGATCTCCCCGGCCACCCGCCGGGCGGCGTCCGGGTCCAGGTCGGCGACCACGACGGCGGCGGCCCCCTCGGCGGCGAACCGGCGGGCCAGGGCGGCGCCGATCCCACCCGCCCCACCGGTGACC
>NZ_WVUH01000475.1 GCF_017614955.1 Micromonospora echinofusca
CACCTCCCCCGTCGTGGTCCCCCCGGCCAGCACCGCTGTGCTCCGCTCGCTCATTCCGCACTCCCCCCATCCGACTGACTCTGTTCCTGACCGGGGCGGACCTGCACGTGGTCCGGCTCCAGGGTGAGCCGGACCCGTTCCCGCAACGCCAGGGCGTCCACGAACGCCGCCGGCAACTGCATCCGACCGGTCCGGTCCAGTACCGCGTACTCCTCGCTGACCAGCTCGGTGCTGCCGTCCTCGCCGATCCGGGCGGTCCGGCGTACCTCGGAGGCGGTCCGGCCGTCGCGGATCGCGACGGTCCGGCGGACCTGGTCGGCCACGGCGTGGTCGTGGGTGACGACCACGACGGTGACCCCGAGTTCGGCGTTGATGGTGCGCAACGCCCCGAACACGTCGGCGCCGGTGGCCTCGTCGAGTTCACCGGTCGGCTCGTCGGCGAAGAGCACCTCCGGGTCGTTGGCCACCGCCACCGCCACCGCGCAGCGCTGCTGCTCACCGCCGCTGAGCTGGCCGGGCCGCCGGTCGGCCAGGTGCGCCACCCCGACCATCTCCAGCAGCTCCGTCGCCCGGCGCCGGCCGGCCCGGCCGCGCAGCCGCCCGGCCAGGCGCATCGGCAGTTCGACGTTCTCCCGCGCGGTCAGGTACGGCAGCAGGTTCCGGCCGGTCTGCTGCCAGACGAAGCCGACCACCCGGCGCCGGTAGCTGAGCCGCCGCCGCGCGGAGAGCGCGAGCAGGTCGTAGTCGGCGACCCGGGCGATCCCGGCGGTCGGGGTGTCCAGGCCGGAGAGGATGTTCAACAGGGTCGACTTGCCCGAGCCGGAGGCACCCACGATGGCCACCAGCTCCCCCCGGTCGATCACCAGGTCGAGGCCCTGCAACGCGACCACCTCGACCCCTTCGGTCTTGAAGATCCGGACCAGCCCGTCGCAGACGATGTGCCCGCGCAGCCGGTCGCTGCCCCCGGCGCGTTCCGCCGCCCGCTGCGCGGCGCGCTGCTGGAGGGTGGCGAGATCCGGTACGGCGGAAACCTCAGCGGTAGCCGTCATGTCAGCTCTCCTCTCCGAGCCGGAGCACCTCACCGAGACGCATCCGGCGGTTGTTCAGGGCCTCCACCGCGACGGCGAAGCCGAGGGCCAGTGCCCCGAGCCCGACGATGCCGCCGACGAGACCGGGTTCGAATCGCACCTGTACCGGGGCGCCGCCGGTGAACTCCGCCAGCCCGAGCACCGGGTTGAGCAGCACCGGCAGGAGCGCGCCCACCACCGCGCCGGTGAGCACGGCCGTCCCGACCAGCGGCGCGAGTTCCAGCGCCAGCAGCCCCCGCCACTGCCGACGGGACAGGCCGAGGGTGCGCAGCCGGGACAGCACCTGTCCCCGGCTGCGGGCCCCGGCCAGTACGGCGAAGGCGATGGCGAGCAGCCCGAGCAGTACCGCCCCGCCGGTACCGGCGACGAAGGCGAAACTGAGCAGCCCGTTGACGCCCCGCCCGCCCAGGTCGGCGCGGGCCTGCGCCCAGGTGGTCAGCACGCTGGGCCGGTCCGGGGCACCGCCGGTGACCAGCCCCGTCTCGTGGTACCGGCGCTGACCGTCGTCGCCGATCCGTTGTAGCGCCGCCCGGTCCGTCACCGTCCCGGCGAGCAGGAAACCGGTCGGGGCCAGGGGACGTTCGGCGAACGCCGGACGGGCCGGCCAGGCGAGCACCACGAACCGGTCACCGGCCCCGGTCAGCAACGGGAAGTCGTCGACCGTGCCGGCCGGCCGGAAGGCGTACCGGCCGCCCTGCACCTGCACGAACGGTTCGGTGAGCCCGGCGGCGGTCAGGTCGGCGGCGACCGCCGGGGAGACCAGCGCCGGTACCGGCCCGTCCGCCGGGACCGGCCCGGTCAACGCCGCCGGCAGGTCGACCGCGAGCTGCGCGTCGGCGACCACCCGGGCGAACGCCGGACCGTCCACCATCAGCACCGACACGTCGGCCAGGTCGGCGGCCTGGCGCTGCGCGTCCGGGAAGACCGGTTGACCGGTCTGGGCGAGCAGCGGCATGACCGCCCGGATCCCGGCCAGTTCGGCGAACCGGTCCCGGGTGTCCGGGGCGAAGCCGTCGGCGGTGATCAGGGCGTCCCCGGGTACCGCCCGGGTGGCCGCCCGGTCCCGGCCGGCGCCGATGCCGGTGGACACCACCCCGCAGAAGGCGGCGGTGGCGACCGCGATCACCACGACCACCAGGGGTGCGGTGGCCGACCCCCGTCCCGCGCGGGCCAGGCCGAGGAAGGCGACGCTGCCCCGGGACCGGGCCGCCAGGTTCCCGGCCAGGCGCACCGGCCACGGGTACACGCGCAGCGCCACCAGCGCGGCGGCCACCGCCAGCAGCACCGGCACCGACACCAGCAACGGGTCGACGGTCCCGTCGTCGGCCAGGCCACGCCGGCGCAGCAGGAACGCCGCCAGCACCGCCACCACCAGCACGGTCACCTCGGCGGTGAGCCGGCGTACCGACGGCCGCGCCGAGACCACGTCCTGCCGGCTACCCGGACCGCCACCCCGGCTGGCCAGGGCCAGCACCGGCAGGGCCGCCGTGATCAGCAGCGCGACGACCGGTACCGGCCAGGCCGCCCCGGTCGACGAACCGGGCAGCAGCAGCCCGACCACCCAGCCGACCGCCACGGCGGCCGGGATCACCAGCAGGGCCTCGACGAGGCTGCGGCCGGCGACCGTACCGGACGAACCGCCCCGGGCGCGCAGCAGCACGAACTCGGCCCGGCGTCGGCGTACCGACAGGGCGGCGGCGAGGCCGACCAGTCCGGCCAGGGTGGCCAGCACCCCGGCGGAGATGACGGCCAGCAGGGTACGGCTGGCGGTCAGCGAGTCGGCGAAGTCGTCGAGCAGCAGGTCCACGCCCTGCGACAGGCGCAGCTCCGGTGGCCGGTTGCGGGTGATCTCGGCGGCTGCGGCGCTCACCGCAGCCAGGTCCCGGGCGTCGAGGCGCCCACTGTCCACCCGGTACCGCCAGCTGTAGGTGACCGGCCAGGTAACCCCGTCGATCTGCGCGTCGCTGGTCACCGCGACCGCGAGGAACGGGCCGTCCCCGATCGGCGGGGCCACCCGCAGCGGGGTGGGCAGCGAGTCCCAGATCCCGCCTTTCGGGTCGGTGGCGGCGAAGACGCCGGTCACCACCACAGCGGTGCGCTGCACCTCGGACTCGCCGTCCGGACCGAGTACCGACATCACCAGCCGGCTGCCCACCTTCAGGCCGAGCTGCCGGGCCACGTCGACCGCGAGCGCCACCTCGACCGGTGAGTCGGGTTCGGGGTCGTCGGTCGGCCAGCGGCCGTCGGTGAGGGTGGCCGCCTCACGTACCCCGCTCACCGTGCGCAGACCCAGTTCCACCCTTAGCCGGGCGGCGACGAGGTCGGGGCCCCGGGTGGTGAGGAAGGCGGTCTGCGCGGCGTACCACTGTTCGCCGGTCACCCGGCG
Source organism: Micromonospora echinofusca (assembly GCF_017614955.1). Taxonomy (GTDB): domain Bacteria; phylum Actinomycetota; class Actinomycetes; order Mycobacteriales; family Micromonosporaceae; genus Micromonospora; species Micromonospora echinofusca_A. The sequence goes on from NZ_WVUH01000475.1 coordinate 3,475, forward strand.
CAGCGGTTCGGGCATCGCCTGGTGCAGTTCGGCGAGCTTGCCGGCCCGGGCGGACGCACCTTTCACCGACGGTCCGGAGCCGCCCTGGTCGGCGGTGTAGAGGATGTCCCGCTGGGTGGCCGGCTGGGCGGAGAGGTACTGGCGCAGCCCTTCGGCGGTGAGCCGGTCGGCGATCCGGGGTACCCCGGTGACCAGCAGGGCGGTCACCATCGCCAGGACCGCCAGCAGGGCGAACTGTCCGCCGTAGGCGCGTACCCGGCGCAGCGCGCTCAACGGGCTCATCGGTCTCCCCCGATCCGGAGCTGGGCCGCCGCCACCCGCTGGCGGATGCCGACGGCGACCATGGCACTGAAGGTGAGGGCCGCCAGGAGCAACCCGACGGCGGTACCGCCGGTCGTCAACCAGGGCAGCTCGAAGGCGGCCGGCGGTACCGGCCGTCCGGCGGCCCGGTCGAGGATCACCAGCGGGGCCAGGGTGGCCCCCACCCCGGCACCGACCAGCAGGCCCACGCCGACGCCGATCCCGGCGAGGAAGGTCTGCTCGGCGAGCAGCGCCCGGACCAGCAGCCGGGGGGTGGCACCGAGGGTGTGCAGGACGGCAAGTTCGCTGATCCGGCGCCGGGCGGTGGCCCAGACGTCGACGGCGAGACCGACCAGGGCGAGCAGGACCGCGCCGAGCGCGGCGGCCAGCAGGCCGGTCCGCGCACCGAGCCAGTACGGGTCCCGGGCGGCGGTGTCGGCGACCGCCTGGCGGTCCAGGACACCCAGTCCGGGCAGGGCCGTGGCGGCGGCTGCGGCGGCGGTGTGCTGCCCGGGGTCGACCTGGAGCCACCATTCGGGCTGGGGTCGGACCGCGCCCCGGTCCCGGATCAGCCAGTGCACCGCCGAGGGCAGGTCCAGCAGGACGGCGGCGGGGGTGGCGGT
>NZ_WVUH01000476.1 GCF_017614955.1 Micromonospora echinofusca
CCCTTTGCTCTGCTTCACTGACGGCAACACTTCCGGCTGTTTTCTGTTGCCTCCGCTGAAGCAGAGCAAAGCCTCTGCCGCCCCCTGTTGGGGGGCGTCGCCAGGGACGGTGGATCCGGGGACCGCCGCCCGCCCGTCGTCGTGCGTCCTCAGGTGCTGGCAAGCCCGTTGCGGGAGCTGCCAGGAGCGGTCCAGCGGTGGTGGGCGGCATCGCGCCGGCCGGTCGGTACCGTGCCGGCACCACCGGGACCGGGCCACTTCCTCCTCAGTCGGCGTTGACCACCGCGAAACTGGCGTCGCCCTCGGCGAAGGCGGCGAACAGCGCTGCCAGAGGTGCCGGACCCGCATGGTCGACGAGCAGCACCGGTTGGCTCCCGTCGGGCCCGTGCTCGGGTACGAAATCGGTCACGATCTCACGGCGCAGCAGGACGATCCGGCCGCCTCCGACCTCGCGGGGCAACTCGTCCACGGCCCTGCGGACGGCGTCGTCCCCGTCGGCCGACTCCGCGTTCACCACCTCCGGCCAGGCCAGCAGTGAGACCGCGAGCCGGTCGTCCGTGCGCTCGTACCGGGCGCAGAGATCGTCCGCGAGGAGGTAGAACACCCCCTCCTCGCCCTCGTGGCCCCGGTTGAGCAACCGGGAGACCAGACGTTGACCAGGAGCGTCGGACTGGATGTCGATCCCGAGCAGCACCCCGACGTCGTCGTCCCCGAACGGCGGAACCGCTGTGATCCACATCTGCGCCGTGTCACTTATGATCGCTATTGAACCAGCGGGGGGTGTCAGAGTCGCTGCCGCGTGCGATACTCGCGATGGCGCCCGTGGGACAGCACCCGTCGGGCCCGGGGGAAGCCATCCGCACCCGGCGGACGGCGGGGGCTGACCCTGGAGGTCCGATGGATCCCGTCCCTGACACCACCCTCCTCTCCACCCTCGCCGACCTGGCCGGCGGCCTGTTGCAGTTGGCCGCCGCCGTGCTCGGCTTCGCGACCGTCCTCGCCGCGCGCCGGAACGGTACCGGCCGACGCGGCGACACCCGCAGCGACGACTGAACGGACCTGCTCCCGGCCGGGCGACGGCGGGTCAGGCCGCCCACCGGTCGGGGACGCGGGCGGAACCGGGGTGCGGGGGCGGCACCAGCCGCAGCGTCGGTACCTCGACCTCCGCCTCGTCGGGCAGCCGCCACCCCGGGGCCGGCGGGCGACCGCGACCCGCCGGCCCGTCGGGCCGGGAGGCGCGCAACCGGGACAGGGCGACGACGACCGCGTACCCGACGAGCAGGAAACCGTGGCTGACCAGCCGCTCGGGCGCCACCCGACCGGTCACCAGGTCGTTCACCGACAGCAGCACCAGCGTGCCGACGAAGGTACTCAGGATCGGTAGCAACCCGGTCGGTGCGGCACGCCGGGCGGCAACGAACAGGAAGCCCGCCCCGACCGCGACGTTCCATGCGGCGGCCTCGTGCCACAGGTGCCCGCTGGTGAGCACCCCGCCGACGGCATGGGCATGGGCGGCTGCCGGACCACGACCGATCTGGGCCAGACCCAGCACCAGTTGCAACGCACCGATGAGCCCCAGCACCCCGCGTAGGCCGACGACGAGCCGGCCCCGGAACCGACGGCTGGCCGGAGCCGGTAGGGCGGCCAGCACGGCGCCGGTCAGGCCGGCACCCGCCGGGACCGGGGCGAGTCGTACCCGGCGGGTGACCATGGCCGCCTGGTCGAACCACCGCCGGCATGCCGTACACCCGGTCAGGTGGGTGTCGACCGCCTCCCGCTCGGCGGCTGTCTCCTCACCGTCGAGTTGCGCCGACAGGATCTCCCGCCACTGCTCACACCCCATGTACGGGTAGTCGGCTGGCCACCCCTCCCGGTTCCCGTCCCCCCGACCGGATGTTCGCCGGGCAACGGCGGACCGACGACCGGATGTTCGCCGGGCAACGGCGGACCGACCATGCCCGCCGACTCATTCGGCGACCCGCAGTACCAGGTGCCCCTTCCCACTGGTCCGGGTCAGGTTGATCGTCCAGCAACCGGGGGTGGGGAAGACCCAACCGGTACCCCACTCGTCGCCGGGCCGGGTCCAGTTGCTGCCGCCGTGTGGTTCGGGGCCCCAGATCGGCGCGACGACGCGACCGTCGGGACCGGTGGCGCTGATCGAAAGATCGCCGCTGCCGGTCATCCGCCAGACCACCTTGATCCGGTCTCCGGTCGTCAGCATCCCCGTGGAGAAGATCATCGCCCACAGCGTCGCGCCGTCACCGGTGCCCTGAACATCCGAGGATGTGTACCGTGCGGTCGGTGGGCACACCGAGGCGGTCGGCGGTGCCGGGGACGCCGTGATCTGCCGCTGCCCGGAAACCGACGTCTGCGGTGCGGGCCCGGGCGGGGAACTGCACCCCGTCACCGTGACCGCCGCGAGCAGACCGAGACACCGGATCCGGGTGGCACGAAGCGCAGAGGACATATGGACGACCGTACCGGGTCTTCTGCGCGGGCGCGGACCGCGTGACGCGGGCGGTCAGCCGGCGAACCGGCCCCGTGGCCGGGCCTGGCCGTTGACGGCGGCGACCAGGTCCTCCCGGGCCCGGGCGACCCGGGAGCGGATCGTGCCCACCGCACAACCGCACACCTCGGCGGCTTCGGCGTAGGACAGCCCGACCACCTGGGTGGCGACGAACGCCACCCGCCGGTCCGGTTCGATACCGCGCAGGAGCTGCTCCAACGCGACCGTCCCGTCGAAGCCGCTGCGCTGGACGTCCGGCAGGTCGTGCCGGTCGGACAGCGGCACGGTCCGGGGACGGACCGCGATGGCCCGGAGATGGTCGACGGCGACGTGCCGGGCGATCCCGAGCAGCCAGGTCAACGCCGACGAGCGGGCGGCGAACGACGGCAGTGACCGCATCGCCCGCAGGTACGTCTCCTGGGTCAGGTCGTCGGCGTCGGCGGGCCCGATCAGCGCCCCGACGAACCGCCACACCTGGGACTGGGTCGCCCGGACGAACCGGGAGGCCGCGTCCCGGTCCCCCCGGCCGGCGGCCAACGCCCACCGGGTGATCTCCGTGTCGTCGCTCATGTGTCACCTCCCCGATCCGGGTCCGCGTCCCGACACGGGTCGGCGTGGACCAGTCAGCAACCGCAGTACCTCCACCGGGTCGACGGTGACCGTCGACGGACCACGCCAGGCGACGTGGCCGTCGGGGCGGACCAGCAGTACCCCGTCGTCGTGCAGGCCGCACTGGTCCAGGTAGGACGCCAGTTCCGGTGGCGGCAGCACCGCGTCGAGGGCGTGACAGGTCAGGGGCAGACCCGTCACCCGGGCGACGCTGGCCGCCGAGTGCGCCCAGACGTCGGCCCCCGGCGCGGCCAGCAGGGTGTACCCGGTGCCGGCGACCAGGTCCAGGGTGGAGCGGGTACGTCCCGGGTCGAGCCAGGTGTGCGGGAGCCGGTGCCCGGGCCGGGCGGTGGGGGTGTAGTCGGCGACCGGGTCGCCCGTCGGGGCGGTGGTGCCGTCGTCCAGCACGGCGGCGGAGCGGTAGTGGTAGCCGAGGACCAGACCCTCGCTGGGTCTGCCACGCGGGGAAGTGCCGTGGCGATGTGCGTCGATGGCGTCGCAGAGCCGCCGGTGGCTCTCCCGCGCACTGGCCTGGGCCACCGGCCGGCGTTCGGGTTCGTACGTGTCGAGCAGGTCGGGAGCCGCCCAACCGTGGTGGACGGCGGCGAGTTTCCAGGCCAGGTTGTCCGCGTCGGCGATGCCGCAGTTCATGCCGAACCCGCCGTACGGGGTGGTCACGTGGGCCGCGTCGCCGGCCAGCAGTACCGGTCCGTGCCGGAACCGGCTGGCGACCCGGGCCGCGGCGCGCCACACCTGACGTTCCACGAGGGTGACCGGCAGGTCCGGCAGCCCGGCGGCGGAGCGGATCAGCCGGATGCAGGCGGCGTCGTCGAGCCGGTCCAGGCCGGGATCGGTACCGTCGGCGACCAGGTTGAACAGCCAGCGCCGCCGGTTGTCCACGGCGAGGAAGGTCCCGTGCAGGTCGGGGCGGCTGACCGTGTACACGGCGCACGGGCGGTCCGCGACCCGGGCGCCGAGGTCGGCGTCGAACAGGACGTTCAGGTTGTGGGACACGTCCCGGGGGCCGGCCATGGTGATACCGAGCCGGTCCCGGATTCCGCTGGCCGCGCCGTCGGCCGCGACCAGGTACCGGGCGCGGATCCGTTCCCGCTGACCGTCGCGGGCCACCGCGGCGGTGACCCCGTCGGTGTCGACGGCCAGGTCGACCAGGGCGGTACCGAAGTGGATCCGTCCGGGGTTGAGCCGCTCGGCGTGGGTACGGAGCAGGGGTTCGAGCCGGTCCTGTGAGCACAGCAGGGTGTAGGTGGGGCTGGGCAC
>NZ_WVUH01000477.1 GCF_017614955.1 Micromonospora echinofusca
TGGGCGACGGGGTGCTGGTCGGCGTCGGCGACGGCGTGCTGGTCGGGGTGGGTGACGGGCCGGTCCCGCCGAAGTTCACGTCGCTGCACAGGTAGTACGACTGGTCCAGGTGGCTGGCCTGCCAGATCGTGTAGACGATGTGCCGACCGGTACGCCCCGGCGCGTTGGCCGGTACGTCGATGGAGACCCCACCGGCCGGGTCCGGGTTCCACCCCGAGGCCGGGGTGTTGCCGATACTGCCGGCCAGTTCCAGGTCGTCCCAGCCGAGCGGCTCGGTCAGGGCGTTGAACCCCTGCTTCGTCACGTACACCCGGATGTAGTCCGCGCCGTGACTGGCCTGGTCGTAGAGTCGGATGCGGAAGTTGTTCGTCACATTGGCGGTCTTCCATGCACCGATCGCGTCGAGCGCGTTGTACCGGCCGCCCTCGGTCCGACCACCGCTGCACAGTTGGCCGTTCGGGATGGCGGCCTCGTGGTTGCCGCCCACGTTCTCGCGGAACAGGCCGTTCCAGTTCCACATGGCGTTCGGGTTGGCCTGCCAGGCCTGCCAGCACATCGGGTCCTCGGTGGCCATCGCCGGGTTCTGGAAGTCGTCACCCCAGCGGTCCCAGCAGCCGTAGTTGCGGGTGGCGGGGTCGACCACCGACCCGTGGGCGGCGGCCGGTGTGGTCAGGACGGTACCGAACAGCAGCATCGCGGCGGTGAGCAGAACCGCCATGACGGGGGCATGGCGGAGACGGGGGGTAAGGGACATCGAGCCCTCCAGGGAGAGGTCTGACGACGACGTTGCCCGGTCTGCCGGGAGTTGCCCGCTCCCGTGCGACTGTGTGGCTCCCGCAGTGGCTCTGTACCCGCAGAATCGCACCCGGCATAGTCGTCAGTCAATAACTGTCCATATTCCGGAGAGCTCGGGAGGACTGATCCGATCCGTCAGCCGGTGCCGGGTTCGCGGCGCATCGGGCGGTGCGGGATACCGTCCTCCACGAACTCCTCGCCGTCGACCACGAAACCGTGCCCGGCGTAGAAGTCGACCAGGTACGACTGCGCGTCGAGGACGCAGCGCCGGTCACCGACCAGCGTGAGCGCCTCGGTGAGCAGCCGACCGGCGAGCCCGGCGCCGCGCGCCACCGGGGCCACCACCACCCGGCCGATCCGGGCCACCCCGCCCGGGTCGGCGAGGATCCGCAGGTACGCCACCGGCCGGCCGTCGTGCTCCAGCCAGAGGTGCCGGGTGCCCGGCTCGACGTCCCGGCCGTCCAACTCCGGGTACGGGCACTCCTGCTCCACCACGAACACGTCGATACGCAGCCGGAGCAGATCGTGCAGCGTGTGCACGGTCAGATCGGCGAATGCGGCGACGTGGAGTTCGGCAAGCTGGAGTTCGACGAGCGGTAGAGGCATCAGCTGCTCCTCCGGCGAAGGGCGGCACGGCGTACCCCGGTGCCGACGGCGGCCACCGCGAGCAGTGCGCCGAGCACCGCCGTGACCCCCCACGGACCGAGGTCGGCCAGCCACCCGCTGATTGTGGTCTGTGCCCGGCCGGCGGCCCCGACCACCGGATCGTCCGGGTCGCCGCCGGCGAGGACCCGCACCTCGTACCAGCCGTACCAGGCGACGTAGCCACCGGTCACCACGAGCAGCACCCCGGCCACCCGACCGAGCAGCGGGCCGGCCCGCCGGGCCCGCCGGACCAGGGTCTCCCGGGCCAGCGCCACGGCCAGTGCCGCCGCGCCGACCACCAACCCCATGCCGAGAGCGTACGCGCCGAACAGGCCCACCCCGGCGCCGGGCGAGCCGGCCCGGAAGCCGGCCACCACCACCGCCAGGAACGGGCCGATCGTGCAGCCCAGCGAGGCGATCGCGTACGCCGCACCGAACGCCACCATCGACGCGAAGCGCAACCGGACCTGCGGGCCGGTGGCGATCCTCGGGGCGAACGTGGGCAACTGCCGGCCGGCGAGCAGCCAACCACCGGCCACCAGCAGGACGAGCCCGATCAGCACCGAGACCCAGGGCAGCCGGCTGGCCACCGCGTCGGCGGCCGGTGCGGCCAGCAGCCCGAACGTGCCGAACACCGCGACGAAGCCGAGGGTCATCGCGCCGGTCAGGGCCAGTGCCCGCAGCACCGGGGTGAACGGGTGGCGCCCCGGCTCCGGCCGCTCACCCAGGACCAGCACCGACAGATACGCCGGGAGCAGGGCGAAGCCGCACGGGTTGACCGCGGCGAGCAGTCCCGCGCCGAGGGCGAGGGCGTACGGTGCGTCGGGCACGTCGTTCCCCGCTCAGCTCAGCGCGGCGACACGGCGGCGCAGCTCGGCGGCGGTGAGCGGCCCCGAGTGCACGACCGTGCCGGTGGAGTCGAGCAGGACGTACCACTCCTGGCTGGTCACCTCGAAGCGGCGCCACACCGCCCCGGCGTCGTCGGCCAGACTGGGGAACCCGCCGAGGCCGTTGTCCGCCACGAACCGGCGCATCGCCGCGTCGCCGCTGTTGAGCCCGGAGACCCCGACCAGGCTGACCCGGTCGGCGTTGGCGCGCTGCACCTCGGCGACGTGGGACGCGGCGGCCCGGCAGCGGGTGCACCACGCGGCCCAGAACCACAGCACCGCCGGCCGGCCGGCGAGCGTGGCCGCGTCGAACGGTTTCCCGTCGACCGTCCGTCCGGTGAACCGCAGGGTCGCCGGTACCGCCGGCGGTGTCCCGCCGTCGACGGGCGTCGGGACGGCGGTTGCGGCTCCGCTGCCGGTGTCCGGGCGGCCGGTCACCTCGCCGCCGGCCCGTTCGCCACCGCCGGTCACCGCCCCGCCGGCCCGTTCGCCGTCGGCGTTGCGCCCGGAGGCGCGGTCGGCGGTCTCCCCGCAGCCGGTGAGGAGAAGGGTGACGGCGAGTACGCCGGGAACGAGTCGTCGGGCGAGTGGCAGCAGTCGATCGGACATGACCCGCATGCTATTGCCCGACCGGCGGTCGGCACCCTTACCGCTCCGTTACGGCCCTGGGGTAAGGAAGGGCCCCCTGTTAACGGTTCCGGTAGAGGAAGGGCCCCTTGTTAACACCGCGGGCGGGTGTCCGCTTCCGGGTGGGTGTCTGCTGGGCCCGTGTCCGCTCCCGGGTGAGTGTCTGTTGGGCCCGTGTCCGCCTCCCAGGTGGGTGTCCTGCTGGGCCGGCGCCCGCTCAGGCGGGGCGGGCGCCGACCGCGTCCCGGATCTGTGCGCCCTGCTCGCCCTCGGCGCTGCGGGCGCAGTGTGCGCAGCAGAAGAAGCGTCCGGAGACCTCGACCCCGTGCCCGACGATTCGGCACTGGCAGTGCTCGCAGATCGGGGCGAGCTTCTGGATCGCGCATTCGAAGGAGTCGAAGGTGTGCCGGTCGCCGCTCACCGTGTTGATCTCGAATGCCATCCAGTAGTCGTTGCCGCAGACCTCGCACGTGGCCATGATGAAACCCCCAAATCAGGACAGATGACTCCAGCCTGCGGCATCGTTCGGGCACTGCATGGCAAAGCGGCAGAATCGGGCGGGACCGTCGGCGTGTCGCTCCGGCGCGTCGAGGCGTTAAGCCTGGTGAGAGCCCCTGCGGTACGAGCGGGCCGACCTGGGAGGAGAAGACGTGATCAAGCGCAGCAAACTCTTCGGCAACCAGACCCGGGTGACGTTCTGCCTGCCCAGGGACGAGCCGCAGGGCACGGTCAGCGTGGTCGGCTGTTTCAACGACTGGCAGCCCGGGCGGCACGAGCTGGTCCCGCGACGGGACGGTACCCGCACGGTGACGGTCCGGCTCGGGCCGGGCGAGTACCGCTTCCGTTACCTCGCGACCGGCGGGGTGTGGCTCGACGACGAGTGCGCCGACCAGGTCGACCAGCAGGGTGGCCGACTGCTCCTCTGACCGGTGCGCCGGTGCCGGTGCCGGTGCTGGTGCTGGTCTGTGCTGTGGCGTGGCGTGGTGCGGGCCCGGTCGATGCGGTGCCGGTGCGGCGTCGACTGTGGGAGTCGCTGGCCGGGGGCCCGGGATCGCCTCGCCGGCGGCGGCACAGCACCATCGGGTTGGCCCCTTTGCTCTGCTTCAGCGGAGGCGACACCCAGGGGCGCTGACTGTTGCCGTCGCTGAAGCAGAGCAAAGGACGCGAGGGGGTGTCGACACCCGGGGCCCCGGGTCCGGTGGTGCCCCGGGTCCGGTGGTGCCCCGGGGCCGGTGGTGCCCCGGGGCCGGTGGTGCCCCGGGGCCGGTGGTGCCCCGGGGCCGGTGGTGCCCCGGGGCCGGTGGTGCCCCGGGGCCGGTGGTGCCCCGGGGCCGGTGGTGCCCCGGGGCCGGTGGTGCCCCGGGGCCGGTGGTGCCCCGGGGCCGGTGGTGCCCCGGGGCCGGTGGTGCCCCGGGGCCGGTGGT
>NZ_WVUH01000478.1 GCF_017614955.1 Micromonospora echinofusca
CCGCCGCCCACCGCCCGGCCACCGCCCGTGGAGTGCGAAAATCGGCGGATGAGTCGCGCCGACACCGTCCACTTCCGGTACAACCAGGCGATCCTGGTCGCTGCGGTGATCGCCTTCATCGGCGCGCTGCCCCTGGCCACCGCCCGCTGGTACCTCGCCCCGGTGCTGCTCGTCCCGCTCGCGGTCGGCGTCTGGGCCTGGCGGGCCGGCACCGACGCCGACCGCAGCGGGCTGCGCCTGCGGGCGCTCACCGGGCACCGCCGGATCGCCTGGCCACAGATCGTCGAGCTGGCCGGGGACGACCGGGGCCGGGCCGTGGCCCGACTCGACGACGGTCAGGTCACTGTCCTGCCCGCGGTACGCGCCACCGACCTGCCCCGGCTGGTCGCCGCGAGTGGCCGCCCGCTGGCCGGCCCCGACCGCTGACCGCCGGACGACCCCGGTTCACCCCGGGCCGGTCGTCCACACCGGCGTCACCCCGGGCCGGTCCACCGGGCGACACCCCCGGACCGGGCCGCCCGGCCGGGCCGGGGCCCCTTCAGCCCACCGGGCCGGGGACCTGTCAGCCCACCGGGCCGGGGGCCCGTCAGTAGCCGTCCACCACCTGGTTCACCAGTGGCTCACCGGCCAGGAAGCGGCGCAACTGGGCACCGACCAGCCGGTAGGCACGCGGCAGCAGCCCGCGTACCGAACCGGCGACGTGCGGGGTGACGAACACGTTCGGCATCGTCCACAGCGGATGGTCGGCGGGCAACGGCTCCGGATCGGTGACGTCGAGCACCGCGGAGATCCGCCCACCGGCCAGCGCCTCGGTCAGCTCCGGCATCCGCGCCACCGGCCCGCGCGCCGCGTTCACCAGCAACGCGCCGTCCGGCATGGCCGCCAGGAACCGGGCGTCGACCAGCCCCCGGGTCGCCTCGGTCAACGGCACCAGCACCACCACCACGTCGGCGGTCGGCAGCAGCCCCAGCAGCTCCTCCACCGGCCGGACGCCCTGCTCCGGCCGGGCGGTCCGGGCCACCAGGGTCACCGTCACCTCGAACGGGGCGAGCCGGGCCGCCACCGCCGTCCCGATCGACCCGGCACCGACCACGAGCACCCGCTTACCGGCCAACTCGTCGGTCGGGGTGAACCCGTCGTACGCCCACTCCCGGCGGGACTGCGCCCGGGCGAACGCCGGGAAGGCCCGCAGGTGGGCGAGGATCGCGGCGAGGACCCACTCGGCGGTCGCCGAGTCGTGCACCCCCCGGGCGTCGCAGAGCACCACCCGGTCGGGCAGCCGGCCGACCCAGGCGTCCGCCCCGGCGGAGAGCAGTTGCACCACCCGCAGGTCCGGCATCTCACCCGCCAGACGCGCCGTGGTCCCCTTGGACAGGAACGGCGGTACCCAGAAAGCCACCCCCGCCGAGTCCGACGGGATCCGGTCCAGCGCCTCGGCGACCTGCACGGTCACCCCGGTCGGCAGGTCGCCGAGCAGCGCCCGGCCCCGCTCGTGCGGAATCCACACCTTCACGGGAGCCGACGATATCGGTCGACGGGGCGTACCCGGCTAGGCTGGGTGGGATGAACGTGCGTCCCCCGTACCCCCGGACCACCCGTCGCCGGGCGGTGGCCGTGCTCTGCGCGGCGGTCCTGGCCGCCACCACCGGATGCAGTTTCGGTCCCCCGGAGCCGGACCCGGCCGGTCAGCCGCCCAACCTGCCGACCCCGTCGGTGTCGGCCAGCGGCGGCGGGGGTCAGCAGGTCGCCGCGACGGTGCTGGCCAAGGGCCTCCGGGTGCCCTGGGGGCTGGCGTTCCTGCCGGACGGCGCCGCCCTGGTCACCGAGCGGGACAGCGCGAAGATCCTCCAGGTCGGTCCGGAGTCGGACACCTCCGGGCTGAAGGTCACCACCGTGCAGACCCTCGACGAGGTCGACGCCGCCGGCGAGGGCGGACTGCTCGGCATCGCGGTCTCCCCGACCTACGACAAGGACCGGTCGGTCTTCGTCTACTACTCCACCGCACAGGACAACCGGGTCGCCCGGTTGACCCTCGGCGGCGAACCGACCCCGATCGTCACCGGCATCCCGCGCTCCGGCATCCACAACGGTGGCCGGCTCGCCTTCGGCCCGGACGGTTTCCTCTACGTCAGCACCGGGGACGCCTCCGACCGGGGGCTGTCCCAGGATCCGAAGAACCTCGGCGGCAAGATCCTGCGGATCACCGCCGACGGGAAACCGGCCCCCGGCAACCCGGTACGGGACTCCCCCGTCTGGTCGCTGGGCCACCGCAACGTCCAGGGCTTCGCCTGGGACCCGGACAAGCGGATGTACGCCACCGAGTTCGGGCAGAACACCTGGGACGAGGTCAACCTGATCCAGCCCGGGAAGAACTACGGCTGGCCGGAGGTGGAGGGCCAGGCCGGCGGCAACAACGACCGGTTCGTCGACCCGGTCGTGCAGTGGAAGACCTCGGACGCGTCCTGCTCGGGGGCGGCGATGGTCGAGCGGGTGCTGGTCACCGCCTGCCTCCGCGGCCAACGGCTCTGGCTCGTCGAGCTGACCGCCAAGGGCACCGTACTCGGGCAGCCCAGCGCCCTGCTCAACGGCCAGTACGGCCGGCTACGGACCGTTGCCGCCGCGCCGGACGGCTCGATCTGGCTGACCACCTCCAACCACGACGGGCGGGGCAACCCGAAGCCGGAGGACGACCGCATCCTGCGGCTGGTCTTCTCCGGCGGCGGAGCCGGCCGGAGCTGAGCGGGACGGTGCGGCCCGACACCCGGTGCGGATCGGACGACGCGCGGTTCCGGCAGGTTTGCCAAGATCCCCGCTCGGGCAGGTGAGAATCTGAGTATGGACAGGCAGCCGGACGAGGAGCACACCCCGCGGGTCGGACGGACCCCCGGGGCCGCCGCCGTCCGCCGCCGCCTCCGCTGGGTGCTGCGCGTGGTCGGGGTACTCGTGGTCAGCCTCACCGGCATCGTCGTCGGGGTGCTGCTGGCCGGGCACACCGAGACCGACATCGGGCCGTTCCGGGCGGAGTTGTCGATCACCCCGGCGACGCACGGTGGCACCACCGTCGCCATCCCGCCGCTGGGCGCCCTGCTGCTCGACAGTCACTCCGGGCCGACCCACCTGACGGTCCGGCTCGGCGCCCTCGACCAGCGCCGCACCGAGGCGCTGATCGACAACCCGGCCGGACTGGCCCAGGCCAGCCAGTCGGCGGTCACCGACGTCCGCGCCGGGGTGCTCCGGCTGGGGCTGCGCACGGTCGGCGTCGCGGTGCTCACCGCGCTGCTGCTGGCCGCCCTGGCGTTCCGGGACAGCCGACCGGTCGCCTGGTCGGGCGGCCTGGCCCTGGTAATCACCGCCGGCAGTCTGGGCTGGGCCGCGCTCACCGTCCGGCCCCAGTCCATCGAGGAACCCCGGTACGAAGGGCTGCTGGTCAACGCCCCGGCCATCGTCGGTGACGCCCGGAAGATCGCCACCGACTTCGGCAAGTACTCCGAACAGCTCCAACGACTGGTCGGTAACGTCGGCAAGCTCTACACGACGGTCTCGGCGCTGCCGGTGTACGAGCCGACCCCGGGCACCACCCGGGTCCTGCACGTCTCCGACATGCACCTCAACCCCACCGGCTGGCAGTTGATCCGGACCGTGGTGGAGCAGTTCAACATCGACGTGGTGATCGACACCGGCGACATGACCGACTGGGGCAGCGAGCCGGAGGCCTCCTTCACCAGCTCGATCGGCCTGCTCAAGAAGCCGTACGTGTTCATCCGGGGCAACCACGACTCCCCGGCGACGGCTGCCGCCGTCGCGCGGCAGCAGAACGCGATCGTGCTGGACAACAAGGTGACCACCGTCGCCGGGTTGACCATCGCCGGCATCGGCGACCCCCGGTTCACCCCGGACAAGAGCACCTCGCCGAACGGCTCCGGACTGACCCGGGAAGGCGCCGACCAGCTGATCGGGGCCGGTGACCGGCTGGCCGGGACGGTCCGGGGTTCGACGGTACCGGTGAACATCGCGCTGGTGCACGACCCCTCGTCGGCCGGACCGCTCTCCGGTACCTGCCCACTGGTGCTCTCCGGGCACACCCACAAGCGGCAGGTGTCGAAGCTGCCCGAGGTACCCGGGAAGACCCCCACCCTGCTGATGACGCAGGGCTCGACCGGTGGCGCCGGGCTGCGTGGCCTGGAGGGCGAGCAGCCGACCCCGTTGAGCATGAGCGTGCTCTACTTCGACCAGCAGAAACTGCTCCAGGCGTACGACGACATCACCGTCGGCGGTACCGGCCAGTCCCAGGTCAACCTGGAACGGCACCTGGTCCGTGACCCGGCTGCCGGCGCGCCGGCACCGGTCACCCCGACCC
>NZ_WVUH01000479.1 GCF_017614955.1 Micromonospora echinofusca
CCCGTACCCGCACCGCGAGTCTAGACGCGCGCCGGCCCACCCCGGCCGCACCAGGCAGCTGGGCGACCGGGAGATCCACCGCACCGGTCAGGGCGTCGAGGGCACACCGTTCGCCGGTGGTGCCACCGGGGCGGCGGGGTACTCCCGGACCGGTCCGTCCCGCTCGTCGGTCTCGTAGGTCGGGCCGACGTAGCTCTGCACTCCCCCGGTCACCCGGGTGAGCCGGCCCCCGCCGTACCCCGAGTGGTCGGTGGCCGAGAAGCGCAGCGGCGCCAGGCCGGGCCCCTGGAAACCGCCCCGGCGCACCGCCCCGGTCAGCGACTCCCGGGTGAGGTCCCGGCCGGCGGCGAACAGCGCCTGCACGAAGAGATAGCCGACCGCCATGCCGTAGACGGTGTTGCCGTCGAACGGCGCGTCCCCGTTGTGCTCCCGGTTGATCCGGGTGAAGAGCTGGATCCACGGATTGGCGGTGTCGTGCTGCATCGGCAGGTAGTTCACCCCGACCATGCCCTCCAGCAGCGGCGCGGCGGTGCCGAGCTGCTTGGCCAGGGTCGGGTGGTCGGCGCCCACGTTGGAGACCAGCCACTGTGGCCGGAAACCGAGCCGGGCGGCGGTGCCGACGGCCAGGGCGGTGAAGCCGGGCACGGTGGCGAGGACGACCACCTGGCAGCCGGCGGCCTTGAACGCCCCGATCTGGGGTGCGAGGTTGGTGTTGCTGGTGACGTAGTTCTCCCTGACGGCGACGCCGCCGGCCCCGAGCACGGCCTCCACCCCGAGCAGGCTGTCCCGACCGAAGTCGTCGTTCTGGCCGAGGAAGCAGACCTTCCGGCCCGGCAGGGCGGTCTGCACGTGGTGGGCCAGGATCTTGCCCTCCACGGTGTAGTCGACGTTGAAACCGAAGGTGCCCGGGTACCGGTCGGGCTGGTCCCAGCTCCGGCTCCCGGAGGCCACGAAGAGGTCGGGCACCCGGTTGCTCTTGAGGAAGTCGAGCACGCCGGTGTGGGTCGGCGTACCGAGCCCGTTGAGGATGGCGAACACCCGGTCCTGGAGGACCAGTTGGCGGACCACCTGCTGGGTGTTGGCCGGGTTGTAGCCGTCGTCCACGATCTTGTAGGTGATCTTCCGGCCGTGCACGCCGCCCTGCGCGTTGACGTAGTCGAAGTAGGCCCGGGTGGCCGGAGCGATCTTGGAGTAGCCGGCCGAGGCCGGCCCGGTCAGCGGCATGTGCGTACCGACCAGGATCTCGTTCGTGGTCACCCCGGGTACGGCGGCGTCGCCGCCGGATCCGGCTCCGTCGCCGCAACCGGCGGCGGTGACCAACAGGGACACTGCGGTGGCGATCGCCAGGCCGCGTCGTGTGGGACGTTGCATCGGGGCACCGACCTTTCCTCGGTCCGGTCCTGTTTCTAGGGGTGGTGGGTGGTGGACGGGTCCGGTCGGGAGCGCAGCGCACGCCCCGACCGGGAGAGCAGACCCTGTATCCCGCCGGGCGCGGCGACCACGACGACGACCAACGTGACCCCGAAGACGGCCAACGGCAGGTTGCCCGCCATCCGCTGGGCCAGCGCCGGCGGAAAACTGACCAGCCCGGTCACCGAGTGGGTCAGGTCGGGGAGCGCGACCAGCAGGACCGCTCCCCAGCCGGCCCCGGCGAGCCGGCCCAGGCCGCCGACGACGACCGCCATGACCAGGGAGAGCGACAGCGTCAGGGAGAACGCCCCGGGGGACACGCTCTGCGCCAGCACCGCCAGCAGCCCGCCGCCCACCCCGGCCCCGGCCGCGCTGACCACGAAGGCGAGCACCTGCGTGCGGGCCACGTCGATGCCGGCGAGCCGGGCGGCGACCTCGTCGTCGCGGACCGCCCGGAACGTCCGGCCGTACCGGCTGCGGACCAGGTTGCCGAGGAGCAGCAGGACGGGCAGGGTGGCCGCCCCGGCGATCCAGAGCTGCCACCGCTCGTAGGGGAAGGACGCGCCGAGCCCGGCCGGCGGCGGGTCCACCGGCACGGACAGCCCCTGCTCGCCGCCGAGGACGCCGTCGAAGGTGACGGTCAGCGCCGGTACGACGACCGCGACGGCCAGGGTCACCCCGGCCAGGTACGGGCCGCGCAACCGGGCCGCCGCCACCCCGACCAGGGCACCGACCGCGACGGTGGCGCCGACCGCCGCACCGAAGGAGACCGGCAGCACCCAGCCGCCGGTGACCCCCGCGTCGGCGAACGCGGTCTGGCTGAGGGCGACGGTGTACGCGCCGACGGCCATCAGCGCGCCGTGCCCCAACGAGAGCTGCCCGTTGAGTCCGGTCAGTACGGTCAGCCCGGCGGTCGCGCAGAGGTATGCCGCCACGGTGGCGAGTTGGAAGGCGCGGAACGGCTCCAGCGCGAAGCTGACCGGCACCAGCAGCGCCACGGCGACGGCCCCGGCGCCCAGGTGCCGTGCCAGGGTCGGGCCCTTCACACCCGCCTCGCGGTGACCTGGGCGAACAGACCGCCGGGGCGGATCAGCAGCACCGCCAGCAGCAGCACGAGCACCGCGAGGGGGGCGAGGTCGCTGCCGGCGTACCCGCTGACGTAGGAGAGGACCAGACCGACCGCGAGGCCACCGACGACGGCCCCCGGCGGGCTGTCCAACCCGCCGACCACGGCAGCGGTGAACGCCGAGACGAAGACCAGGTCCATGGCGTGCGGGTGCAGCCCCAGTTCGGTGGGGATCACCAGCAGACCGGCCAGCGCGCCGACGCCGGAGGCGAGGGCCCAGCCGAGGGTGAGCATCCCGCCGACGTCGACCCCGAGCAGCCGGGCGACCGCCGGGGCGAACGCGGCGGCCCGCATCCGCAGGCCGGTGCCGGTGCGGGCGAACATCCAGGCGAGCGCGACGACCACCGCCCCGACCGCGGCGAGGACGAACAGGTCGTACGGCGACAGCACGCCGACTCCGCCGAGGGTCAGGGCGGCCCGGCTGAACGGCGCCTCGGCGGGCCGGTACTCGTTGCCGTAGACCATCCCGAGGACCGCCTGGATCAGCAGGACCAGACCGAGGGCGACGATCACCGGGTTGAGCGGGGAGGTCGAGTCGACCAGCCGCATCACCGCCACGTCAACCAGCGCGCCGAGGAGCAGGCCGGCGACGAGCGCGGCCAGGAAGCCCCACCAGTACGACCCGGTGGCCGCCGCGACGCTGTGGGCGACGTAGGCGGTGGCGACGGCCATCGCGCCCTGCGCGAAGTTGACGATCCGCGCGGCCCGCCAGATGAGTACCAGGGCCAGCGCGAACGCGGCGTAGACCGCGCCCCTGGACAGACCGTCGAGGGTGAGGAAGACGAAGCGGTCCAACAGTCCTCCCTCCGGGGGACTCGGGTGGTCAGAATCCGAGGTACGCGTGGCGCAGGTGATCGTCGTCGCGGAGTCCGGCGGCCGGGCCGGAGGCGACGATCCGGCCGAGCGCCATCACCACGCCCTGGTCGGCGACGGAGAGGGCACTGCGCACGTTCTGCTCGACGAGCAGCACGGTCAGGCCGGTGTCGTCGCGCAACTGCCGGAGCAGCGCCATGATCTGCGCGACCACCCGGGGTGCCAACCCGAGCGACGGCTCGTCGAGCAGCAGCAGGCGGGGGCGGCCGACGAGGGCCCGGCCGAGGGCGAGCATCTGCCGTTCGCCGCCGGAGAGCTGGTGCCCGAGGTGCCGCCGCCGACGGGCCAGGGGCGCGAAGAGCTGGTAGACCTCGTCGAGGGCGCGGGCGGCGTCGGCCCGGTCGCGCCGCCACAGCCCGCCGAGCCGCAGGTTCTCGTCGACGGTGAGTTCACCGACCACGCCCCGGCCCTCGGGTACGTGTGCCACGCCCCGCCGGACGAGCTGTTCCACCCGTGTCCCGCGCAGGTCCGTACCGTCGAGGACGATCCGGCCGGCGGTGGGTGGGAGAAGCCCGGAGACGGCGCGCAGCAGGGTGGTCTTGCCGGCGCCGTTGGCGCCCACCACGGCGGCGATGGTACGCGGCGGCACGGAGAGGTCCACGGTGTGCAGGACCGGGACCGCGCCGTACCCGGCCACCAGCCCGCGTACCCCGAGCAGTTCCCCGGTGCTCACGTGCCGGCCCCGTCGACGGCCGCGCCGAGGTAGGCGTCGGTGACCGCCGGGTCGTCGCGGATCTCGTCGGGGGTGCCGGTGGCGACCACCCGGCCGAAGTCGAGCACCGTGATCGTGTCGCAGACCGACATCACCAGGTCCATGTGGTGCTCCACCAGCAGCACGGCGCACGGGTCGGGGTCCCGGTCAGGCAGCTCGCGGATCAGGGTCGCCAGGTCGGTGAGGTCGTCGCCGCCCAGTCCCCCGGCCGGTTCGTCGAGCAGGAG
>NZ_WVUH01000047.1 GCF_017614955.1 Micromonospora echinofusca
GCCCGAGTCGCGCAGCGAATCCTCGCCATGACCGCCGCGATCTGGCACAACCGCGCCACCGGCCAACCCGTGACCAGGTCCCTGATCGCCTACGACCACTGACCCGACTTCGGACTTACTCGTCTAGCCGAGCTGGTCGCGGCGGCGGGTCAGGTAGGCGGTCTCGGCGGTGTTGCCCGCCAGCACGATGGCGCTGTCGTACGCCGCGCGGGACTCCTGGCTGCGGCCCAGCCGACGCAGCAGGTCGGCGCGGGTCGCGTGGTACGCGCGGTAACCGGCCAGGTCGGGTTCGAGCCGGTCGACAGCCGCCAACGCCACCTCCGGCCCGTCCAGCTCGGCGACCGCGATGGCCCGGTTGAGGGCGACGACCGGTGAGGGGTCGAGCCGGACAAGCTGGTCGTAGAGGGCGACGACCTGCGACCAGTCGGTGTCACGGACGTCGCGGACGCAGGTGTGCACGGCGTTGATCGCGGCGAGGATCTGGTAGCGGCCCGGGGCCGTTCCGGCGGCCAGGCGTTCCCGCACCAGCCGGTGGCCCTCGGCGATCAGCGCGGCGTCCCAAGCTCCCCGGTCCTGCTCGGCGAGGGTGACCAGTTCACCGCCGGCCGAGACGCGGGCGGCCCGGCGGGCCTCGGTGAGCAGCATCAACGCCAGCAGCCCGGCCACCTCACCGTCGCCCGGCAGAAGGTCACGGACCAGTCGGGTGAGCCGGATCGCCTCGGCGGTCAGGTCCTGACGTACGGGATCGGTGTCGGGTCCGGTCGTCAGGTAGCCCTCGTTGAACACGAGGAAGAGCACGGCGAGTACGCCGGACACCCGTCCCGGGAGGTCGGCCGCCGACGGCACCCGGTACGGGATGCGAGCTGCCTTGATCTTGGCTTTCGCCCGGGTGATCCGCTGTCCCATGGCGGTCTCCTGCACCAGGAAGGCGCGGGCGATCTCGGCCACGGTCAGACCGCCGACCATGCGCAGCGTCAACGCCACCCGGGTCGGCATCGCGAGCGCCGGGTGACAGCAGGTGAAGATCAGCCGGAGCCGCTCGTCGTCGATGGCGCCGAGCGGTTCGGGTGGGCTGTCGTAGCACAGTTGGGCCTCCCGCTGCTTGTCGTCGCGTCTGTTCTCGCGCCGGATCCGGTCGATGGCTCTGCGGCTGGCGGTGGTGGTCAGCCAGGCTCCGGGGTTGGGCGGTACGCCGTCGTCCGGCCAACGCTCGACGGCGGTCGCGAACGCCTCGGCCGCTGCCTCCTCGGCGATGTCGAGGTCACCGAAACGCCGGGTCAGTGCGGCGACCACCCGCGCCCACTCCTCCCGGTGGGCCCGGGTGACCGCCTGGCGGGCGTCCACCACGTTCACCGGAACGGCCGCACCTCGACCTTCCGGTTGCAGTGTTTCGATCCCTCGGCGGCGAGCGTGAGTGCCACGTCCAGGTCGGGCGCCTCGATGATCCAGAAGCCGATGAGGTGCTCCTTCGACTCCAGGAAGGGTCCGTCGGTGAACAGCGGTTCCGCACCGCGGTTGTCGATGACGGTGGCCGAGTCGGGACCGGCGAGGCCACCGGCGAAGACCCAGTGGCCCGCCGCCTGGAGCCGGTCGTTGAACACGTCGATGGCGGCCATCTCGTCCGGCGTGGCGAGGGTGGAGTCGTCGTGGATCACGGAAATCAGGTACTGCATCGCAGATCGTCTCCTGTGTGCGTCGGGTGCCCCTCGTGGGCGGCCGTTCACCTCTGCAACGAACACCGTGGGCCCGATCCGACACCACGGCCCGAGTTTTTTCGACGGATGCCGGGCGGGTCACGGCGGAGCCGGCTCACCCGACGATCGCGGTGGCCGCGATGGCGGCGTACGGCCGGTGAGGGCCCTCGGCGGGCCGCTGCAGCCGCTCGACCTCCCGGAAGCCGACCCGGGTCAGTCGCTCGGAGAACTCGTCGACGGGCCAGCGCCAGGCGGTCACGACCTTGTGGTCGAAGGCGTCGACCTCGTCCCTCACGAAGAACCCGGTCACCAACGTCGCGGCCGGGGCCAGCACCCGGCGGAACTCCGCGAGCACGCCGTCGAGATCCTGCGGCGGCAGATGGATCAACGAGAACCAGGCCAGGATGCCCACGACGGAACGGTCGGCAGCGGCGAGCCTATCCATCGACCCGAGTTCGTACCGTCCGTCCGGGTGGGTGGCCCGCGCATGGGCGACGAACTCGGGCACCAGGTCGATGCCCGTCGCGTCGACGCCCGACGACCGGAGGTAGTCGGTGATATGGCCGGGCCCGCAGCCCAGGTCGAGGACGGTGCCGGGTCGGCCCGCCAGATGCCGCCCGATGAAGGCGAGGTCGTCGGCGTGGACCTGCTGGCGTGTCCCGAACAGCCCGATGTAGAGCTCCGCAACGGACGCATACGCCTGCCGGACCTGCTGCGTGTTCACCACGTTCATCACGTGACCCTACGGGCCGGCGTCGTGCTGCCATGCAGGCGGCAGCGGGACGCCGCCGGCCCGGGTCAGGTCGGGACGCGACCGGAGGACGTCGGTGGGCCGCAGGCGAGCCGAGGAGAGCGCGGGTGCTGAATACCAGATCCCCCGCATGGCGGAGGTTCCCGAATCGAACGGAATAGCAGGAAGCGCCCACATGGCCTCGGCTGTCGCCCGCCTACTCGGGGATCAGCTCCCCGAGCCGGTCAAGTGTATACGCCTCCGATCCGTCCGGCAGGTCCCCCGGCGCCTCGATACCGACGAAGGTGACCGGCTCGTCCGGCATCCGGCCGTCCCACATCGTCACCTCGCCCCGGGTACGCCACCGGTCGACGAGGTAGGAGACCGTGAGGTAACGCCGTTCCACCAGTGCCCGTACCCGGTCGGCGGTGGTGAACGTGTTGTCCTCCACCCGGTTGAACGACGGCCGGCCCCGCAGGTACAGGTGCAGCCACACCGCCTGCCAGCCCTGCTCGCCCTTGGCGAACACCATCGGCAACGCGACGCGGCCCTGACCGCGCAGGTGCGAACGGGCCCGCACGGTCCGCGCGTCGAACGGCGCACCGCGCTGCTCCCGCGTCCGGGTCTGGTACCCGAACATCGACTCGGCGACCTCGTCGAACGACTCGCCCGCATAGACGTACACCTGCGGCACCACGTAGCTCCCCTGCACCGTCAGGGGCACGTCGACGAACTCGGTCGCACCGTTCGTGGCGTCGGTGATGTCACCGGAGTGCACCACACCGTCGTGGTGGTAGTTGGTCCAGGACACCTGGCCCGCGCTGTGGAACCCCTCGTCGAGCAGCAGCACCGACAGGTCGTGGTCGGTGCGCCGACCGGCCTGACGCCAGTATGTGAAGAAGCGCAGCAGCTCACCGGAGACCGACGCCCGTGAACCCCTCGGCAGGACCGCGAACCCACTCTCGGTCGCCTTGCCCGACAGCGGCAGGGCGACGTCGAGCACCTCCGGGTCCACCACCAGCGGTCGCAGCGGCTCCGGCAGCCGGGTACCGATCTCGGTGTCGAGCAGCGCCGACAACTCGGCCACCAACCCGGCCGGCAGCGTCGGCCGCTCGTCCGGTCCGACCCACGCGCGCCGCGAGCGACCCACGTACATCCGGGCGGACGCGGGCGTCAGCCGGTTGTCGACGTGCTCCCGGAGCGAGAGCAGCACCCGACCCGACGCCGAGCCGAGCGCACCGGTCACCGCCTCGACGACGGCGGACCGCTCCGACGGCGACGCCAGCCGCAGCAGCCGGTCCGCGGATCGCAGGAGCAGGCCGGGCGCCGCCGACAGCACCGACGCGGCCGGACCGATCGTTCCGGCCCGGATCGCCGCCTCCGCGCGGCCGGCGAGACCGGGTACCCGCTGCTCGCCGCGCGCGACCGCGAACACCGCCTGTGCGTGCGGCCACTGGCCGTACTCGTGCGGGTGCAGCCGTTCCCCGAGCCGCTTCCACCGCTCCGCGTAGCGGACGACGTCAGCGAGCTTGTTCGGGTTCGCAGCGACGACCCGGTCCAGTGCGGCGAGCAGCATCCGCCGTTCCGGGCGCCGGAAGGCACGGAACCGGGTGGGCGTCACGAGGGAGACGTCCCCGTCGGAGACCTGGCAGGCCAGACGCAGCACGTCGGTCACCGTGTCCACGGCGACCAGCGGACGGCCGAGAACCAGCCGGATCCCGTTGAGTACGGCCCGGTTCTCCCGTACCGGGATCTCGGCCGGCTGCACGCCGTCCAGGCAGGCGACCGTGAGTTCGCTGAGGAGCGCGAGGTCGGCCTCGCCGTGTGGTGTCGTGCCACCGGCCAGGTCCAGGTACAGCCGCTCCGACTCCACGTCGACGGTGTCGCCGAGACGCAGCACGGTCACCCGGTCGCCGGCTGCGGTGACCAGGTCGTCGTGCGCGGCCAGCAACTCGGCGTAGGTGTGCTGGTAGGCCCCGTAGCCAGGCAGGGCGAGCAGGTTCACCCCACCGGAGGCGACGGCGTCGCGGAGTTGCCCGTCGGTCGCCGTACCGCCGCCGGTGAGGACGGCGGCGCGGAGCCGGTCGGTCCAGAACTCGACGGTGTCCGGCACGCCGTGCGGGAAGTCGATGAAGTAGGCGTTGTGTTGCACGTGGTCGCCGACCAGCTCACGGACGGCGGAGACAACCGTGGCGGCGAGGTCCATCGCCGGTGCCGGGGCCAGGGTGCCGATGTGCTCCAGCAGCGCCCGCGACGCCGAGAACCCGACACCGAGCAGCGCGGCGTCCAACTGCCGGGCCACGGCGGTACCGTCACCGGCCGTGCCCGTACTCGCCGGCACGCGCAGGGTCCTCTGGATGATCAGCTTCTCGAGCACGTGCTCCTCCGTCACCTCTCAGTGCACTCACCACAGCGCACTGTTGGTAGTTGCCGTCGGCTCCGCGTCCTGCCACCGGGGCCCTTCCCGGTCGAGGGCGTACCGGTACGCCTGAATTGTCGTCACGCCGAACCGTCCGGGTCGGTGCCGGCGTCGACCACGCGGCGGACGCGGTCCGCCGCCACGCGGCGCCCGTCGAGCAGGCGCGGGCAGCGTGCCTTCCCGGAGCCAGCGATACGCCGCAACCGGATGGACGCCCTCCCGCCTCGCCCGCTCCTTCACGTCCACGATTGCATTCGATCACTTGCTCGATCGGCAACTGCTTTCACCCGCAGCGGAGGCGAACCCCGGCATCAGGATCGGTGCCACAGCGACGGTGCCCGCGCTGCCCGAGGTGGCGCGTCAATCCTGCTCAGGGTGGTGCGTTCGGTGGACCTCCTGCCGGGCGTACGTCGGCCACCGGGCCGGGTCGGCCCGCAACTCGGTGAGCAGATCCGGCCGACACTCGGCAAGCCGCCGGACCTGCTGGTCGCGCAGCCAACGCACCAGCCACCCCGCCGTCGCGGTGGCGGTGCTGCGGTGCCGCCAACTCACGGTCATCCTGATCCGGACGTCCTCGGCGAGCCGGACGGTGTGCATGGTCCCGGCGGGGACCAGAGTTGCGCTGGTGAGCGCGACGGCCCCGCCGCCCTCCAGGATCCGGCGACCGCTCGGCCCGTTGAGTGCGGTGAACCGGATCCGCGGTTCGAAACCCGCCGCCCGGCACAGCGACACCACCGAACGGTGGTTGCGGGTGCCGGCCGGGCCGGTGAGCCAGTCCAGACCGGCCAGTTCCCGCAGGCTGATCTCGGTGCGACCGGGACCGACGTCGTGCGGCATCAGGACGTACGCCGGGTCCTCGAACGCCACCGTGCTGTCCCACCCCGGCGGCACCGCCAACCCCACCAACGGAAGGTCGGCGTACACACAGATGTCGGCGGCGAGCATCGCCGGGGTCCAGTCGGGCCCGGGGATGTCGACGATGTGCTGCCGGACGTCGACCAGCGCGTCGTCGCGAAGCGCGTCGAGCAGTCCGCTGAAGCCGAACTCACTGGCCAACTGCAGAACGCCGGGCGGCACCGGTGGCTCCTCGGGGTCGGTGACCGGGGAGGTCACCGAGGCCAGGGCGCGCAGGTGCGGGAGCAGCTCGACCAGGATCGGGGTGGGTCGTACCCCGCCCGGGGTCCGCTCGAACAGCACGGCCCGCCACTGCCGCTCGATCCGCGCCACCAGGGCACTCACCGACGGCTGCGGCAACCCCAGATGACGGGCCGCGCCACCGATCGAACCGGTCGCGGCGACCACGTCGACCAACTGAGCGTGCCGGACGGAGACGGAATCGGCGTCGATGATCCCGGCGATCGTGTCGCACGCGGTGACCGCCCGACCAATTGCGTCCAACGCCGCCCGCCCACGCTCGGACAGCCGGTAGCCCTGTCCCGTCCGGCACAACCAACCGGCCTCGCCCACACCTGCCAGCCGGCCCAGCCGTCTGCGCACCCCGGACTCACTGATGCCCGAACGGGCCGCGAGGTCCCCCACATCGGCGCCGTCGGCCACACCGAGCAGCAGCCGAAGATCTCGCGCATCCACGGGCTCAGATGGTATGCGGCGGCCGTCCGGTTGGTAAGCCCACCTGCGGCAACCACCTGACGCGTGAAAGACGCTCCCGTGGCGCGGTCTGGACCGGCCGGTGCGGGTCGGGTACGCCGCTGCCCGGCGCGGGGCCGGGCAGCGGTCGGTGCGGGCGCGGGTGGCTAGCCGCAGGAGCCCGGGAGGGAGCTGCTGCCGGCACCGGCCGCCCAGGTGCAGCCGCCCCGGTACATCAGCATGCTGAACGGGAGACGGATCGTACGGCGCTCGGCGTTCCAGACCGCCTGGAAGGAGACCTGCGGGTTCAGGGTGATGCCGAGGTTCGCCGCCGCCTGGGTGATGCCGGCGTTGAGGGTCGTACCGATCGACCCGGCCAGTTCCAGAGTCTCCGGTCGCCAGCCCTGGGGCGCCTGGAGCTCGACGTACCGGTTGCAGTGGGCCACGTTCTGGTCCCGGGTGCACTGGGCGGCACCGACGCTGACCAGCGTCCAACCGTTGATTCCGGCTGCGGTGACGTTGTAGGTGCCGGTGGTCAGCAGCCGCCCGTCACTGGCCATGCAGACGCCGGTCCAGGTCATGGTGGCTCGGACGACGCCGGTCCGGAAGATCCGCCAGCCGTCGGCACGGTAGCCGTTGGGGTTCACCGTCGAGGTGCGGTTACGGCTCTGGAGCGAACCGGAGGTGCACCCACCGTCGGTCTTGGCGAACGGTCCGGAGCTGGAGATCAGCGTCTCCACCTTCCGGTTGTTGGCCGAGGCCGGGTCGGTGGTCGAGGCGCTCGCCTGCGCCACCAGGTTCGTGGCCTTCAGCCCCGTACCGATCGGGGTCTTCACCTGCAGGACGATCCTGCGCTCGACCCCGGGCGCCAGGTTCCCCACCGTCCACGTCGTCCCGCTGAACGTGCCGGCGGTCGGCGTCGCCGAGATCACGGTCAGGCCGTTGAGGGTCAGCGGCACCCGGACCTGCTGGGCGGTCGTCGTGGTGGAGAGGTTCCTGACGTACCCGTCCACCCGGTAGGTGCCACCGTTGAGCACCCCCGGTCCGGCCAGGCCGGGATTGACCACGTCGAGCATGAAGGAGACGTCGGCGCTTGACCCGTAGCCCGGCGGATTCGGGACGGCGCTGTCGATGCAGCTGACGTTCATCGTGTCCTGCGGCGAGTTGAGCGGCTCGTCCCGGGTGTCCGTGAGGCACCTCTCGGGCCAGAGGTGAAGGTAGTAGTCGGCCCACGAGGCGCACTGGCTGTTGGGACTGTAGGACGGGGTCTCGGTGCCGGCCGTCCCACCGTCGTCGCAGAGGAACGTGGCCGTGGCGGCCCGGGCCGGGCTGGTGACGACCAGCCCGGAGACGAACGTGAAGAGTGCGACGAGGGCCGCGCCGAACGCGGTACGGCGTCGTGATCGTTGGAGCATGGACTGCCCTTTCCCACGGAGAAGATGCAGGAGATCGCCGCCCGCATCGAACGAGATCTACAAGACAGCTGAATTCTCACCACGCGCCGTGGCGGCAGGGTAATACCAGAGGTGGCGGAGGGCCATACCAACCTGGCACGGTTCCACGCGGCGCTGTCCCCCGCCCCGTTCCGGGCTTGGACAGCGCGAAACAGTGGGAACACCCGTAACGGCAGCCGGACCACGACCGTGCTGACCGATGTCGGGCTGAAATTCCGGCTCGCCGCACCGGAAACTCTCCTCAGCGCAACGTCGAAGAAGAAGACCCTCGATTTCACCGCAGATAATTGCGCCCTGGTGCGGAAGCCTGGGAGGCGCCATGGGTCACGTCGTCGGCCGGCATGCGGTCGTCTTGGGTGCGAGCATGGCGGGCCTGCTCACCGCGCGGGTCCTCGCGGAGTCGTTCGAGCGGGTGACGATCGTCGAACGCGACCGCCTGCCTCCGGGCGTGGCGCAGCGCCGTGGCGCACCGCAGGGACACCACATCCACGCGCTGTTGGCCCGAGGCGCGCAGGTGCTGGACGAACTGTTCCCCGGCCTGACCGCCGAGATCATCGCGGACGGCGCACCTGCGGGGGACCTGCTGGGTGGCATTCGATGGTTTCTGTCCGGTCATCGGATCAAGCAGGCGGACATCGGCCAGCCGGTCCTGTTCCCCAGCCGGCCGCTGCTGGAGTCCGCCGTACGGAATCGCGTCCGCGCCCTGCCGAACGTCCGCGTCGCCGACGGCCTCGATGTCGTCGAGCCGAGCACCACGGCCGACCGCCGTGCTGTCACCGGGGTGCGGGTACGCGGTGACGACGGCGACATCACGGTCATCGGCGCCGATCTGGTCGTCGACGCGACCGGGCGCGGCTCGCGTACTCCGCTCTGGCTGGAGAGTTGGGGCTACCCCCGACCGCAGGCCGACAAGGTGCACATCGGGGTGTGCTACGCCAGCCGCGCCTACCGGTTGCCGCCCGGCGCGCTGGGCAGCGACGCGCTCATGCTGCACTCCTGGCACCCCGGGCAGCCGCGGGCGGCAGGGCTCGTCGCGCAGGAGGGCGACCGGTACCTGGCCACCCAGGTCGGGATGCTCGGCGACCAACCGCCGACCGAACTGGACGGTTTCCTCGCGTTCGCACGGAGCCTGCCCTTCGACGACATCTACCGCGCGATCCGCGACGGCGAACCGCTCGGCAAGCCAGCCACCTTCCAGTACCCGGCCAACGTGCGACACCGGTACGAGCGGCTGTCCCGCTTCCCCGCCGGGCTGTTCGTCATCGGCGACGCGGTATGCGGATTCAACCCCATCTACGGCCAGGGTATGACCGTGGCCGCGCTCCAGGCCGCCGCGTTCGGTGACCTGCTGGCCGAAGGGCGCCTGCCGACCTCTCGCCGCTACTTCCAGGCCATGGCCAAAGTCGTCGACGTGCCATGGGAGATCGCCACCGGCTCGGATCTGGCCTTCCCCGAGGTACGTGGTCGCCGCACGGCACGGACCCGCATGGTCAACGCGTATCTGCCCCGGCTGCACGCCGCAGCCGCCACCGACCCGAGCCTGGGTGCCGCGTTCGTACGCGTGACGGGCCTGCTCGCTGCGCCCACCAGCCTGCTGCGACCGGATCGCGTGCTACGCGTCCTCCTCAGCCGCCATGGCGCCGCATCGCATGGCGCCGGCTCAGTTGTCCGGCCGCCAGCCGACCAGCCGGCCGCACCGAGCAGTCGCAGACCCGCCGCCTGACAGTGCGGTGGTGGTTCGGCGGCGCATCCCTGAGCAACTCGGCATGCGCCGGATGGCCCACCCCCGCGCTCTACCACCTCACGAGTGAGTGGGTCTGCTGGGGCTCGAACGGTCGGCGCACGCACGTGAGACAGCGCCGTTCGTCAGACCCTCGTCACATCGACGCCAGGTAGTCGTACTGGCTGGGGAGGCTGGCAACCAGTTCGCGGGACTGACGGGCGACCGCGGCGAGCTGCCGGCGGGCGGCGGCCTCGTCCAGGAAGGAGAGCGCGGCCTTGGGTGCGCGGGGCAGGTGGCCGCCGAGCCCGAGCAGCATCACGTTGTACGAGTAGGGCTCGAAGCCGTGGTAGTAGGGGTACACGGAGGTCTCGTCGGGCAGGCGGGTGCTCCAGACCTCCAGACGCTCGGCCACGCCGTCGGGGACCGGCCGTTCCTTCGTCGCCTTCCAGTACGGGGTGTCGGCGCGGGCAGCACACCGGTAGTGCACCACCAGGAAGTCCCGCACCCCGTCCAGACAACGGTTGATCGTCCGGTTGTAGGCCCTGATGAGCGTCGGGTCCCAACTCTCGTCCGGGAAGTGCTTCACCAACTGCTCGATCCCGTGGTGGATGAAGAAGATCCCGGTCGATTCCAGCGGCTCCACGAATCCGCTGGACAGCCCGATCGCGACGCAGTTGTGTACCCAGGAGTTCCGGTTGCGCCCCACCCGCATCCGGATGTGGTTGGCCTCGACGTCGTCGGCCGCCGGACCGACGAAGCGGCGTATGGTGCGCTCGGCCTCCTCGGCGGAGCAGAAGTCCTCCGCGTACACGTATCCCGTTCCGTTGCGGTGGAACAACGGGATCGTCCAGATCCAGCCGGACTCCATGGCCGTGGCGGTGGTGTAGGGCCGGATGCCGTCGCGCTCGGGATCCGCCGCCACGCGCAGGGCCACGGCACGATCGTTGGGCAGGTACTGCTGGTAGGACTCGAACGGCTCGCCGAGCACCTGGTTGATCAACATGCCGCGGAACCCGGTGCAGTCGATGTACAGGTCCCCGGCCAGCTCGCCGTGTTCGGCGGTGACCAGGTGGCTGATCCAGCCGCGCTCATCCTGCTTCACGTCCACCACGTCGTCGCGGATGTGCTTCACGCCGCGCTGGACGCCGTAGCCGGTCAGGAACTTCGCCAACAGGCTGGCGTCGAACTGGTAGGCATAGGGAAACTGGGTGTCCTGCTCGGACATCGTGGTCCGGCGGTGCCGGTCACCACCGTCGTGCAGCGAAACCTCGAACAGCTCACCGCTCAGGTTCTTCGGTGCCCGCTTCGCCTCGCATATCGCAGGGACCACGAGGCACTCGCGGTCGAACCGGTCACTGCCGATCTTCAGCCACCAGTCGGCCATGGTGAAGCCGTCGGCGAGTCGTAGCCGCTCGAAGGGGTGGTAGAAGTACCGTCCCGGCTCGCGCCAGTTCTCGAAGCGGATCGCCAGCTTGTACGTCGCGTTGCACTCGGGCATCCACTCGTGCTCGGCAAGCCCCAGATAGTCGAAGAAATGGCGGATCGTGCTGAACGTCGCCTCACCCACGCCGATCGGGGGCACGGCGCGGGACTCCACCAGCGTCACGCCGAGCCGATCACCGAAGGCGGCCCGGAGATAGGTCGCGGTCATCCAGCCCGCCGTACCACCTCCGACGATGACCACGTCGCGCACCATGTCATGCCCCTTCCACGATTGACGTCCCCCTACGCCATCACGGATCGGGCCGTCGGCGACTGCCCGATCGGGGCGTGCGATCAGGGGCTCCAGCCGAGCCTGATCGCCGCGCGGGCGCACGCCCTAGCGTCGGGTGACCGATCGACGCTGGGAGGAAACCATCCAGACGCACCCTTCCCCGCTCCGCGTCATCGCCGTCTACGCCGCTCTCGTCGTCGTCCCGGTGCTCGGCGCGGTCGCGCTGCTGAGCGCGGACATCGGTGGCGGCCACCTCGCTGTCGTCGCGGACGCGGGCCACGCCACCCACCACCCTCTCGCCCGGCTCCTGCTCGCCGTCGTCACCGTCGTCGGTGCCTGCAAGGTAGCCGGAGCGCTGGTTCGACGCATCGGGCAGCCGCCGGTGATCGGTGAGATCGCGGCGGGCATCCTGCTCGGTCCCTCGGTACTCGGCGCGGTGTGGCCGCAGGCGCAGCGGGCGCTGGTCCCCGCCGAGGTGCTGCCCCAGCTGAACGTGCTGGCGCAGTTGGGCGTCGTGCTGTTCGTCTTCCTGACCGGACTGGAGCTGAACCTGGCCGCGCTACGCGGACGGGGACCGCTCACCCTGGTGGTCAGCCATGTCAGCATCGCCACGCCGTTTCTGCTCGGGGTGCTGCTCGCGGCCGCCGCCTACGACCGGTTCGCCCCCGACGGTGTGGGGTACCTGCCGTTCGCGTTGTTCCTCGGCGTGTCGTTGAGCGTCACCGCGCTACCGGTGCTCGCCCGGATCCTGGTCGACCTCGGGATGTACCGGACAAGGATCGGTACGCTCGTGATGACCTGTGCGTTGGCCGGTGATGTGACCGCGTGGATCCTGCTCGCGATGGTGGTCGCGGTGGTTGGCGTGTCGTCGATGGTTGGCGTCGCGGTGACCGCGGCGTTGACCGCCGTTTTCGGGGCCGTGCTGTTCGCGGCGCGGCCGGGACTCACCCGGCTGTTGACGACGACCGACCCTCGGCGGATACGTGTCGCGGTCCAGGTGGTGCTCGTCGGCGTACTGCTGTGTGCGACGGTCACCGAGCGGATCGGTGTGCACGCTATCTTCGGCGCGTTCCTGTTCGGGCTGGTGCTGCCCGGTGACTCGGCGGTGGGCAGGCGGTTGCACGACACTGTCGGCAGCCTGACCTCGATGCTGCTGCTACCGCTGTTCTTCGCCTACAGCGGCCTGCGCACCGAGTTGGTGCTGCTGGGTGAGGGTGGCATGTGGCTGTGGTGCGGTCTGGTGCTGGCGCTGGCGGTGGCCGGGAAGTTGGGCGGTGCGGCGTTGGCCGCCCGGGCGATGGACATCGACTGGCGCCAGTCGTGGCAGATCGGCGCGTTGATGAACTGTCGCGGCCTCACCGAACTGGTGCTGCTCAACATCGGGCTGGACCTCGGAGTGATCGGCGCCGACCTGTTCGCGATCCTGACACTGATGGCGATGTTGACCACAGCTGCCGTCACGCCGCTGGTCATGCTCTGCTCAGCCCGACCGGCGCAGGCGGACCCGGAGGGCGCCCCGGTGCAGCCACGCGTGCCATCCGGCACCCAGGAAGGTCAGGTAGCAGGAGGTGGAATGGATGGGGATCATGGCCTCGACCCCCGCCCACTGGACCAGCCCGCTGACGGTCATCACCGCGGCGAAGCCGATCGTCAGCCACGTCGCCAGTCTGCGCCGAACAGGCCACGCGGTGCGGGCCGTCAGCCCCAGCCGCGCCCGTAGCCGGGGCCGGGTCGCCACGTGCAGCACCGCCCAGGCGACGAACAGCAACCCGACGATCACGTGTGGGACGGCACCCGCCGCGACCGTGAACCAACCGGCCAGCAGCAGCGCCGCCACCGGGAGGTCGGTCCACCACGCCGGCCGCGACCGGCCGGTCCTGACGGCGCTGTTCATGGCGGTCCTCCCGCGATCGGCGACGAACGACCCACGGTCAAGCATCGGACAGGACGTAAGTACGGGCAAACCAGGATGACCCGCCCGATCGATACATCCTCGCTCAGGGTGCCACGGAAGAGGGCCGTTCCGGGGCGGGCTGGCCCGGAACGGCGTTCCGCCGGTCACCGCGGTGGGGACGTCACGCCGACGCGGTACGGGCTTGGCGTCCCCACCCCGGTGGCTTCCACGCGCGGTCTTACTGACCGTCGGTCAGGGCCGGCAGGAACCCCCTGGCACGGCTCAGGAACTCCCCCGCCGTCGGGCGAGGGAGGATGTCACCCTGCGAGCGGTGCCCCCGCCGAGGACGACGACACCGTCGATGCGGGCGTCCATTCCGCGGTTCCTTCCGTCGGTGTACCGTCCCGGCCGGTCCACGCCGCGTAGGAGCGCAACCCGTACAGCAGCGGGCTTCCCGGCCGAGTGAGCACCCCGTCGACGTGACCGAACACCACGACGTGATCACCGGCGGCCTTGGCCTCGGCCACTTCGCACTCGGCGACCGCATGCGCGTCCGTGGTGAGCCACGGCAGCCCCCGTACCGGCGTCGGCTGCCAACGCACCGCCGCGAACCGGTCCAGGTCTGCCGTGGCGAAGACCTCGGCCGCGGCCTGGCCGCCGGAGTGCAGCAGGTTCACCGCGAACGATCCCCGTTCCAGCATGGCGTGGAGCGTGGAGCTGCGATGATGCAGACAGGTCAGCAGCATCGGCGGGCTTAGGCTCACGCTGCACATGGAGGTACAGGTCAGACCGAGCGGCACGCCGGTCCGATCGATGGCCGTAACAACGGTGACGCCGCTCGGGAACAGGCTCATCAGCTCCCGGAAGGTCGCGTCGCCGCCCGCCGACCACGCCGCATGCCCGGGCTCCTGCGCTGGCATGTCAGTCATGGCTACAGCATCACCCGCCGGAGCGGGAAGCCACCTGTCCGCGCGGCGCGCTCGGTCGAGGTGGCCAGTCGGGTACCCCTACCGGAGTCGACCGGTCCTCGCTCCGGCCATAACGTCGGCGGCATGTCGTTGGAGGGCAAGGCTTTCTTGATCACGGGAGCCGGCAGTGGCATCGGCGCGGCGACCGCGGTACGCGCAGCGGCCGGCGGTGCCCGGGTCGCCGTGCTCGGCAGGCGGGAGTCCGCGCTCACGCGGACCATGACCGCGATCCACGATGGCGGAGCGGGCGAAGCAATCATGGTCCCCGCCGACCTCACCGACCCGGTCGACGTGGACCGGGCGGCAGCCGTCACGCTGAAGGAGTTCGGCGGGTTGGACGGGTTGGTGAACAACGCCGGCATCGGCCGGTTCGCACCCATCGGCGAGGCTGACTGCAAGGACCTCCAGTACATGTTCGACCTGCACGTGCGCGGGCCGGTACAGCTGATCCAGCGGTTCGTACCGAGCTTACGCGAGCGTCGCGGCTCGATCGTGAACGTCACCTCGGTCGCCGGGGACCTCGCCGCGCCCGGCCGGTCCTTCTACGGGGCCACCAAAGCGGCGATCAACCACCTGACCCGCTCCCTGGCCCGGGAACTCGCACCCGGGATCCGGGTCAACGCGATCCTGCCTGGACCGGTCGACACCCCCATCTACGACAAGGTGGCCGGTAGCCCCGAGGAACTGGACCGGCTGCGCGCGGACATGATCGCGCTGACGCCGCTCGGCCGGTTCGGCCGGCCGGAGGAGATCGCCGAGTGGATCTGTCAGCTTCTCGACGACGCCGGTCGGTGGGTCACCGGCGCCCTCCTGCCGATCGACGGGGGGCGGTGCGCTTGACATCCTCCCCGTCGCCGAACGTGCGCGCAAGGTCGGCAGCCTGCCGGGCGGTCGAGTAGAAGCGGAACGTGAAGGCGCGCTTCACGGTCCTGGTCACCGCTCACAAGCCAGCAAGCTGGTCGGTGACCCTTGCGGTGACGCGCGGGGGGGTACGCCGGTTCGCCTCGGCAGCGGACCGGCTCTTCTGCCCTGCTCCGCAGGGGTTCCGTTTTCTCTCCGGCCTGAAGGCCGAAGTCTCCACGGAAGGAATGCGATGACCTCGACGATGGCCGCCCGCGCCACCCATGCCCAGTCCATCCCACCGTCCTGCGTGCATGACGTGTACCGCTCGGTGAACGCCTGGGCGGCGCGCACCGGTCGCCCCGTCGCCCGTCTGGACGTCGGAGAACCACACTTCACCCCACCGCTGGCGGTGATCGAGGCGTTGGCTGCCGCAGTCCGGGACGGGCGCACCGGCTACACCCCGGCCGAGGGTCTGCCCGTGCTGCGCGAACGGCTGGCCGCGAAGCTCGTCGAGCACAACGGACACGACACCGTTGCGGAGCGGGTCCTGGTCACTCCCGGGGCGAGCCAGGGCCTCTCGGCGTTGATGCAGTCGGTGACCGACCCGGGCGACGAGATCCTGCTACCCGCCCTGCACTGGCCGATCCACCTGCAACAGAGCCTGCTCGCCGGGCTGCGCCCACGCTTCTACCCGCTGGACGACGAGTACCGGCCGGACCTGGACGCGCTGGCCACCATGGGCAACGAGCGGACCAGGGTGCTGCTGACGAACACGCCGTCGAACCCGACGGGATGTGTGTACGACGCCGATCTGCAGGCCGCGCTGCTGGAGCTGGCGCGACGCAACGACTGGCTGGTGATCGCCGACGAGGCGTACGAGGACTTCGTCTACAGCGGCCGCCACGTGTCGATGGCGGCGCTGGAGCGCGACGTCCCGCCCGCCGAGCGCCGGGTGTTCTCGGTGTACAGCTACTCCAAGAGCTTCGCGATGACCGGCTACCGGCTCGGGTACGTGGCCACGCCGAACGCCGCACACGCGGCCACCCTCCAGGTGGTACAGGAGGCGTCCATCCTCAGCTCCCCCACCCCGGTGCAGTACGCCGGACTGGCCGCGCTCGACGCGATGTCGGAGGTGGCCGACAACCGGGAGCGTCTCCGGTCGGCGCGGGACGCTCTCGCACCCCTGGCCGAGCTGGGGCTGATCCCACG
This sequence comes from Micromonospora echinofusca, assembly GCF_017614955.1. Lineage (GTDB taxonomy): Bacteria > Actinomycetota > Actinomycetes > Mycobacteriales > Micromonosporaceae > Micromonospora > Micromonospora echinofusca_A. The sequence continues at coordinate 16,236 of NZ_WVUH01000047.1, forward strand.
GGTGCCGGCCGGTGGCTGGTTCGCGCTGGTCGACATCGACGGGCTGGGAACGACCGCGGATGCGTTCGCTGCGGCGCTGCTCGAACGGGACGCGGTAGCGGTGGCCCCCGCGCGCGGCTTCGCGCTACGCCCGGTGATCACCGCAGGTCGGGTGGCCCGGGTCGACGCCGACCCGGCCAGTGAACACCTGGTACGGATCGCGTTCTGCGGTGAGCCCACCCAGGTCAGCGAGGCGGCGCGGCGGATCGCGGCGTTCGCCGCCGAGTTGGCGTCATGACCGGGAAGACCTACGCCGAGATCATCCACCTCCCGCAGGTGTTGGACAGCGTCGCGCCGAACACTCCGCCGGCGAACCGGAGGGTGCACACGGCGGAACACTTCTTCCTGGTGGCCCACCAGACCTCCGAGCTGTGGCTCAAGCAGGTGTTGATGGACCTGGCGGAGGCGACGGTGGCGGTCGGCCGGCCGAACCGGGACCTGCCCCAGGCGATCGAGCACGTCGAAAGGGCCGCCGCGGTGCTCCGGCTGGTCGCCGCGCATGTGGCGGTGTTCCGCCGGCTGCTGCCCGGCGATTTCGCCGCCTTCCGGCCGACGTTCGGGAACGCGAGCGGGGCGCAGTCCGAGCAGTTCCACCGGCTACGTGGGGAACTGGGCCTGCACGGCCAGCCGAGCGTACTGTTCGCCGAGTTCGTCGCGGCGGTCGCGGAGCAGTCGACCACCCTGGAGGCGATCTACCGCCAGGCGCCGCAGAGCGGTGACCTGTACCGGCTGGCCGAGTCGCTGGCGGATCTGTCCCAGGCCGCCTGGCACTGGCAGCTCGACCACGTGGAGACCGTGACCCGGGTGATCGGCCGGGCACCCGGGACGGGCGGCACGACCGGGGCGGAATACCTGACCAGGCGCCTGGCGGCGCCGTTCCCCCAGCTGTGGGAGGCAAGGTCCCTCCTGTACCGAGCCGACGGAGGTGTGAAGTGCCCGCACGACGCCAACCAGAGCTGACCTCACCGGTGTTGATCACGGGGTGCTCGTCCGGCATCGGCCGGGTGACCGCGCTGTACCTGCTGTCCCGTGGCTACCGGGTCGTGGCCACCTCACGGACGGTGTCCGCGATGGAACAGCTGGCCAGGGCCGGCGCGACGGTGCGGCCCCTGGACGTGACCGACGAGGAGTCGGCGGCGAAGGTGGTGGCCGACATCGAGGCCGAACACGGGGCCGTCGGCGCCCTCGTCAACAACGCCGGTTACGCGGAGTACGGCCCGGTGGAGACCGTGTCACTGGAGCGGGCCCGGGCGCAGTTCGAGACGAACTTCTTCGGGCTGGCCCGGATGTGTCAGCTCGTGCTACCCGGCATGCGGCGCACCGGTCGTGGTCGGATCGTGAACATGTCCTCCGTGGGCGGTCGCATCGCCTTCCCCGGTGGGGGCGTGTACAACGCGTCCAAGTTCGCGGTCGAGGCGTTGTCGGACGCGCTGCGGTTCGAGGTCGAGCCGCTGGGCGTGTCCGTCAGCGTGATCGAGCCGAATCTCATCCGCGACACCCGGTTCGACGAGCACGTCGACGAGTCCATGCGCCGCAACACCGACGAGTCGGGCCCGTACCGCGATCTGCGCCAGTCCATCGTGGACCAGCTGCGCCGCTGCTTCACCTCGCCCAGGATGGCCTCGCCGGCGACCGCGGTGGCCACGGTGGTCGACCACGCTCTGAGCGACCCCCGCCCGCGTACCCGCTACCTGGTCTCACCGAGCGGCAGGTTCTTCGTCGGCAGCAAGCTGGTCATGTCGGACCGGCAGTGGGACCGGGTGATCCGCCGCCAGTTCGGTCTGACCGAATCCGGCGCCTACACCGGCAAGTACGCCCAGCAGTGAGCTGACCAGCGCACGGCGCTGCCACGAGCCAGCGGCTCCCGGTTACCGGGAGCCGCTGGCTCGTGCCGACCCTGCCCGGATTCGAGCCGGCTCTGCCCGGTCGGGCCCCCGGGGGAACTCCGACCGGGCAGGGCCGGCTCGGGTACGGCTCAGCTCTCGCGGCGCAGCAGGTACCGCCAGGGGTCGAACCAGCCCTTCTCGAAGGCCCTGCGGAGCATCGGGTTGCCGTCGCCATACCGGAGCATCTCCGCACCCGCGACACTTTCGGCCCTGATCAGCCGCCACTGCGTGAAGCGGCGGGTGAGTTCGTCCTTCTGCACACCCTTGAGCACCGGATGCTTGGCCAACCCCAGCAGCAACAGCAGCGCGCCCGGCGCGGCCAGTCGGGTCACCTCGGGCACGTACGCGTCCCGCATCCGGGACGGCAGACCGTGGAAGCAGCCCGCGTCGACGACCAGGTTGTTCCCGCCCGGCACGCCCAGTTTGCCCAGCTCGGCCACGTCACCCTGGATCAGGCGGGGCGCCACGCCCTCGGTGACCGCCCGGTTGCGGGCCTGGGCCACCGCATCGGCGACCAGGTCGACCCCGGTGGCGTCCCAGCCGTGCTTGGCGAGGTAGACGGCGTGGCGACCGCTTCCGCAGCCCAGATCGAGGGCGCGGCCGGGCGGCAGCGCGTCCGGGCCCTCGACCAGTTCCACGACCGCGTCGTCGGGCTCACCGGTGGACCTGGGGTTGAACGGGGATCGGTAGAGCAGGTTGACGACGGCGCGGGTAGCCAGAGAGGCCATGGGTCAACTCCCTTCACTGAACAGGGTCGCGGAGATCGTGCGCAGCTGGATGTTCGACGTACCCTCGTAGATCTTGCCGATCTTGGCGTCGCGGTAGAGCTTCTCGGCCGGGCGCTGGCTGGTGAACCCGATGCCACCCAACGTCTCGACTGCGGTGGATGCCGCGCTCTCGGCGACGTCGGAGGCGACCAGCTTGGCCATCGCGGTCGCGCGCAGCCGCGCCACCGCCGACATCCCCGGCAGGTCCTCCACCGTCTGGTACAGCAGGGCCCGGGCCGCCGCCAGCTCGGCCGCCAGCCGGGCCAGCGGGAACCGCACCCCCTGGAACTCGGCGATGCGACGGCCGAACTGGGTCCGTGACCTCGCGTGCGCCACCGCCACGTCCAGAGCGCCCTGGGCCAGGCCGACCAACTGGGCCGCGATACCGAGCTTGCCGATGTTGAGGGCCTCCACCGCCAGTTCCCCGCCGGCGTCCTGGCGGCCCAGCACGTTGGCCGCCGGCACGCGGACACCGGTCAGGGTCAGGTCGCAGGTGGAGCTGGCGCGGATGCCGAGCTTGTCGTGGCGCGGGCCGATCGACAGCCCCGGCGTGCCCCGCTCCACCAGGAACGCGGTCAGCGCGGCGCCGGTACGGGCGAAGATCAGGAACAGGCCGGCCTCGGCGGCGTTGGTCGTCCACGCCTTCGCCCCGTCGAGTAGGTAGTCGGCGCCGTCCCGGGTCGCGGTGGTGCTCATCGCGAACGCGTCGCTACCCGCCCCGGTCTCCGAGATGGCGAACGCGCCCACCGCGTTCGCCGTCAGGCGAGGCAGGAAGCGGCGTCTCTGATCACCGGAACCGTGCCGCAGCAGCACGCTCGTCACCAGTGCGTTCTGCACGTCCACCAGTACCCCGACCGCCGGGTCGACCTGGGACAGCTCCTCGATGGCGGCGATCACGTCGACCAGTTGTCCGCCCAGGCCGCCGTACGACGTCGGGACCTCGATGCCCATCAGACCGGCCTCGAACAGCTCCTTCACCAGCGTCGGGGGGTACGCGGCAGCACGGTCCATCTCCGCCACCAGCGGGGCGACCTTCGTGCGGGCGAACTCGCGGGCGGTGGCCCGCAGATCCCCGGTCACGACAACTCCACGGGCAGGCGACGGATCCCCCGCAGCACGCACGAGCGCACCCGCTGAACCGGACCGGACAACTGGACCGTCGAGACCCGTTTGGCCAGCTCCTCGAAGAGCACGGTCAGCTCGATCCGCGCCAGCGAGGCACCGAGGCAGTGGTGGCCGCCCTGGCCGAACGCGATGTGCCGGTTCGGCGAACGCCGTACGTCGAAGCGCTGAGGGGCGGCGAAGACCTCCTCGTCGCGGTTCGCCGAGGCGTTCCACACCACCACCGACTCGCCGGCCCGGATCTGCTGGCCGCCGAGGGTGGTGTCGGTGACGACCGTCCGCATCGCGTGCATGCCGGGGGTGGTCCAGCGCAGTATCTCCTCCACCAGCGTCGGCACCACGGCGGGGTCGGCGCGCACCACCTGCCACGACACCGGTCGTTCGGCCAGCGCCAGCAGGCCGCCGGCTGCGGCGTGCCGGGTGGTCTCGTTGCCCCCGATGATCAAATTGGTGCAGTTGAGCAGGACGTCCTCGGTGTCGAGCGGGTGCCCGTCGACCTCGCCGTGCACCAGGGTGCTCACCAGGTCGTCGGTCGGCGCGCGGCGGCGCTGGGTGGCCAGGTCCTGGTAGTACTCGAAGATCTCGCCGTAGGCCTGGGTCCGCTCCCCGGCGGACACCTCGTCGGCGGTGGTCGGGTCGCCTCCGCCGAAGGCCGTGCTCGTCAGGTGGTACATCCAGTCCTGGTCCGCCGGTGGTACGCCCAGGATCTCGCAGATGATCGCGACCGGCAGCCGGGCGGCGACGTCGTCGACGAACTCGCAGCGTCCCGCCGCGACGGCCCGGTCCACCAGCGTGACCACCGTGTCGCGGACCCGGTCGTCCAGTCGGCGCATCATCCGCGGGGTGAACACGCCGCTGATGATCCGGCGCAGCTTCGGGTGCCGTGGCGGGTCGGTCACCACGAGCATCCGGTTGGCGGCCGGGTCGCCCGCCTCCGGGTCGATGCCGAGCACCATCCCGCGCGCGGAGGAGAACGTGTCCGGGTCGCGGTAGACGGCCACCGCGTCCCGGTAGCGGGTGACCGCCCAGAACTCGCGTCCCGCCGTACCCGGATTGCGGAACACCGGCGCGGCACCACGCAGCGCGGCCCACACCCGGTCCGGGTCGCCCCGCTCGTACAGGTCCGGGTCGGCCAGGTCGATCCCCGCCAGGTCGATCCCGTCGGTGGCTACCATCAGCGGGCCTCCTCCGGCACGTGGTCGAACGTCAGCATCTGGGTCCAGCCGCGCGCGGACTTCTCCGGCGGCGCCTTGCGGGTCATCACGTTGCGCACCCGGCACAGCAGCGGGTTCTCGAACTTCTGCATCCGGTCGAGCGTGAACACCCGTCGCCGCAGCCAGTCCAGCCGTGGCCGGCGCCGGTTCTCGTAGGACCGCAGGGCCGCCACCACGTCCCCGTCGGCGCGGGTCAGCTCCGCGCCGAGCACGGCGGCGTCCTCCAGGGCCTGGCAGGCACCCTGGGCGAACACGGTCGGCATGGCATGGGCGGCGTCACCGAGCAGCGTCACCCGGCCCCCGCCCCACACGTCCGCGCTCCGGCGCACCAGTACCGGGACGGCTGCCACACCCGCCGCCGGGGTCGCGCGGACCAGTTCGCCGAACATCGCCGGAAACCCGGTGGCGAAGTCGGCGGCCACCTGCTTCGGCGGCTCACCCGCAGCCAGTCGGCGGCGCAGCAGGCTGTTGGTGCCGACCGTCCACGACACCTGCCCGTCGCCCAGCGGCCAGCAGCCGAACCCACCGCCGCGCGGCCCCCAGGCCATCAACACGGTGTGCGGTGGTGCACCGCCGTCGGACTCGGCGATGCCCCGCACCGGCAGGCTCACCGCCTCCGGGTCACCGTCGCCGACCACGCCACGGCGGACCGCGGAGCGCGCGCCGTCCGCGCCGACCAGTGCGCTGCCCCGGACCTCGGTGCCGTCCTCCAGCATCAGCACCACCGAGATGCCGTCCTGGCGGTAGGACCGTACGGCGGCGCCGAGCCGAACCGGGATGTCGGCGTCCTTGCACGCCTCGTACAGCAGCCGGGTGAGGTCGCTGCGGCGGATGTTCACCGACGGCGCGCCGACGGCGCGGCCGATCGCGGCGACCGGGGTGGCGGCCAGGAACCGCCCCCGGTGGTCCCACAGCTGCATCGCGTCGATCCGGTCGCCGGCCGTCAGCACCGCGTCGGCCTGGCCGACCCGCTCCAGCGCGGTGAGCGCGTTGGACCACAGGTTGAACGCCGTGCCGGCCTCCCGGTGCGGGTCGACCGCGCGCTCGACGACCTCCACCTCCCAGCCGGCCCGCCGGACGGCGAGCGCGGCGGCGAGCCCGCCCACTCCCCCGCCTGCGACGACGATCCGTTGTGCGGTCAATTCAGCTCACCTCCGAGTGCGCGACGGCGGGGCGCCGCAGGAAGCCGACGTCGGCGAGGTAGCGCAGGTACCGGCCCAGCACGTCGGCATCGACCGGCGGGCAATCCGCGATCCCGGCCAGGAACTCCTGCGTGGCCCCCGAGTCGAAGCGGGGATCCCGCATGCCGTGGCTGGCGTGTTGCGTCCACTCCGCCAGCAGTGCGATCGCCACCGACCAGTCCTCGTCGGTGGTCGCCGACCGGTCCACCAGGTCGGTGTACCAGCGGATCATCTCCCGCGAATCCGGCGGGTAACCGGCGCGCTCGAAGCCGGCCCGCAGGTCTTCGAAGACCAGCGGACGTGGGTTGACCAGGTGGAAGATCCGGCCCAGTGCTTCCGGACGGGTGGCGATCGCGGCCATCGCCCGGGCCACGTGGTCCACCGGCACCATGTCCAGCCTGCCCTCGAACCGGGGCAGCGCGCCGAGCCCGGCGCTGGCCTTGAGCAACTCGGCGAGCGCGTCGTTCGTGGCCCGCCACACCCCGGTGCGGCTGTCGCCGGCGACCCGGCCGAGGCGGTGGATCACCACCGGCAGGCCGGCGTCGCGGGCCTGGGTGACCAGCCGCTCGGCCACCCACTTGGTCTCGGCGTAGCCGTTGGGCAACCGGGGTGCCGAGGGGTCCAACTCGGTCTCGGCGCCACGGCTGTCACCGTCGGTGGCCCGGCGGGCGGCGAAGACACCGACGCTCGACACGTGGTGCAGCACCGACTTCCGTCCCGTGGTCGCCAATCGGATGATCTCCTTGGTGCCCGCGACGTTCACCGAACGCAACCGCCGGTAGGGGTAGAGGAAGTTCACGTACGCGCCGAAGTGGAAGATCTGGTCGGCCTGTTCCGCATGCCGGTCGAACTCCTCCCGGGAGAGCCCGAGGAACGGCTGGGCGAGGTCGCCGGGCACCGCGTGCACCCGGTCTGCCAGGTCGTCGGACCACAGCTGCAGGGTGCGCAGGTGATCACGTAGCCGGGCCGAGGCGGTCCCCGGGTCGGCCGCGCGGACCAGGCAGTGCACGGTCGCGTCGGTGGTACGGGCCAGTTCGGCGACCAGGTAGGCGCCGGGGAAGCCGGTGGCTCCGGTGACGAACACGTGCCGGGTCCGCCCCGACCTGTCGGACGCCGTGGAGATCGCCTCGACCAGGTCGGCGTCGAGTACCGCCTCGGTGGCCAGGTCGGCCTGTCCGGGTCGGTCGGACTCGAGCCTCGGGGCACCGCCGCCGTGGATGATCTCGGCGACGGCGGCGATGGTCGGGGTTTCGAAGAGCCTGCGCAGCGGGATGTTCACCTGCCAGCTGGCCCGGATCGCGTTGACCGCCCGGGTCGCGAGCAGCGAGTGCAGACCCAACTCCTGCAGGTCGTCGTGCACCCCGATGCGGGCGACGCCCAACACCTCGGCGAGGATCTCCGCCAGCCGGAGCTCGGTCGGCCCGCGCGGGGCCACGTAGTCGGTCCCGCCGGACGGGCGCTCCGCGTCCGGCAGCGCCCGGTGGTCGAGTTTCCCGTTCGGGGTCAACGGGATCTCCTCGATCGTGGTGACCGAGGTGGGCACCATGTACTCGGGCAGGACCTGCGCGCAGTGCCGCACCAGTTCCTCGCCGGGAACCGGCTCGCCGGTCGGCACGACGTACCCGAACAGCTGCTCGCCGCGGACCACCGCGACGGCGGTGCGGACGCCCGGGTGGCTGCGTAGCCGGGTGGCGACCTCACCGGGTTCCACCCGGTAGCCGCGCACCTTGACCTGACCGTCGGCGCGGCCGAGGTACTCCAGCTCGCCGGTGGCGGTGAACCGACCCAGGTCCCCGCTGGCGTACATCCGCGTCCCGCCGTCGGTGAACCGGTCCGGTACGAACCGGCGGGCGTTCTCCTCGGGACGGTTGACGTAGCCGGCGGTCACGCCGGGGCCGGCGAGGTGCAGTTCGCCGGGCGCGCCGAGCGGGGCGAGCCGGCCGCTGGCGTCGAGCGGATAGATCGCGGTGTCCGGCAGGGCCCGGCCGATCAGGCTGCGCGGTGACTCCTGGGTGGACTCCTCGGGCAGCACCCGGTGGTGGCAGACCCACACGGTGGCCTCGGTGGGTCCGTAGGCGTTGACCACCCACGGCCGGTCGGGGTGCCGCTCGAACCACCCGGCGAGGGTGGACGGGTCGACCTTCTCCCCGCCGAGCACCTGGACCCGCAGCGACAGCTGCTGGTCCACGGTCGGCTCGACCGAGATCAGCTGCCGGAACGCCGACGGCGTCATGGTGCAGACGGTGACCCGTTCCCCGGCCAGCAGCGCCAGCAGGTCCTCGGGTGAACGGCTCACCGCGTGCGGCACGACCACCAGCCGGGCGCCGGTGGCCAGCGAGCCCCACAGCTCGTAGGTGGCCCCGTCGAACGCCGGCGAGAAGAACATGGCCCACACGTCGTCCTCGCCGAGGTCGAGCTCGGCCTGCCCACCGCGGACGAGACGGAGCACGTTGCGGTGGGTCACCTGCACCCCCTTCGGCTCGCCGGTGGATCCGGAGGTGTACATGACGTAGGCGATGTCGTCCGGCGCCACGTCGACCGGCTCGACCGGCTCGGGCAGGTCACCGTCGAGCAGCACGACCGGCAGGTCGGTGGCCGGCGCGACGGCGGACTCGGTCAGCACCGCTGCGGACGCGGAGTCGTCGAGTACGAACGCGTGACGGCCCGGCGGATGTGTCGGGTCGAGCGGCACGTACGCCGCGCCGGCGGACAGGATCCCGAGCAGGCCGACGACCAGCCGGGGGGTACGGTCGGCGCAGATCGCCACCCGGTCGCCGGGCCGTACACCGGCGGCGCGGAGCGCGGCGGCCACCCGGTCGGCGCCGGTGGTCAGCTCGGCGAAGGTCACGGAGGAACCGTCGCCGACCAGGGCCACCTTCTCCGGCAGGCGGGCGGCCTGGGCCCGCACCACGGCCGGCAGCGACTCGTCGGCCGGGACGGTCTCCGCGCGGACGGCCAGCGCCAGGATCTCGTTCCGTTCCTCGACCGGCACCACGTCCACGTCGCCCAACCTGCGGTCCGGCCCGTCGGCGAACGCGGCCAGCGTGGTGCGGACCCGGGCGAGCATGCGACGTGCGGAGGTGGTGGTGAACCGGCGGCGGTCGAAGATCAGCCGCAGGGGAATCTCGTCGCCGGGCAGCACGATCAGACTCATCGGGTACTGCGGCCGGCCGTCCACGTCGTACCCGAGCAGCTCCATGTTCTCGTCGGCGAAGGAGATGTCGGGAATCGGGACGTTCTCGTAGGAGACGATCGTCTCGAACAGGTCCGCCGAGCGCGGCGCGTCGGCCCAGCCACGGATCACCGGCAGCGGCGCACCGGCGTGGTCGCGGGCGCCCATCACCCCGGACTGCACGGTGTGCAGCCACTCCTCGACCGGTCGGGACTCCTCGACCGGGACGCGGACGGGCAGCGTCACGATGAGCGGGCCGACGATCGATTCGCAGCCGGGCAGCTCGGCCGGCCGGTGGGACATGGTGGCACCGACGGTGACGTCGGGTTCCCCGTAGCAGCGGGACAGCACCAGCGTCCAGGCCCCCTGCACCAGGGTGTTCAGGGTGAGCCGCCGGCTGCGGGAGAAGTCGCGTAGCCGGTTCGCCAGCTCACCGAGTTCCAGCGCGACGTACCCGTGCCGCACCGGGTCCCACCCGTCGCCGCCGGGGTCGGCCCCGGCCAGGTCGCCACCGGGCGGGTCGCCCAGGTCCAGCGGCGCCGGCGGCTGATGGCCGGCGAGCGCCTCGGTCCAGTAGGCGCGGGCCGCGTCCTGGTCCTGCCGGCGCCACCACGACACGTAGTCGCTGGGCCCGTTCGGTGTCGGCAGGGTGATCTCCCGCCCGTGGTAGATCGCCTTGTACAGCTGGACGAAGTCGCTCATGATCAGGCCGAACGACCAGCCGTCCATGATGAGGTGGGAGAACCTCCAGGCCAACCGGAAGGTGTCGGCGTCGAACCGGAACACGGTGAGCCGCAGAAGTGGCGCGCTCTCCAGGTCGAACCCGCAGCGGCGCTCGGCGAGCAGGTATGCGGTGAACCGGCGCTCCCGTTCGTCGGCGGGGTACCCACTCAGGTCGATCTCGTCGCAGGGCAACGTCGCACTGCGGTGCACGATCTGCACCGGCCGGTTGATGTCCTCCCAGGAAAAGGACGTCCGGAGTCCCGGATGCCGGGCGATGATCGCCTTCCAGGCCGCACGGATCACGTCGACACGCAGCTCGCCGCGCATCGTGAAGTGCATCTGTTCCACGTAGAAGCCGGCTGACGGGGCCTGCAGGCAGTGGAACAGCAGCCCCTGCTGCAGCGGTGTCAGCTCGTAGACGTCCTGGATGGCGGTCGCCTTCATCTTCTGGTCACTCCACTCCGGGTTGGGTCGGCCTGCAGGGTCGCGATCAGCTGGTCGAGCAGGGCGGACCTGGCCGTGTTGACGAAGAAGTGGTCGCCCGGCAGGAAGCGCACGGCGAACGGGGCGCGCACGTGGCGGCGCCAGGCCAGTACGTCCACCGGCGGCGCCTCGGGATCGTCGACACCGCCGAACGCGGTGGTCGGGCAGTCCACCGTCACGTCCGGGGCACGCCGGTAGGTGTCGGCGATGCCGAAGTCGGCCCGCAGCACCGGCATCATCAGGTCCATCAGCTCGTCGTTCTCCACCAGCTCGCGCGGGGTGCCACCGAGTCCGGCGAGGTGCGAGCGGATCGCCGCGTCGGAGAACTGGGGTGCCGGGTTGCGGGTGGGCAGATGCGGCGCGCCCGCCCCGGACGGGTAGAAGTGCTCCGGGCGCCGCCCCTCCCGGGCCAGCAGGCGCACCAGCTCGAAGCCGAGCATGGCGCCGAGGCTGTGCCCGAACACCGCGAACGGCCCGTCCAGCTGGGCTGTCACGGTGCGGTGGACGTCCGCGACGAGATCGTCGAGGCGGGTGCGGACCGGCTCGTGGAACCGGAGTCCACGGCCGGGCAGCTCGACCGGTGTCACGTCGATCCAGTCCGGGAGCTGCCTGTCCCACTCGGCGTAGATCCGGGCCGAGCCACCGGCGTACGGCAGGCAGAACAGGCGTACGTTCATGACGCGTCCGTGAGTCCGGCCAGCACCCTACGCAGTTCGTCGCCGTCGAGACCGGACAGTGGGAAGTCACCGGCGCTGACCGATGCCTCCGCGCCACGGCAGTGGGCGAGCAGGTCACGCAGGCCGGCCACGACCGCCTCGGCGTCCGGTGCGGCGCCGGTCCAGACCACCGTCAGCCGGCCGCCCACCACGGCGGCGGTGACCTCGTCCGGGTAGGTCCGTGTCCGCGCCGAGGGCAGCTCGGGCACGGATCCCAGCCAGCGCAGGGACAACTGCGGGTTGCCGGGTACGGCCGCCGTGGACCGGGCGGCCTCCTTGGCGGCGACGAGCAGGGCCGCCGGATCGTCGGGCGGGTCGAGCGCCACCAGCCGGGTCCGGGTGAACGGGCCGACCGCACCGGTGAGGTCGAGGCTCGGTACGTCTCTGCGGGCGTCCCGCTCGAGCAGCACCACACCCGGGTCCGCCACCGCGACGATCACGGCCAGGCCGACCTCGGCGAGTGACATCCGGTACGCGGCGTGCGCGGTGTCGGCCAGTTCGGTGCTCTCCTCCTCGGTGAGCGAGGCGGTCACGGTGGTCGCGTCCGCCACCCCGATCTCCGGTACGGACAGGTTCGGCGGGGGACCGTCGTCCTCGGCGACCGCGCTCAACCACGCGGGCAGCGGCACCGGCTCGGCCGGGGGCAGGTCACCGGCCAGCGCGCGCCCGAACTCGTCGGCGAGCAGCGCCCGCGAGGTCTCGTCGACCACCGCCGGGTGCAGGACCCAGACCAGGGTCCGAGCGCCGGCCAGGTCGAACAGCGCGGCCTTGACCACCGGACCCTCGTGTGGCGACAGTTCGTCGCCCATCTCGGCCACCATCGACTCGAAGGCGGTGGCGCGGCGGGCCTCCGGCAGCGCGGACAGGTCGATCGTCGGTACGTACTCGGCCTCCTCGGCGGGCGGCCGTACGGTCTGCTGACCGTTCACCAGCAGCAGCCGCAGCGCGGGATGGCGACGCACCAGCGCCGTGACGGTCCGACCGGCCACCTCGGCGGTCACCTCGGGCCCGACGGTCACCTCGATCCGCCGGGCGGGTGCGTCGAGCGCCGCGCGCTGGCCTGAGGTGACCGGCAGCAACCGGGCGTCGGCGTCGACGCGGTCGCCGGAGCGGGCCAGCGCTGCGGCTGCGGCCTTGCCGATCGTGGGCTGCTCGAAGAGATCCTGCAGGGTCAGGGCGATGCGGGCGTCGTTGGCGCGGGTGACGATCTGCACCGCGGTGATCGAGTCCCCGCCGATTTCCAGGTAGTTACGGGCCAGGTCGACCTCGGCCAGTCCGATCACCTCGGCCACGATCGCGGCGACCTGGGCGACGAGTCCGGTCGGGTCGTCGAGTTCGGCGACGGGCCCGGCGGGTCCGGTGTCGGCTGCCGGGTCGGGCAGCGCGGACCGGTCGACCTTGCCGTTGGCTGTCAGCGGGAGCTCGGACAGCGCGACGAGGGTGGGGGGCACCATGTAGGTGGGTAGCCGATCGCGCAGGTGCCGGTCGAGTTCGGTCTCGTCGAGCGTCGTCTGGTCCGGCACGTAGTAGCCGACCAGGCGGCGGTGGTGCCGGTCACCGAGCGCGACAGCCGCCCCCGCCCGCACCCCCGGATGCGACACCAACGCACTATCGATCTCACCCAACTCGATCCGATAACCACCAACCTTGACCTGAAAATCCTCCCGACCCAGAAACTCCACATTCCCGTCCGGACACCACCGACCAAGATCACCCGTACGATACAACCGCTCACCCGACACCGGATGCGTCACAAACGACGCCGACGTCCGCTCCGGATCACCAAAATAACCCTCCGCCAAACCCACCCCACCAATAAACAACTCCCCCACCACATGAACCGGACACTCCTGCCACCGGTCATTCAGCACATGAAAACACTGATTCGGCAACGGCCGACCATAAGGAATCGAATCCCACGACCCGTCAACCTCACCAACCTCATAACAG
>NZ_WVUH01000480.1 GCF_017614955.1 Micromonospora echinofusca
GGCCGGGGGTGGGGTGAGCCCGGCGACGGAGAGGGTCAGGGCACCGGTGACCGCGAGGATGACGCGACCGAGGCCCTGCCGAGACAGCACAGACATTGATACATGTCATCTCGAATGGGGTGGCCCGTCAACCGGAACGGCGCATCGACGGCACCCGCCGGCCTCTCGTCGCCGGCTGCAAACTTCCCTATCAGCCTCCGCGCCGGCTAGTATAGGTAACGATGACGGAAGAAATGTACTCCGTCGAGCAGGTGGCGGACCTGCTCGACCTACACGTCCGCACGGTGCGCGGCTACATCCGTAGCGGCCGGCTCCGGGCGACCCGGATCGGCAAGCAGTACCGGATCACCCGCAGCGACCTCGCCGCGCTGACCGGGCAGCAGCCGACTGCCCGCCCCGCCGCCGTCGGCCCGGTGGAGGTGTCGAGCATCGTGCAGATCGACGGCGTCGACCGGGCCGCCGCCGACCGGCTGGCCACCCTGCTCCTGGCCGGGGCGCAGACCACCGACCAGCCCACCGAACCGCTGCGTGTCCAGACCATCCACGACGGGGAACGCCACCGCATGAAGATCGTGATCCTGGGCGGCACCGCCGCCACCGCCGACCTGCTCCGCCTGGTCGAGGCGGTCCTCGACGGCGACAACGGCCTGCTCACCCCGGGAGGAGACGGTGCCTGACGTGCTGGAGCACCGGGCCGGGGTACCGGTACTCGTCTGCGACCCGGCAGGCCCCCCGGTGGCCACCACCCAGGACGCGCTGGACCTGATCGGTGCGGCCTTCCTCGGCGCCGAGGTGGTGGCCGTACCCGCCGACCGCCTGGACGAACGGTTCTTCTCCCTGGGCACCCGGTTCGCCGGGGAGATCATGCAGAAGTTCGTCAACTACCGGCTCCGCCTCGCCGTCGTCGGTGACATCTCCCGACACCTCGCGGCCAGCGCCGCCCTGCGCGCCCTCGTCCACGAATCCAACCGGGCCGACCACATCTGGTTCGTCCCCGACCTCGACGCCCTCGACGACCGGCTACGGGCCACCGACTGACCCGACGTCACCCCCGCCGGGTCGGGCCGGCCCAACCGGTACGGGCACCCGACCCGACGGGGATGCCCGTACCGGCCACCGGGTTCAGCCCTGCGCGCAGCTCAGCCCCGGATTCCACACCGCGAACATGCCGGCCGGGTTGTGCCGCCACACCCACACGTGCAGGTCGTAGTGCACCGGCATGCCCGGCTCGTGCCCCGGCATCGGCCCGTCGAACGGGACGCCGAACAGCTCCGGCCGGTCGTCGTCGGTGGTGAGGTCCTGGTCGGCGTCGACGGCGAGGTACTCCACCCCGGCGAGCCGCAGACCGTCCGGCCCCGGCGCGTAGAGCAGGATCTCCGGTCGGGTCACGTCGAAGATCCCGTCCTGCTGGTGGGCCTCGTTGACGAAGTGGTAGCCCATCCCCCCGACACCGGGCAGCTCCGCGCAGACCGGCGCCGGCGCGTACCCGTCGGCGAGCGCGGCGGCGACGTCGTGGTAACGGGCGGTCGCGGCCCGGACCGCCGCCAGCTCCTTCAGCGTGCTCGACGAGACGGGCCGGCCGGCGTGCCCGCCGGCGGAATGGTCGGCGTCACCATGAGCGGAGGCCGAAGGGGCGCCGGTCACGACGGCGGTGACTCCCAGGCAGACCGCGAGCAGGACGGACGTGGTGCGGTTCATGATCACTCCAGTGGGAACTGTCGGAGGTACGGGAAGAGGCGGTGACCGGCGCGAACACACCGGTCGGGTCGTACTCGGCGCGGATCCGGGCCAGCCGGTCACGGTCGGCCGGGGACCAGCCGCCGAAGTCCCGCCCGACCGGCACGGCCGCGCCGTGGAAGTTGGCCAGCGCGGTCGACGCGGCGAACGGCTCCACCGCGTCGAGGACGCTGCGCACCACGGCCGGGACGACCTGCTCCAGACCGGGCATGAGGGGCCCGACCGCCAGCAGCGAGAAGGCTCCCTCGCGTCCACTGACCGCGTTGGGCACCACGGCGGGCTGCGCCAGCGCCCCGCCGAGCAGCCGCAGTTCCACCATCATCAGCGGCACGTCGAACTCGGGACCGGCCACGGCCAGCAGGGCGTCGACGGCCTCGGCCGGCAGGTCCCGCAGGACGACACCGGCCTCGTGGGTCGGCATCGGGTCGGTCGGGTCGGCGTGGATGGCGGCCATCGCCGGGTACGGCATCTCCCCGACCGTGTCGACGAGTGCCGGCGCCACCGCCCGCATCGGCGCGAGCAACCGCTCCCCCTCCACGGCGTCGCCGAGATGGGCCACCCGCAGGTGGACCACGAACTGTCCACGCAGCGGCTCGGGCAGGTGCGGCAGCGGCGGCAGCCGCAGCAGGGCGACCGACGTGGTGGTCCGCCCGGTCAGCGTGCCCACCCAGGACCGGAACGCGTGCAGCACGTCGGCGGCGGCCGACGCCGGGAAGAAGATCCCGCCGCCGTAGAGCCGGGTCACCGGTACCAGGTCCAGCTCGATCGCGGTGACGATCCCGAACCGGCCCTTCCCCGCCCCCCGCAACGCCCAGAACAGCTCCGGGTCGTGCGCCGCGTCGACCGTCCGGAGCTGCCCGTCCGCGGTCACGATCTCGATCCGGCGGACGTGGTCGGCGGCGAAGCCGTACTGCCGGGCCAGCACGCCGAGCCCGCCGCCGAGGGTGTACCCCACCGCACCCACCAGCGGGGACGAACCGTTGAGCGGGGCCAGGCCGTGCGGGGCCGCCGCGTCGATGACGGCCTGCCAGGTCACCCCGGCGTCGACACGTACCGTCCGGTGCTGCGGATCCACCCGGACCCCGGTCATCCGACGGGTGGTGACCAGGACCCCGCCGTCGACCGGGGCGAGCGGGCCATGACCGGTGCTGTGCACCGCCACGGGCAGACCGTGCCGCACCGCCCAGCGGACGGTGGCCGCGACGTCGGCGGCGTCGGCGGCACCGACGACGATCTCCGGGCGGTGGACGACGGCGGTGTTCCAGGCGGCGGTCTCCTGGGCGAAGCCGTCGCCACCGGGCAGGTACACGGGTCCGCGGACCCGCTCGGCCAGGGCGGCGGCGTCGACGAACGTACGCACGGGCGTGCTCCTCGCGGTCAGGGCATCCGGTCGAGGTGACCGGGCGCCGGATGACCTGACGGTGCCAGGTGGCACTTGCGGGGAACTTGACCTCGGCTAGTGGGCCGGCAGGAGATCCCTTCCGATGGCCGCTAGGACGCCTGTCGGACGGGCATGTCGGCCAGCCAGGCGTCGGCCAGGTCGCCGAGCGGGACGTCGAGGGCCTGGCTCAGGCAGACCACCGTGCCGAACGCCGGCGCGGGCAGGCGGCCCGCCTCGATCTTGCGCAGCGTCTCCGGGGAGATGCCGGCTGCCAGGGCCACCTCGACGAGGCTGCGGCCGGCCCGCGCGGCCCGGAGGGCGACCCCGAGGCGCTGGCCCGCGGCGATCTGTTCGGCGGTCAGTGGTTGGCGAACCATGCGAGCAGGATATCCCCCGGGAGGATCCCCGACCGGGCGTGGTATAAAAATCCCGGTATAAAAATACCGAACGGGAGAGGGAGGCCGTCGTGATCGAGCTCAAGTCCGCCGA
The DNA here is from genome assembly GCF_017614955.1 of Micromonospora echinofusca. GTDB lineage: Bacteria > Actinomycetota > Actinomycetes > Mycobacteriales > Micromonosporaceae > Micromonospora > Micromonospora echinofusca_A. The sequence goes on from NZ_WVUH01000480.1 coordinate 3,608, forward strand.
GGAGATCGACCGGATGGCGGTGACCGGCCAGTTCGTCGGTGAACTGCTCGCCGAGCTGAGCACCGTCGCCGCCGTCGGGGTCAACCTGATGGACCTCGAACACCACGCCCGCCGCCGGATCACCGAGCGCGGCGCCGAATCCTGCTACTGGGACTACGCCCCGTCGTTCGGCCGTGGCCCGTTCCGCAACGTGCTGTGCCTGTCGGTCAACGACGCGGTGCTGCACGGCCTGCCGCACGACTACGTCCTGCGCGACGGCGACCTGCTCAGCATCGACATGGCGGTCGGCATCGACGGCTGGGTCGCCGACTCCGCGCTCTCCGTCGTCGTCGGCACCCCCGACCCGGCCGACCTGAAACTGATCGAGGCCACCGAGGTCGCCCTGGCCGCCGGCATCGCCGCCGCCCAGCCCGGCGGCCGGCTCGGCGACGTCTCCGCCGCGATCGGCGAGGTCGCCCACTCCTACGGCTACCGCGTCAACGCCGAGTTCGGCGGCCACGGCATCGGCCGCACCATGCACGAGGCACCGCACGTACCCAACAACGGCCGCGCCCACCGTGGCATGAAACTGACCCCCGGCCTCACCATCGCCATCGAACCCTGGCTCTGCCGCTCCACCGACCGGATCATCTTCGACAGCGACGGCTGGACGATCCGCTCCGCCGACGGCTCCCGCACCGCCCACTCCGAACACACCGTCGCCGTCACCGCCGCCGGCCCCCGGATCCTGAC
>NZ_WVUH01000481.1 GCF_017614955.1 Micromonospora echinofusca
GGTCGGTTCCCCGCCGACCCTTGCCCCCGGGCGGCACCATGTGGCCACGAGGAGGGTACAGATGACGAAGAACCTGAAGCGGACCGCGGCCTTCACCGCGCTGGCCCGGGCGTTGACGGCGGGTGCCCGGGGCGGCCCGTCGCTCGGGGCCCGGCTGATGGCGCTGCCGCGCATGGTCGGTGCGACCTTCCGTGGCGAGTACGACGGCGGGCTGCGGATGGCCGCGATGGCGGCGGCCACCGCGTACATCGCCTCCCCGGTCGATCTCATGCCGGAGCTGTTCCTGACCGTGTTCGGGCTCGCCGACGACGCGATCATGGTGACCTGGCTGGCCGGTGCGGTGCTCGCCGAAACCGAACGGTTCCTGGAGTGGGAGGCCCGCCGGGAGTCGGTGATCCCCGGCCACGTGGTGGGTTGACGGCACGTAGGCTGGCCGGTACACACAGCAGAACCAACGCCCGGCCATCAGCCGTCGGCGCCTTTCCGGAAGGGCACATCGAGGTGCGCTACTACGACAACGTCGTCGAGCTGATCGGCAACACCCCGCTGGTACGGCTCCGTAACGTCACCGACGGGATCTCGGCGACCGTGCTCGCCAAGGTCGAGTACCTCAACCCGGGCGGTTCGGTGAAGGACCGGATCGCCCTGCGCATGGTGGAGGACGCCGAACGGGCCGGGCTGCTCCAGCCGGGCGGCACGATCGTCGAGCCGACCAGCGGGAACACCGGTGTGGGCCTGGCGCTGGTGGCCCAGCTCAAGGGTTACAAGTGTGTCTTCGTCTGCCCCGACAAGGTCAGCCAGGACAAGCAGGACGTGCTGCGGGCGTACGGCGCCGAGGTGGTGGTCTGCCCGACCGCGGTCGCCCCGGAGGACCCCCGCTCCTACTACAACGTCTCGGACCGGCTGACCCGGGAGATCCCCGGTGCCTGGAAGCCCGACCAGTACAGCAACCCGGCCAACCCGCGTTCCCACTACGAGAGCACCGGCCCGGAGCTGTGGGAGCAGACCGGTGGGCAGATCACCCACTTCGTGGCGGGGGTGGGCACCGGCGGCACCGTGTCGGGCATCGGCCGGTACCTCAAGGAGGCGTCCGGTGGCACGGTCCGGGTGATCGGCGCAGACCCGGAGGGTTCGGTCTACTCCGGCGGCACCGGCCGGCCGTACCTGGTCGAGGGGGTCGGCGAGGACTTCTGGCCGCAGACCTACGACCGGGACATCTGCGACGAGATCGTGGAGGTCTCCGACAAGGCGTCGTTCGAGATGACCCGGCGGCTGGCCCGCGAGGAGGGGCTGCTGGTCGGTGGCTCCTGCGGGATGGCGGTGGTCGCCGCGCTGGAGGTGGCCCGCAAGGCCCAGCCGGACGACGTGGTCGTGGTGCTGCTGCCGGACGGCGGCCGGGGCTACCTCTCCAAGATCTTCAACGACTCGTGGATGGCCCGGTACGGCTTCCTGACCACCGGCGGCTGCGAGGCGACGGTGGCCGAGGCGCTGGCCGGCAAGCCGGGTGGCATCCCCGAGCTGGTGCACGTGCACCCGACCGAGACGGTCCGGGACGCCATCGACTACATGCGCGAGTACGGCGTCTCGCAGCTCCCGGTGCTCAAGGCCGAGCCGCCGGTGGTGACCGGTGAGGTGGCCGGTTCGATCGCCGAGCGGGACCTGCTCGACGCGCTCTTCACCGGGCAGGCCAACCTGCACGACACGATCGAGCGGCACATGACCTCGCCGCTGCCGATGATCGGTGGTGGTCAGCCGGTGAGTGAGGCGGTCGCCCTGCTGGAGAAGTCGGACGCGGCGCTGGTGCTGGTCGACGGCAAGCCGAAGGGGGTGCTCACCCGCCAGGACCTGCTGACCCACCTCGGGACCCGCTGACCCGCCACGCCCCACACCTCACGCCCTCACGCCCTTGCGCCCTCACGCCCTCGCGCGGCGCGACGTGCGTGGCCCCCTTCCCTCGGTCGATCATGAAGTTGTTGTCGCGACACGCCGGAGCGGGTGACAACAACTTCATGATCAACGCGAGAAGGGCATCACTCCGCGGTGGTGGTACTGGTGTCCACCTGGCGGTGCAGGTACTCCCGGATCAGCGCCTTGGCCTCGGCGAGCACCTGCTCGTCACCGTCCGGCACGCGCCGGAAGGCCAACTTGATCAGGGAGTCGGCCGCCTCGACCGCGATCTCCAGCGTGAAGCGCAGCCGGGGCGTGTCGGCGATGCCGAACCGGTCGACCAGCACCCGGGCCAACTGCTCGGCGATGACCCCGTTGTTGTCCCGGTCCTCGGCGAGCAGGTGCAGGTCGACGACGTCACCGAAGTGCAGGGTACGGAACCCCGGCACCGTCCGGTGCATGGTGATGTACTCGTCGATGCCCGCATCGACACCGTCCCACCAGTGCGTGAGGTCGTCCTGGGCGAAGCGTTCGTTGAGTCGTTGCAGGTAGGCCTCCATCGTGCGGAGCGTCAGCGCCTGCACGATGGCCCGTTTGTCGGGGAAGAACTGGTAGACCGATCCGATCGCGACCTCGGCGCGCTCGGCGAGCAGGGTCGTCGTTAGTCCCTCGTAACCCACCTCGTCGACAAGTTCGGCGCAGGCGTCCAACATGCGTTGGACCCGCGCGACACTTCGACCCTGCACCGGTACCCGGCGCAACGGCCCGGTCGTGGCGGTAGATGTGGACACTCGTCGCCACCCCCTTCGACGGATGAACATATCTGTACGCCGCGGAACCGCGACGCTACCCGGCTTAACGAACCAACCGTCGATGCGGTGTTTACCAGGGACAACGTTCCTGATATGAAGACTACTCACGTTGCTATCGAGGAGCGCCCATGCCCCGTTCTGCGCCGGCTGTCCGTTCCGGCTGGTCCAACTGGGCCGGCAACCAGCGTGCCACCGCCCGGTCCGTGTACCGCCCCACCGACGTCACGGAGGTCGCCGAGGCGGTACGCGGCGCCGTGGCGCAGGGGCAACGGATCAGGCCGGTGGGCAGCGGGCACTCCTTCACCGACATCGCCCGGACCGACCAGTGCCGGATGGAACTGGACGCGCTGGGCGGTGACATCCGGATCGACCGGGAACGGCGGTTGGTCACCGTACCGGCCGGGATGACCCTACGCGCCCTCAACGCACTGCTCGCTGCCGAGGGACTCGCCCTGCCCAACCTCGGTGACATCGACGCGCAGACCATCAGCGGGGCGATCTCCACCGGTACCCACGGCACCGGCGCGGCGCTCGGCGGCCTGGCCACCTTCGTCGAGTCGTTGACCCTGGTCACCGGTACCGGCGAGACACTGGTCTGCGCGGCCGACCGGGATCCGGACCTGCTCGCCGCCGCCCGGGTGTCGCTCGGCGCGCTCGGCGTGATCGTCGACGTCACCCTGCGCTGCGTGGACGCCTTCGTGCTCCGGGCCGACGAGCGCCCGGCCCGGCTGGACACGGTGCTCGCCGGGCTGCCCGAGCTGATCAGCGGACACGACCACGTCGAGTTCTACTGGTTCCCGTACACCGACCGGGTGCAGGTCAAGACCAACGACCGGGTCGCCGCCGACGACCGGCCGCTGCCGGGCTGGCGGCGCCGGCTGGACGACGAGTTCCTGTCGAACACCGTCTTCGCCGGGGCCTGCCGGCTCGGCCGGGCGGTACCGGCCCTCGCCCCGACGATCAGCGCGGTCTCCGCGCGGGCGCTCACCGCCCGCGCCTACACCGGCCCGTCCCACACGGTCTTCTGCACCCCGCGCCGGGTCCGCTTCACCGAGATGGAGTACTCCCTGCCACGGGCCGCCCTCGGCGAGGCGCTCACCGCCCTACGCCGGATCGTCGACGGGCTGCCCGAGAAGATCCTCTTCCCGGTCGAGGTACGGTTCACCGCCGCCGACGACATCTGGCTCTCCCACTCGCACGGGCGCGAGTCGGCGTACATCGCCATCCACCAGTTCGCCGGCGCGCCGTACCAGGCGTACTTCACCGCCTTCGAGCAGGTGACCCGGGAGTTGGGTGGCCGGCCGCACTGGGGGAAGCTGCACTGGCGGGACGCCGCGTCGCTCGCGCCGGTGTACCCCCGGTTCGCCGACTTCCTGGCCGTCCGGGACCGGCTCGACCCGCACCGGGTCTTCGCCAACGAGTACCTGGACCGGGTCCTCGGGGCCTGACCGTCGAGATCTTGGTGGCAAAAGGCTCCTCCAGGGGCCGTTCGCCACCAAGATCCACCGGTTGTCCACAGGTGTCCGGCACGGGGCAGCGGCGCCGGCTCGCGGTGACGACACTCGACCGGCATGAGGCGTCGTACCCCGTCCCCGCCCGCCACCCTCGGC
>NZ_WVUH01000482.1 GCF_017614955.1 Micromonospora echinofusca
CATCCGGAGGTCTGAGAACAGTGCTCACCATCCGTCCCGCCGAGGAGTGCCGTTACGACCTGGTCTCGCTCGGCGAGATCATGCTCCGTCTCGACCCGGGCGAGGGCCGGGTCCGTACCGCCCGCAGCTTCCGGGCCTGGGAGGGCGGCGGCGAGTACAACGTCGCCCGGGGCCTGCGGCGCTGCTTCGGCCTGCGCACCGGCGTGGTCACCGCCCTCGCCGACAACGAGGTCGGCCGGCTGCTGGAGGACCTGATCCTGACCGGCGGCGTGGACACCGCCCTGATCCGTTGGGTGCCCTACGACGGGACCGGTCGGACCGTACGCAACGGGCTCAACTTCACCGAGCGCGGCTTCGGCGTCCGGGGCGCCGTCGGCACCTCCGACCGGGGACACACCGCCGCCAGTCAGCTCCGCGCCGACGACGTCGACTGGGACCACCTCTTCGGTGGGCTCGGCGTCCGCTGGCTGCACACCGGGGGCATCTACGCCGCGCTCTCCGAGACCACCCCGGACACCGTCGAGGCCGCGATGGCCGCCGCGCGCCGGCACGGGACGGTCGTCTCGTACGACCTGAACTACCGGCCCAGCCTCTGGACGGCGATCGGCGGGCCGGACCGGGCCCGTGAGGTCAACCAGCGGCTGGCCCGGTACGTCGACGTGATGATCGGCAACGAGGAGGACTTCACCGCCGCGCTCGGCTTCGAGGTGCCCGACACCGACGGGTCCCTGGCCGAACTCGACGCGGCGAACTTCCGCCGGATGATCGAGGCGGCCACCAAGGAGTACGACAACTTCTCCGTGGTCGCCACCACCCTGCGCACGGTGCGGACCGCGACGGTCAACGACTGGGGTGCGATCGCCTGGTCCGCGCCGACCGGATTCGTCGAGGCCACTCACCGGCCGGGGCTGGAGATCCTCGACCGGGTGGGTGGCGGGGACAGCTTCGCCTCCGGTCTCGTCTACGGCCTGATGCAGCTCGGCGACCTGGCCAGCGCGGTCGAGTACGGCGCCGCGCACGGCGCGCTCGCGATGACCACCCCGGGCGACACCTCGATGGCCAGCCTGAAGGAGGTACAGGCCCTCGTCCGGGGGGCGGGGGCGCGCGTCCAGCGTTGATCGTCTGGGGACCGAACGGGCCTACCGCAGGAGTGGTTGCGCGGAGTAGTGTCTTGCCTTCAACGCGTGCCGATCCCCTCGGAGGCATCCCCACGATGGCCCTGGCGTCCGCGGCTGGCCCTGCCAACCTGCGCATCCTCGTCGTCGGGGCGGGTATCGCCGGTCTTGCGGCGGCCCGCGCCCTGCGGTTGGCGGGCTTCCGCCCCGACGTGATCGAGCAGCGGTCCGGCCCGGACGAGGACCCGTGCACCGGGACGTACCTGCCGGGCAACGCCATCCGGGCGCTGCGCCGCCTCGGGCTCGATGGCCCGGTCCGGCCGCTCGGTCAGGTGGTGCACCGGCAGCACTTCCTGGACGCCGCCGGCAGTCCGCTCTGCGAGGTGGACCTGACCGGCTTCTGGGCCGGGGTCGGTGAGTGCCGGGCGCTGCCCGGCGCCGAACTGCACCGGGTGCTGCTCACCGGTGCCGGTGGCGAGGTGCGCTACGGCACCGGCATCCGTTCCGTCGCGCTGTCGACCGGCACCGTCACCGTCACCCTCACCGACGGCACCAGCACCGAGTACGACCTGTTGGTCGGGGCGGACGGCCGCCGGTCCACGGTGCGCGGGCTGGCCGCGCTGGGCGGCGCCGCCCGCCCCGTCGGCCAACTCGTCTACCGGGCGGTGGTCAGCGGCGGCCCGCCGGTCAACGAGTGGACCGGGCTGCTCGGGCAGCGCTGCGGGTTCGTGGTCGTGCCGATGGGCGGCCGACGGCTGTACTGCTACGCCGACGAGGTGGCCACGGAACTGCCGGCCGACCCGGTGACCCGGATGCGGGAGGTCTTCGCCGACTACGGCGGCCCGGTACCGCGCATCCTGGAGGCCCTGGAACGGGTCGACGTCACCCGGGTCGGCGAGGTGGAACTCGGCCGCTGGTCCCGGGGACGGGTGGTCCTCGTCGGGGACGCCGCGCACGCCACCACCCCGACCCTCGCCCAGGGGGTGGCGATGGCCCTGGAGGACGCGGTGGTGCTCGCCGAGTCGCTCGGCGCCGCCGACACCGTCGAGGCCGCCCTGCTGGCGTACGAGAGCCGGCGCCGCCCGCGTACCAAATGGGTGCGGGACCGCACCCGGGACCGGGACCGCACCCGGGACGTGCCGCCGGCGCTGCGTGACCCGCTGCTGCGCGGACGCGGCGAACGGATCTTCCAGGAGCACTACCGGTTGCTGGTCGACCCGGTCTGAACACCCGGGCGGCAGGTCACCGGACCCACCCGGACCGGCTCTGCGGCCACCCGGCGCGGCGCGTCCACCTGCTGGGGACTATTCTGCCTGCGGAGTACGGCTCGCAGATCATCAGCGCGTGCCGAGTGGGACGAACGAGAACCGGAGGCCACTCGTGACCACCGTCGCACCCAAGCCGATCGTGACGCGGCCCTGGCCGGTCCGACAGCCGGTCAAGGGCTCGGCAATCGCGCGGCTGCTGCGTACGACCGACGCGAAGCAGATCGGGATCATGTACATGATCACGTCCTTCGTGTTCTTCATGATCGGCGGCTTCATGGCGCTGCTCATGCGGGCGGAGCTGGCGCGGCCCGGGATGCAGTTCCTGTCGCCGGAGCAGTTCAACCAGCTCTTCACCATGCACGGCACGATCATGCTGCTGTTCTTCGCGACGCCGATCGTGTTCGCGTTCGGCAACTACCTCGTGCCGTTGCAGATCGGGGCGCCGGACGTCTCCTTCCCCCGGCTGAACAGCTTCGCCTACTGGCTGTACCTGTTCGGCGGGACGATGGCCATGGGTGGCTTCTTCACCCCGGGCGGCGCCGCCGACTTCGGCTGGTTCGCGTACACCCCGCTGAGCACCGCCGAGCACTCGCCCGGCGTCGGCGCCAACATGTGGGTCGTCGGTCTGGCCATCTCCGGTCTGGGTACCATCCTCGGCTCGGTCAACATGATCACCACGATCCTGACCCTGCGCGCCCCCGGCATGACCATGTTCCGGATGCCGATCTTCACGTGGAACATGCTGGTCACCAGCCTGCTGGCGATCCTGATCTTCCCGCTGCTGGCCGCCGCGCTCTTCGCGCTGGCCGCGGACCGGATCATCGGCGCCCACGTGTACGACGCGGCCACCGGCGGGCCGCTGCTCTGGCAGCACCTGTTCTGGTTCTTCGGGCACCCCGAGGTCTACATCATCGCGCTGCCGTTCTTCGGCATCATCAGCGAGGTCATCCCGGTCTTCTCCCGCAAGCCGATCTTCGGCTACAAGGGTCTGGTCGCGGCGACCATCGCCATCGCCGGCCTGTCGCTGAGCGTGTGGGCGCACCACATGTTCGCCACCGGCCAGGTGCTGATGCCGTTCTTCTCGTTCCTGAGCTTCCTGATCGCCGTGCCGACCGGTATGAAGTTCTTCAACTGGATCGGCACCATGTGGCGCGGTCAGATCAGCTTCGAGACGCCGATGCTCTGGGCGGTCGGCTTCCTGGTGACCTTCCTCTTCGGTGGCCTTTCCGGTGTGCTGCTGGCCAGCCCGCCGATCGACTTCCACGTCTCCGACTCGTACTTCGTGGTGGCGCACTTCCACTACGTGCTCTTCGGCACGATCGTCTTCGCGGTCTTCTCCGGCATCTACTTCTGGTTCCCGAAGATGTTCGGCCGGATGCTCGACGAGCGGCTCGGCAAGATCCACTTCTGGTTGACCTTCCTCGGCTTCCACACCACCTTCCTGGTGCAGCACTGGCTCGGCAACGAGGGCATGCCCCGGCGGTACGCCGACTACCTGCCCAGCGACGGCTTCACCACGCTGAACATGATCTCCACGATCGGCGCGTTCATCACCGGTATCTCGACCCTGCCGTTCATCTACAACTGCTGGAAGTCGTACAAGGCCGGTCCGGTGGTCGAGGTGGACGACCCGTGGGGCCACGGCAACTCGCTGGAGTGGGCGACCAGCTCCCCGCCGCCGCTGCGTAACTTCGACCGGATGCCCCGGATCCGTTCCGAGCGGCCCGCCTTCGACGTGAAGTTCCCGCACCTGGCCGCCGGCGGCCAGTCGCTCGCCGGCCCGCCGGAGGGTGGCGCCAAGCCGCTGACCAGCGAGTCCGACGGTGGCGCCAGCTACCAGGAGGACGTGGCGAGCGACATCGACCGGCGCTGACCGGTACGTCGTACCGAGTGCGCGAAAGGGGGC
>NZ_WVUH01000483.1 GCF_017614955.1 Micromonospora echinofusca
GGGTACGGTCGGCAGCGGTGTGCGGGGTTCGACCGGCTGCGGTACGCCGGACGTGTCAGCGGTCGCCGGGAGCCCGACAGCCGGACGTGTCACCGGCAGCCGGGGACCTGGCAGCCGAGCGGTGAGGGGGCCTGTGGTGCGGATCGACCGGATCGTCTGGGCCCCGTTGCTCGGTGCCGCCCTGCTGGCCGCTCTGGTCGGCGGGGTCCACGTCGCCGGTGGGCGTACCGGTGTGCCGACGGCGCAGGAGGAGCCGGTACCGTCCGGAACCCCGACGGGGTGGACCACCGGGACGTCCGGCCCGACCGGGACCGGCACGCCGTCCACTGCCGCGCCGACCCCGCCCGCCCGGCCTGCTCCGCCCGGTCCCGATCCGACGGCCGGCTCGACCGGCACGCTGCGGATGCCCGGGGCGCCGCCGACCGCCGGGACCGGCACCTTCAGCTACGAGATGACCGCCGGGACGGTCCGGGGCCGGGCCGGTGCGCTGCGGCGGTACCGGGTGGCGGTGGAGAACGGATCGGGCGAGGACGTCGCCGCCTTCGCCAACGAGGTGGACGGCGCGCTCGGAAACCCGTCGGGCTGGACCGCCGACGGTCGGCTGCGACTGCAACGGGTACCGGCCGGCGCCGCCCACGACTTCACGGTCTTCCTCGCCACCGCCCGGACCGCCCGGGAGATGTGCGCGGCCGGTTGGGTGAACATCATGGTCGGCGGGGTGCCGTACACCTCCTGCCGGGCCCGGGGCAAGGTCATCGTCAACCTCGACCGGTGGCGGCTCTCGGTGCCGCACTTCGTTTCCGCGCAGGTGCCGCTGGCCACCTACCGCGCGTACGTGGTGAACCACGAGGTCGGGCACGAACTGGGGTACCGCCACGAGCGCTGTCCGGGGCGGGGTCGACCGGCGCCGGTGATGATGCAGCAGACCCTCTTCCTCCGGGGCTGCGTGGCCAATCCCTGGCCGTACCTCGCCGGTCGGCGGCACGCCGGCCCGCCGCTCTAGGCCCGGCCCCGGCTGTCCCTGCCCGGGTACCGTCCGGTGGATTCGGGACGGAAAGCGAGAAACATCCGGGAACGGTCGGCCAGGCTGGGCAGTCATGAGGACCCCTACCGGCCGGGCGTACCGCCGTACCCGAATCGTCCCGGTCACCGGGGCGGTCCTGTTCGCCGTCGCGGCCCTGCTGGCCGGCCTGGCCCTCGTGTCGTCGCAGACCGGCCCGACCCCGACCGGCGGTGGCGACCCGAGCCCCGAACCCGGCGTCGCCGGGCCGCCCGCCCGGTCGGCGGCACCGGCATCCCGGGTACCCCGATCAGCGGCTCCGCGACCCGCTCCGGCGCAGACCACGCTGCCGGAGCCCGGTGTACCGGCCTACCCGGTGACCGGCCCGGGCACCTTCCAGCCGGCGGCCGGCTCCGGACCGGTCCACGGCACAGCGGGTGACCTGCACCGGTACCGGGTCGAGGTCGAGGACCGGTCCGGGGTGACAGCCGCCGAGTTCGCCGCCGCCGTCGACGGTAGCCTCGGCGACCCGCGTAGCTGGACCGCGTCGGGTCGGCTGCGGATGCAGCGGGTACCGGCCGACCAGCCCGCCGACTTCACCGTGCTGCTCGCCACCCCGGCCACCTCGGAACGCATCTGCGCCGAAGGTGGCCTGGTCACCGAGCGGTACACCTCCTGCCGGCTGCCCGGCCGGGTGGTCGTCAACCTGGCCCGCTGGATGGAGGCGGTACCCGACTACGGGGCACCGCTGGACACCTACCGGGCCTACGTGGTCAACCACGAGGTCGGCCACGAACTCGGCGAGGGGCACGAGGACTGCCCCGGTCCGGGCCGGCCGGCCCCGGTGATGCAGCAGCAGACGTACGGTCTGCGCGGGTGCGTGGCGAACGCCTGGCCCTACCTCGACGGCGTCCGGTACGCCGGCCCGGTCGTGCCCTGACGTCCGGCGGGCACCCCTGCCCCCGCCCGGCTGCCCCTATTCCCACTCCCGGATGTCGGACGGCGTGTCCCTCCTCATGGCCGACCGACGCGACGGCGCGTAACAATGGCCCGGCACACGCCGCCGAACCCGGGGAGTCCACCGTGTCACTGCCCCCGCTCGTCGAACCCGCCGCCGAGCTCACCGTTGACGAGATCCGTCGCTACTCGCGTCACCTGATCATCCCCGATGTCGGGGTGGAGGGGCAGAAGCGGCTGAAGAACGCCCGGGTGCTCTGTGTCGGCGCGGGTGGCCTCGGCTCGCCGGCCCTGATGTACCTGGCCGCTGCCGGTGTCGGCACGCTCGGCATCATCGACTTCGACACCGTCGACGAGTCGAACCTCCAGCGCCAGATCATCCACGGCCAGTCCGACGTCGGCCGATCCAAGGCGGAGTCCGCCGCGGCCACCGTCCGCGAGATCAACCCGCTGGTCACCATCGAGATCCACAACACCGCGCTGGACCGGGAGAACGTCCGGGACATCTTCGCCCAGTACGACCTGATCGTCGACGGTACGGACAACTTCGCCACCCGGTACATGGTCAACGACGCGGCCGTGCTCCTCGGCAAGCCGTACGTCTGGGGATCGATCTACCGGTTCGACGGCCAGGCGTCGGTCTTCTGGGCCGAGCACGGCCCCTGCTACCGCTGCCTCTACCCGGAGCCCCCGCCGCCCGGGATGGTGCCCTCCTGCGCCGAGGGCGGTGTCCTCGGTGTGCTCTGCGCCTCCATCGGCTCGATCCAGGTCAACGAGGCGATCAAGCTGCTCGCCGGGATCGGTGAGCCGCTGGTCGGCCGGTTGATGGTCTACGACGCCCTGGAGATGAGCTACCGCAAGATCAAGGTCCGCAAGGACCCCGCCTGCGTGCTCTGCGGTGAGAACCCGACCGTCACCGACCTGCTGGAGGACTACGAGGACTTCTGCGGCGCGGTCTCCCCGGAGGCCGAGGCGGCGGTGGTGGACTCCACCATCACCGCCCTGGAGCTGAAGGAGTGGCAGGACGCCGGCAAGGACGTCTTCCTGGTCGACGTGCGGGAACCGGCCGAGTTCGAGATCGTCCGCATCCCGGGGGCCACCCTCATCCCGAAGGGCGACATCCTCTCCGGCGAGGCGCTGTCCAAGCTGCCCCAGGACCGGCAGATCGTGCTGCACTGCAAGTCCGGCGTACGCTCCGCCGAGGCGCTCGCCGCGCTCAAGGCGGCCGGTTTCCGTGAGGCCGTCCACGTACAGGGCGGCATCATCTCCTGGATCCGGCAGGTCGACCCGAGCCTCCCCGCCTACTGACCCGTGCAAGGAAGGGCCCCTTCTTATCGTTTCCGGTATAGGAGGGGCCCCTTTCTTAACAACCGGGCGCTCTGACGTGAGCCGGTCCGGGCCGCTGCGGCGCGGGCCCCTGACGCACCGCAGGTCGCCCTAGCGCACCGGCGGGCCGTACCGGAGTCGCCGAAGGGGCCCGAAAAACCCGGCCGTCAGCCGGATCAAACCTCGCCGAGGGGCTGGTCACGCCGCCTTTCCTGGTGAGGCGGAATCATGTTTGCGCCGGTAGCCTGGCCGCGTGGTCGATATTGACGCCGCTATCGGCTTCGTCGTGGCACACGGTGACCCGGTGGACCGTGCGCGGCTCTCCTGGCTGCGCACCGGTGCCCCGCCCCCGGCGGATGTGCTGGACACTGCCGAGACCGGTCAACTGCCGGACGGCGGCTGGCCGGCGCGTTGGGAGAACGGGGTGGCCTCCGTCGACGCCACCTGCTTCCGGCTCGCCGAACTCGACGACCTCGGCGCCCTGGGCCGGCCCGCCGCCCGTAAGGCACTGGACTGGCTGGCGGCCCGGCAACGCCGGGACGGTACCTGGGAGGAGGACGAGTCCCTCGCTCCCGACGCCCCGCCGTGGGCCCGCCCCGGCGATCTGGAGGCCCAGCTCTACCTCACCGCGAACGCCGGGTTCTGGCTGACCACGGCCGGGCTCGACGCGCGGGCCGCCGGGCCGCTCGACGACCGGGTGGGCGGGGTGTACGCCGGAGTCGTGTACGCGGCGGCGCAGGCGCTCGCCAACCATCTCCGCCCGGACGGGACCTGGCCGTCGTACCTCGCCACCGGTTGGCTGAGCGCCGCCGTGCTGTACCGGCAGACCATGTTCTACGAGTCGGCCCGGATCCAGACGGTGCTCAACGAGCGGCTGCCGGAGATGTCCCCGGGCGACGTGGCGTGGCTGGCGGCGACCCTGCGTCGGGTGGGCGTCGCCGGGGACGACTGGACGCTGGTCTCCGCCCGTCGCCGGCTGGCCGAGACCCAGCGCAGCGA
>NZ_WVUH01000484.1 GCF_017614955.1 Micromonospora echinofusca
GGGCCCTGCCCACCGCTTGGCCGACCGGGCCCCGCCCGCCGCCCGGCCGACCGGGGCCGATTCCGCCGCCCGGCGGCCGCCGGCTGACCGGGCCGGGACCGCTATCGACCGGCTGACGGAAACCTGTCCGATGCGGGACAGCCGGCTGCCGGTTTGGACCAGAATTGGGGCGGCTGACCTCCGCCTGACGGACATCGATCCGCGCAGTATCCCGCGTGAGTGCCGCTCTGCGGTGTACGGTGTCGCCGTCCGGCAAGGTCGCCGAGCGCAACGGGTGGACAACCGGGGCGTACCGCCGCTACAGCGCGTGGTTCGCCGCCCGCGGAACCCGCGACGCGGGCGGCGCGTTACGTTGGACATCGCAGCGCCGGACGGTGGGCCGGGTCGATGACGACCCCGGCCCCGCCAACCACCGGGCCAGGAGCAACCGTTCGAAGTCGGGGAGAGACGTGCCGAGTAACGCCAGGAGCACCCGTCTGGTCATCGTCGAGTCACCGGCGAAGGCCAAGACGATCTCGGGCTATCTCGGCCCGGGGTACGTCGTCGAGGCCAGCTTCGGTCACGTCCGTGACCTGCCGCGCAACGCGGCCGACGTGCCCGCGAAGTACAAGAAGGAGCCGTGGGCCCGGCTCGGTGTCGACGTCGACAACGGCTTCGCCGCGCTCTACGTGGTCTCCGCCGACCGGAGGCAGCAGATCTCCAAGTTGACCAAGTTGGCCAAGGAGGTCGACGAGATCTTCCTCGCCACCGACGAGGACCGCGAGGGCGAGGCGATCGCCTGGCACCTGGTGGAGACCCTCAAGCCCAAGGTGCCGGTCAAGCGGATGGTCTTTCACGAGATCACCAAGCCGGCCATCCAGGCGGCGGTGGCCAACCCCCGGGAGATCGACCGGGACCTGGTCGACGCCCAGGAGGCCCGGCGGATCCTGGACCGGCTCTACGGGTACGAGGTCTCGCCGGTGCTGTGGAAGAAGGTCATGCCGAAGCTCTCGGCGGGCCGGGTGCAGTCGGTGGCCACCCGGATCGTGGTGGAGCGGGAACGGCAGCGGATGGCCTTCCGCACCGCCGAGTACTGGGACATCCTGGCCACCCTGGCCGTGCAGAACCCGGGCGACGGACCGCGTACCTTCCACGCCACCCTGGTGGCGCTCGGCGGGGACCGGATCGCCACCGGCAAGGACTTCGAGCCGACCACCGGCCGGGTCAAGCCGGGTGCCGGCGTGGTGCACCTGGACGGCGACGGGGCCCGGGGGCTGGCCGCCCGCCTGGCGGGGCAGCCGTTCGGCGTGACCCGGGTCGAGGAGAAGCCCTACCGGCGCCGGCCGTACGCGCCGTTCATCACCTCCACCCTCCAGCAGGAGGCGGCCCGGAAGCTGCGCTTCTCCTCGCAGCAGACGATGCGCACCGCGCAGCGGCTGTACGAGAACGGCTACATCACCTACATGCGTACCGACTCGGTGAACCTCTCCGAGACGGCCATCGCCGCCGCCCGCCGGCAGATCGTCGAGCTGTACGGCGAGCGCAGTGTCCCGCCGGAGCCGCGCCGGTACACCGGCAAGGTGAAGAACGCGCAGGAGGCGCACGAGGCGATCCGCCCCGCCGGGGACAACTTCCGTACCCCGGGCGAGGTGGCCAACGAGCTGTCCGGCGACGAGTTCAAGCTCTACGAGCTGATCTGGCGGCGGACCATCGCCTCGCAGATGACCGACGCGGTCGGCTCCAGCGTCTCGGTGCGGATCCGGGCGGTCTCCAGCGCGGGCGAGGAGGCCGACTTCGGCGCGACCGGCAAGACGATCACCGACCCGGGGTTCCTGCGGGCGTACGTCGAGTCCTCGGACGACGAGAACGCCGAGGCCGAGGACGCCGAGCGGCGGCTGCCGAACCTGACCAAGGGGCAGCCGCTGACCGCCGACGAGCTGGCCGCGCAGGGGCACCACACCCAGCCGCCGTCGCGCTACACGGAGGCGTCGCTGGTCAAGGCGCTGGAGGAGCTGGGCATCGGTCGGCCGTCGACGTACGCGTCGATCATGCAGACCATCCAGGACCGGGGGTACGTGGCCAAGCGGGGCCAGGCGATGATCCCCACGTTCCTGGCCTTCGCGGTGATCGGTCTGATGGAGCGGCACTACCCGAGGCTGGTCGACTACAACTTCACCGCCAGCATGGAGAACGAGCTGGACGAGATCGCCGGTGGGGACCACGCGGCGGTCGACTTCCTGACCGCGTTCTACTTCGGCACCACCAACGGTGCCGGTGACCAGGACATCGCCCGTTCCGGTGGGCTGAAGAAACTGGTCACCGAGAACCTCAGCGAGATCGACGCGCGCAGCGTCAACTCCATCCCGCTCTTCACCGACGACGAGGGCCGCGAGGTGGTGGTCCGGGTCGGCCGGTACGGGCCGTACCTGCAACGCAGCGTGCCGGGTGCGGAACCGACTCCGACGGCCGAGGGCGAGGAGGGCGGCCCGGCCGGGGACCGGGCGCCGATCCCCGAGGGGCTGGCCCCGGACGAGCTGACCCCGGAGAAGGTGCACGAGCTGTTCCTTGGCGGCGGGGGCGAGCGCAAGCTCGGGGACGACCCGGCCACCGGCGAGCCGATCCTGCTCAAGTCCGGCCGGTTCGGTCCGTACGTGTCCAGTGGCGAGCGCAAGTCGTCGCTGCTGCGCTCCCAGTCACCGGACGAGTTGACCCTGGGCGAGGCGCTGAAGCTGCTCAGCCTGCCCCGGCTGGTCGGGGTGGACGCCGAGGGTGTCGAGGTGTTCGCCAACAACGGCCGGTACGGCCCGTACGTCAAGCGGGGTGAGGAGTTCCGCTCGCTGGACTCCGAGGAGAAGATGTTCACCGTCACGCTGGACGAGGCGCTGGCCCTGCTGGCCGCGCCGAAGACCCGTCAGCGTCGGGCGGCGGCTCCGCCGCTGCGGGAGATGGGCGTCGATCCGCTGACCGAGAAGCCGCTGGTGATCAAGGACGGCCGGTTCGGGCCGTACGTCACCGACGGGGAGACGAACGCGTCCCTGCGGCGCGGTCAGAGCCCGGAGGCGTTGACCATCGAGGAGGCTTCCGAGATGCTCGCCGAGAAGCGGGCGAAGGGGCCGGCGCCGAAGAAGAAGGCGACCACCAAGAAGGCGGCGGCACCGGCGAAGAAGACGGCCGCGAAGAAGGCTGCTCCGGCGAAGGCGACGACGACCAAGGCGACGACGACCAAGGCGACGACGGCGAAGAAGGCCACGACCGACGGGTAGCCGCTGAGATCTTGGTGGCAACGGGCCCCTCCAGGGGCTGTTCGCCACCAAGATCTTCGAAAATCCGGCGGTCAGCCGGGTCAGCCGGGCCAGCCGGCGGCCCGTAACGCGGCCCGGAGTTGTTGGATCACCGCCCCCGGCTGGTTCCTCACCGCCCAGGCGGGGAAGCGGAGCACCCGGTCACCGGCGATCCAGAGGTCGTTCTGGCGCTGCATGTCGGCCCAGGCGGTACGCGGGTCGAGGTGCTGACCGCCGTCGACCTCCACGTGTACCCGCCACCGGTCGAAGTAGACGTCCAGGTAGCGGCGCCGTCCCGCGCTGTCGGTCCGGATCACCTGTCGGGACGGCTCGGGCAGGCCCGCGCGGCGGACCAGGCTGAGGAAGTCCAGTTCAGCCAGGGAATGGGCGCCGCCGGCTGCATCCGTGGCGGTCTGCATGATCAGTTTGCGGCGCCGGGCCCGGGGCATCCGGTCGAGTACCCGGTGGATGTCGTCGCCACCGACCAGGCGTTGTTGGAATCCCGCCGCGACGACCGCCCGCGCCTCCTCGTCGGTGCGTGCCCACTGGGCCGCGTCGACGATCGACCGGGCCGGCATGGTCCGGGGCGGCAGTCCGACCGGCAGGACGTCCTCCTCCGGCAGCGACGTGCTCCGGTGCGCGACGACGTAGGGCGGGAGGCGGTCGGCCCGCCGGGCAGCCGGCAGCAGCAGGTGGACGGCACTGCCGTCGTACCGGCGCAGTCCCCACTCCCGGGCGGCGGTCAGGCCAGCCAGCACCGCCGGCTCCCCGGCGGCGAGTACCGCGATCCAGCAGAACTGGTCGGGGCCGATCGGCCCGTTGTGCGTGACGAAGACCGCGCGGTGCACCTGGCGCCAGCGGTCGGTGGCGAGCCGGTGCCGGACGGCCCGGCGGGACATGTGCCGTAACGCCTGGGCCAGGCTGATCACCTGGTCCTGGTGGAAGAGCAGCCAGGTCAGCTCGTCGGCGTCGTCGCGGGGGAGTGGGCGGCCGAGGGTG
>NZ_WVUH01000485.1 GCF_017614955.1 Micromonospora echinofusca
CCCCTCGAAGGAGTCCCCGTGTCCCGCCCCGACCTGCACACCGGTAGCCACGACCTCCCGGTCAGCCCTGCCCTGGCGGAGTTCATGACCATCGGCTGGGCGGACAGCGAACACCACGACCTGCCGGCCGACGAGGTCGCCCCCTGGGCCGCCCGGCGTCGCCACCGGCTGCACGAGATGTTCCCCGGTCAGCGCCTCGTGGTACCGGCCGGTGGGTACCGGCAACGGTCCCACGACCAGAACTTCCGGTTCCGGCCGCACTCGGCGTACACCTGGCTCACCGGGGACCAGTCCTCCGACGGGGTCCTCGTCGTCGAGCCCGACGGCGACGCCACCCTGTACCTGCGACCCCGCTCGGACCGCAAGGACGGCGAGTTCTTCCGCGACCGGGTGTACGGCGAACTGTGGGCCGGCCGCCGCCCGACGCTCGGCGAGAGCACCCAACGGCTGGCCCTGCCGACCCGGCACGTCGCCGAGGTGGCCGGGGCGCTGACCGGCGGCACCCCCACCCGGGTGCTGCGCGGCGTCGACCCCGGCGTCGACGCCCTGCTGCCCGGCACCGACCCGCGCGCCGACGCGGAGTTCGCCGCCGTACTGGCCGAACTGCGGCTGGTCAAGGACGAGTGGGAGATCGCCCAACTGGAGGAGGCGGTGGCGATCACCACCCGGGGCTTCGAGGACGTGGTCCGGGCCCTGCCGATGGCGATGCGCACCTCGGAGCGCTACCTGGAGGGGGTGTTCTGGCAGCGGGCCCGGCTGGAGGGCAACGACGTCGGCTACCACTCGATCGTGGCGGCCGGGGCGCACGCGGCGACCCTGCACTGGATCGACAACGACGGCCCGGTCCGCGACGGCGACCTGCTGCTGCTCGACGCCGGGGCGGAGACCCGGTCGCTGTACACCGCCGACATCACCCGGATCCTGCCGGTGTCCGGCCGGTTCACCCCGCTGCAACGGGACCTGTACGAGCTGTGCCGCCACGCCAACGACGCCGCGCTGGAGTGCCTGCGGCCGGGCGAGGAGTTCCGCGCCTTCCACCGGGCCGCCATGACCGTCCTGGCCCACGGCCTGGCCGACCTGGGCGTGCTGCCCTGCTCGGCGGAGCAGGCCCTGGCCGACGACTCCGGGGTGTACCGCCGGTGGACCCTCTGCGGCTCGGGCCACATGCTCGGCCTGGACGTGCACGACTGCGGCGCCGCCCGGTCGGAGAACTACCTCGACGGGCAGCTGGCCGCCGGCCAGGTCCTGACCGTGGAACCGGGACTGTACTTCCAGCCGGACGACGAACTCATCCCCGCCGAACTGCGCGGCATGGGCTTCCGCATCGAGGAGGACATCCTCATCACCGGGTCCGGCTACCGGCTGCTCTCCGACGGCCTGCCGCGCAGCGCCGACGACGTCGAGGCGTGGATGCACCGGATCAGCTCGTGACCACCGTCGCGGACGTCGTCGTCGTCGGCGCCGGCATGGTCGGCGCGGCCTGCGCCTACTACGCCGCCCGCGCCGGACTGTCGGTGACCGTGGTCGACCGCGCCGGCGCGGCCGGCGGCACCACCGGGGCGGGGGAGGGCAACATCCTCGTCTCCGACAAGCCGCCCGGCCCGGAACTGACCCTGGCCCTGCGGTCGGCCGGGCTGTGGCGCGAACTCGGCGATACCCTCGACGGCTCCCGGTTCGAGCTGGAACCCAAGGGCGGCCTGATGGTGGCCCGGTCCGACGCGGAACACGCCGCCCTGGGCTCGCTGGCCGCCCGCCAGCGGGCCGCCGGGGTCGACGTCGTCGACGTACCCGCCGACGCCCTGACCACCGTCGAACCGCACCTGGCCCGGGACCTGCCCGGCGGGGCCCGGTACCCGCAGGACATGCAGGTACAGCCCATGCTGGCCGCCGCCCACCTGCTGCGCGCCGCGCGGGCCCGGGTACTGACCCGGACCACGGTCACCGCCCTGCGCCGCGACCGCACCGGAGCGGTACGCACCGTGGTCACCGACCGGGGCACGATCAGCACCCCGGCGGTGGTCAACGCCGCCGGGGTGTGGGCCGGCGAGGTGGCCGCGCTGGCCGGTACCCGGCTGCCGATCCTGCCCCGCCGGGGCTTCGTCCTCGTCACCGAAGCCCGCCCGCCGCTGATCCGGCACAAGGTCTACGCCGCCGGCTACGTCGACAACGTCGGCCGGGACGACGCGGACCTGGGCACCTCCCCGGTGGTCGAGGGCACCCGGGCGGGCACCATCCTGATCGGCTCCAGCCGGGAACGGGTCGGCTTCGACCCGACGTTCTCGCTGCCCGCCCTGCGCCGGCTGGCGGCCGAGGCGGTCCGGCTCTTCCCGGTCCTCGCCCCGGTGCAGGTGATCCGGGCGTACCGGGGGTTCCGCCCCTACAGTCCCGACCACCTGCCGACGATCGGCCCCGACCCCCGGGTACCCGGCCTGCACCACGCCTGCGGCCACGAGGGGGCGGGGATCGGCCTCGCCCCGGCCACCGGGGAGGCCGTCGCGGCCCTGCTGACCGGCACGCGACCCCCGATCGACCTGCGACCCTTCGCCCCGGAGCGGCACGATGTTCACCTTTGACGGCCGCCCGGTACCCACCGACGGCGAACAGACCATCGCCGCCGCGTTGCTCGCCGCCGGGGTCCGCTCCTGGCGGCGTACCCGGATCGGCGGCCGTCCCCGGGGCGTCTTCTGCGGCATCGGGGTCTGCTTCGACTGCCTGGTCCGGGTCAACGGGACACCCGCCCAGCGGGCCTGCCTGCGCGTCGCCCGCCCCGGCGACGTGGTCGAGACCGAGGAGGGGGACGAGACGTGACGACGTACGACGTGGTGGTGGTCGGCGCCGGCCCCGCCGGGCTGGCCGCAGCGGTCGGCGCGGCACAGGCCGGCTGCCGGGTGGCCCTGCTCGACGCCGCCCCCCGCCCCGGCGGCCAGTACTGGCGGCACCGGTCCGGCGTCGACGGCACCGACCACGGCGACTGGTCGACCTTCGTCGACCTGCGCGACGAGCTCACCGGGGTCGACCACCGGCCCGACGCCGCCGTCTGGTTCGTCGAACCGGGCTTCGTGGTGCACACCCGCGCCGGCACCGTGGCCGGTCACCGGCTGGTCGTGGCCACCGGCGCGTACGACCGGGTGGTGCCCTTCCCCGGCTGGGACCTGCCGGGGGTGGTCACGGCCGGTGGCGCGCAGGCCCTGCTCAAGGGGCAGGGGGTGACCTTCGCGCAGCGGGTCGTGGTCGCCGGCACCGGCCCGTTCCTGCTGCCCGTGGCAACCGGACTGGCCCGGGCCGGCAGCACTGTCGTCGGCGTGTACGAGGCCGGTGACCCGCTGCGCTACGCCCGCCACCTGCCCCGGGTGGCCGCGACGGCGGGCAAGCTCGCCGAGGCCGCCCGGTACGGCGCGACGATGCTGGGCCAGCGGCTGCCCTACCACCGGCGCCGGACGGTGGTGGCCGCCCACGGCACCGACCGGTTGACCGGGGTGACCGTCGCGGCGCTGCGCGACGGTCACCTGGTGCCCGGCACCGAGAGCGAGGTGGCCTGCGACGGCCTCGCGGTCGGTTTCGGGTTCACCCCGCAGGTGGAACTGGCCGTGGCCCTGGGCTGCGCGACCCACCTGGACGCCGACGGCAGTCTCGTGGTCACCGTCGATGCCGCCCAGGCGACCACCGTGCCCGGCGTGTACGCCGCCGGTGAGGTCACCGGGGTCGGCGGCGCCGACCTGGCCCTGGTCGAGGGCCGGCTCGCCGGTGCCGCCGCAGCCGTCTCCCTGGGCCGGCCGCTGCCCTTGCCCGACCGGGAACACGGCCGGCTGCTGGCCCGACGCCGCCGGCTGCGCCGGTTCGCCGAGGTGCTGCACGCGGTACACCCGGTCCCCGCCGGCTGGTCCGACCGCTGCGCCGACGGCACCCTGCTCTGCCGGTGCGAGGAGGTGACCGTCGGCGCGGTCCGCCGGGCGGTACGTGACCTCGACGTCGTCGACGGTCGGGGCGCCAAGCTGATGACCCGCACCGGGATGGGCTGGTGCCAGGGACGGATGTGCGGCTACGCCGCCGCCTGCCTGACCGCCCGGTCGGCCGGCCGCACGCCGGACGCCGCCGATCTCGCCGCCTACGCCGCCCGCCCGGTCGCCCAGCCGGTCACCCTCGGCGACCTGGCCGCCGACGACCCGACCGGCCCGGACCACGGCAGAACCTGTCTCTT
>NZ_WVUH01000486.1 GCF_017614955.1 Micromonospora echinofusca
GGAAAGGGGACGCCATGACAACGGGTGAACGGGTACTGGACAGTCCGGAGGGCTGGGTCGCGGACCACATCCAGCGGTACGTCGCCACCGGCGGCGCCGAGGGGCACGAGTGGCGGCCGGGGGTCTTCACCCTGCTGCTGACCACCCGGGGCCGGCGGTCCGGCAAACTGCGCCGTACCGCCCTGATCTACGGGCGGGACGGCGACCGGTACGTGGTGGTCGCGTCCCAGGGCGGCGACCCCCGGCACCCCGCGTGGTACCTGAACCTGCTGGACGATCCGCAGGTGGAGGTGCAGGTGGGGGCGGAGACCTTCCACGCGGTCGCGCGGACCGCCGACCCGGCCGAGAAGGCCCGGCTCTGGCCGGTCATGACGGCGATCTGGCCGGCGTACGACGACTACCAGGCCCGGACCGACCGGGACATCCCGCTGGTGCTGCTGGAACGGGGCTGAACTGCCCGGGTCCCCCGTGCGGGGGAGGCGGTTCCCCTCGACGGCGGGAGTCCCGTCCGCGTCGTCGACGGCAGGCTGACGGTACGACGTACGGAGGAACGACCGCTCCGCCGGCCCCGACCGGGGCTGTTCCGCCGTACGCCGGATCCGCCGGCCGCGCCGGGGCGCGGCAGGTGATCGGGGGCGGACCGGCTGTGGCGTCCTGTCCCGGTCGGTCCGGGTGCCCGGCGGGGACCGGATGGTTCCCGCCGGGCCGGCTGCGACCGGTCAGCGGTCAGCGGGCCCAGGGCAGCGGATGCCGCTCGTCGCTGCCGGGCAGCGCGGCGGTGCCCCCGGTGACCATGCAGACCAGCACCTCCGCCGGGGCGTCGGTGGCCCGGATCTGGCGGACCGCGTCAGCCGGCAGGATCAGCGCCTGGCCGGCGTGTACCACCTCGGTGCGGTCGGCCACGGTGACGGTGAGCGAACCGCTGACCGGCATCCACACCTGCTCCCGGTCGATCGTGTGGACCGGTCCGACGGCGCCGACCGGTAGCCGTACCCGCCAGGTGCTCAACTCGCGGCTGCCCTGACTCGGACCCGCGAGTCCACTCATGGTGCCGCCCGGGGACGTGGTCGTCCGGGCTTCGGTCTCGTCTATGACGTTCATTCCCGCTCCTGAGTCAAGTAGCTTTACTCGCCGATGTGGCTGAGTAAAGCTGCTTGACTCGTGTGTGTCAAGATGGCGTCATGTCCGACCACGACCCGCTCGCCGACGCCGAACTCACCTTCCTGCTCGGCATGGGGTTCCAACTGGTGCTCGGCGAGTTCGTCACCCGGGTGGCTGCCGCCGGGTACGCCGACCTGCGACCGGTGCACGGCATGGTCTTCCAGGTGCTCAAGGGGTGCGGGGCGACCGGGAGCGAGCTGGCCGAGCGGCTCGGGGTGACCAAGCAGGCCGCCGGGCAGATCGTCGACGACCTGGAGCGGCGTGGGTACGTCCGCCGGGAGCCGCACCCGGATGGTGGGCGACGGCGACTCGTCGTCCTCACCGACGCGGCGGTCCGGCACCTGGCCGTCGCCGGTGAGGTGTTGCACGAACTGGAGGACGAACTGGCCGACCGGCTCGGCGCGGCCGACCTCGCCCACCTCCGGGAGACGCTCGCCCGGCTGATCCGGGACCGGGCGGGCGACCACCCGCCGCCCCTGCGCCCGGTCTGGTGACGGGCGCGGATCCGGTCGGGTGGGACAGTTTGTCCGTCGCGCTGCGTGGAGGCGACCGTAACTTTCTGCTGACCGATCCGTAGTCCCCGATGGAGGGTCCCAGATGATCAGCAGCTCCACCCGCACCGTCCGGTACGCCGGCCAGGGCGACGCCAGCGAACAGCCGGGGGAGGTGCTCGGGGAGATTCCCCTCCCGCCGTACGTGACCGGCGAGGATGCCCAGTTCGCCGTCCGGGCGGTGGTGGTACACGCCCCGCGCCGGTGGTCCGGCGGAACGGTCTGCCGTAACGACGCCGCCCCCTACCCGTGCCGGCTGAACCGTTGGGGACGACGGGTTCTCGCGCTCCGCGGGCTCCGTCCCGCCGAGATCGAGGCACTGATCGAACGGGGTGATCCGGCTGCCGCGGTGGGACCGGTCGGACGGCCGGTCGCATGACGGCGGAAGCCCAGCCGCGTACCCCCGGACCGCGTACCCCCGCACCACGCCGACCCGGAGCGGTCGTACCCGTGCCGGGCGAGCCGTTGGCTGCGACGGTCGTACCCGTGCCCGGCGAGCCGGGGGACGCGAAGCGGGTACCCGTCCCGGAGCAACCGGGGGACGCGACCGGGGTGCCCGCCCCGGCGGACCCGTCGGCCGGCGTACCCCGGTCGGTGGGTGTCGGGTCGTCCGGAGCGTTCCGGGTGGACGCGGCCGGCGCCACCCTGCGGGGCGACGCGCGTCGCTGGATGGTCCATCTGCCCACCACGGTGTCCACTCTGGACGCCGCGATGTCCCTGGTGGAGCGGATCCGGGACTGCCTGGGGCACGTCAATGTGATCGACTTCGGGGCGGCCACGCTCTCCGACAAGGACCGGCTGATGGTCCGGCACCAGGTCTTCTGCGACGCGCCGCTGGACGATCGTCGCCGCTGCGGGCTCCGCCACGAGCATGCCGGCGTCTGCCGGAGCGGTGCGGACGGTTAACAGGGGCCCCTTCCTATACCGAAAGCGATAAGAAGGGGCCCTTCCTTACCTGCTCAGCAGGTGGCGGGTTTCGTCCAGGAACACTCGACGTCGGTGGACGGGCCCGGTGCGCCGTCCGGCGTGTCGCCGGGTACCCGGCGGGTGTCGGTACCGCCCGGGGCGGCGGTGGCACCGGCACGCTCGGAGTACCCGGCGAGCGTCACCGCGATCTGGTCCTCGATGCTCTTCACCGAGGAGGCGAGATAGTTGTTGAGCACGATGGAGAAGGCCAGCAGCCGGCCGTCGGCGTCGGTCACGTAGCCGGAGAGGCCGGAGACCCCGGTCAGGCTGCCGGTCTTGGCGTGCACGTTGTTCGCGGCGGCGGTACCCCGCATCCGGCTGCGCAGCGTACCGCCGACGAAGCGTTCCGGGTTGCCGGCGATCGGCAGGGCGCGGTACCAGGTGTCGAACCAGGGTTCGGCGCGGACCGCGACCAGCAGGTCGACGAACTCGGTGGGCGGGACCAGGTTGCGCCGGGAGAGCCCGGAGCCGTCCCGCTGGCGCAGCGTCGCGGTGTCCATTCCGGCCCGGGCGACGTACCCGTTGATCGCGGCGATCCCGGCCGGCCAGGTGCCCGCGCCGGCGACGACCCGGCCGATCTCCTTGGTCAGTACCTCCGCGTGGCCGTTGTTGGAGAGCTTCATGAACGGCACCATCAGCTCGGCCAGCGGCATCGAGTCGTGCCGGGCCACCGCTCGGGCGTCCGCCGGGGTGGTCCGGCCGAGCACGGTCCGGCCGAGAACCTGCACCCCGTGCCGGCGCAGCGCCGAGCGGAACACGTCGGCCGCGTACCCGGTCGGCTCCCAGACCGTCATCCAGTCGCTCTCCGCTGCCGCGCCGAGCGCGATCTGGCCGGTGACCACGATGGTGTTGGTGCCGTGGGTACGTTCGAACGAGACGGTGGTCGGGCCGGTGGCCACGGTGGTGGCCCGGTTGTCGATCCGGACGTACCCGGTGGCGGGGGTCAGCGTCACCACCGGGGGTGCGCCGGTGGTGCCGGCCGGGGCGGCGGCGACGATGACGTTGCCGGCGTCGTAGTCGGTGTCCGGTGCCACGGTGAGCGCGGAGACCTGCGCGGCGTAGTAGTACGACTCGTCGTCCCAGGTCCAGTCCGGGCCGAGCCGGGTGGTGTCGTAGCGGGTGTCGTCGGCGACGAGGTTGCCGGTGACCACGCGGACCCCGGAGCCGGCCACGTCGGCGGCGAGCCGGTCGTAGTCTGCGGCGAGCATCGTGGGGTCACCGCCGCCGCGTAGGTAGAGGTCGCCGTCGACCAGGCCGGCCCGGCGGGTGCCGGCCAGGTGGACGTCGGTGCTGAAGCGGTGGTCCGGGCCGAGTAGTTCCAGGGCGGCGGCTGCGGTGAGCAGTTTGGTGTTGGAGGCCGGAATCAGTCGACGGTCGCCGTTGCGGCTGTAGAGGGCGCGGCCGGTGGAGGCGTCGGCCACCACCACGCCCGCCTGGGCGCCGGTCAGTCGGGCGTCGGCCAGCAGGTTGTCCAGGGTCGCGGTGAGCTGGACCAGGGCCGGGGG
>NZ_WVUH01000487.1 GCF_017614955.1 Micromonospora echinofusca
GGTCGGACAGGACCGGTACGCCCACCCGGGCGGCCACCCAGGCCGGGGCGCCGAGCTGGAGGGTGCCCTGCGCCCGGCCCTCCCGCACCCAGTGGAAGACCGTCTGCCCCGGTGAGACGACCAGGTCGGCCCGGCCGCCGGCCAGCTCCACCCCGACCGCCGCCGCCTCGGCGAAGAGCTGCCCGAGCCGGTTGTCCAGCCGGCACACCGCGTCGATCGTGGTCGACCCGGGCGGCAGCAGCCCGGCGATCTCCGCCCGCAGCCCGTCGTCGTAGGGCAGGCTCCGGCTGCCCAGCGGGCGCAACCGGAGCGTCTCCCCCTCGGCCGTGAACTCCGCCGCCACGACGTCCACCGCGTCGTACGACGTCCCCGACATCAACCCCACAACCCGCATGTAAGGAAGGGCCCCTTCTTAACGTTTCTGGTATAGGAAGGGCCCCCGGTTAACACCCGGCGTCAGGTCGACGCCGGGCATCGGGGACCAGCAGACCGACCAGTTCCACGTGCTGGGTCATCGGGAACAGGTCGAAGCCACGCAGTTCGGCCAGCCGCCAGCCGGCCCCGGTGAAGGTACGCACGTCCCGGGCGAAGGCGGCCGGGTCGCAGGCCACGTACGCGACGGCGCGCGGTCCGGCGGCCAGCACGGCGCGGACCACCGGAGCACCGGCGCCGGTCCGGGGCGGGTCGAGCACCACCAGGTCGACCGGTCCGGTGATCCGTCGCCGGGCCAGGGCGGTCTCCACCCGGGCGGCCACGATCTCGACCTGTGGCAGGTCGGTCAGGTTGTCCCGGGCGGCGGCCACGCCCTGGGCGGCCGACTCGACCAGGGTGACCCGGCCGGACGGGCCGACCCGGTCGGCGAGCGCAGCGGCGAAGAGTCCCGCCCCGCCGTACAGGTCCCAGGCCGACTCGCCGGGCTGCGGGGCGAGCTGCGCCAGGACGGCCGCCACCAGGGTGTCCGCCGCCGCCGGGTGTACCTGCCAGAACGTGTCGGCGGGCAGTCGCCACTCGCGTCCGGCGGCCACCTCGCGGACCACCGGCGGCCCGCTGACCGGGGTGGTGGTCCCGTCGGTGACCGTGGCCACGCTGACGTCCCCGCCGGTCGAGGCGACCGTGGCGACCACCTCGGCGTCCGGCCAGCGGGTCCCGCTGTCGGCCAGTACCGGCAGGTCCCGGATCGCCGGGTGGGCGATCAGGCAGCGGTCCACCGGCACCACCTCGTGCGAGCGGTGTTTGAGCAGGCCGGCCCGGTCGGCGGCGTCCACCGCGTACCGCACCCGGGAGCGCCAGCCCAGCGGACCGCCGGGGAGCGCCTCGACCCGTACGTCGAGCCGGTCCAGTTCGGCCGGGGTGAGGCCGCCCAGCCGGGTCAGTTGCTCGACCACCACCGAGGTCTTCCAGTCGAGCTGGGCGGCCGGTGCGACGTGCTGCAGGTCACAGCCACCGCAGCGGCCCGGTCGGGCGTACGGGCAGGGTGGTTCGACCCGGTCGGCGGCGGCGTCGAGGACGGTGACCGCGTCGGCCCGCAGGAAACCCCGGTGCACCTCGGTGATCTCGGCGACCACCCGCTCCCCCGGCAGGGCGTGCCGGACGAAGACCACCTGGCCGTCCAGCCGGGCGACGCAGTGCCCACCGGGCGCCACCGCACCGACGGTCAGTTCCACCCGCTCCGCCTCGCCGCGACTCACCGCTCACCGCCCGACGGCCGGTCGGCGGAACCACCGGGGGACCCCGACGACCCGGCGGAGCCGCCCGACGACCCCGACGGACCAGCAGAACCGCCCGACGACCCCGACGGACCAGCAGAACCGCCCGACGACCCGGCGGAGCCGCCGGAGGGCCGGTCGCCGGTGGCTTCCGGCGCCGCCGGTACGGCCGGCGGCAGGGTACTGCGCGGCGCGACCCGGGGGCCCCGCGCCGGTCCCCGGCTGAGTGTGGCGTCGTACCGCGCGAGATCCCTGCTCCGACTGGACACGAGCTGCCACGGCACGCTGGTCACCATCACTCCCGGTTCGAAGAGCAGGCGCCCCTTGAGGCGCAACGCGCTCTGGTTGTGCAACAGGTTCTCCCACCAGCGGCCCACGACGTACTCGGGGATGAAGACGGTGACCACGTCGCGGGGTGACTCCCGGCGGGCCGAGGCGACGAAGTCGAGGATGGGACGGGTGATCTCACGATACGGCGAGTCGATCACGGTCAGCGGTACCGGTACGTCCCGGCGTTCCCACTCGGCCTGGAGGTGGCGGGTGTCCTTGTCGTCGACGTTGACGGTGACCGCGGTCAGCGTGTCCGGCCGGGTCGCCTGGGCGTAGGCGACCGCCCGCAGGGTCGGCTGGTGGACCTTGCTGACCAGCACGATCGCGTGGTTGCGGGCCGGCAGCACCGGGCGGCCGTCGTCGGCCGGGGTCAACTCGGTGGCGACCCGGTCGTAGTGCCGCCGGATGGCCAGCATCAGCCCGTAGATCACCGCCATCGCGGCGATCGCGATCCACGCGCCGAGCAGGAACTTCGTCACCAGCACGATGACCAGCACCAGCCCGGTCAGCGCCATGCCGAAACCGTTGATGGCCCGGGACCGGATCATCCGCCGCCGGGCCTCCGGGTCCCGTTCGGTACGCAGCAGCCGGTTCCAGTGCCGGATCATCCCGGCCTGGGACAGGGTGAACGAGACGAACACGCCGACGATGTAGAGCTGGATCAGCCTGGTCACCTCGGCCTGGAACCCGACGATCAGCACGATCGCGAAGACGGCGAGGAACACGATCCCGTTGGAGAACGCGAGCCGGTCGCCCCGGGTGTGCAACTGCCGGGGCAGGAACCGGTCCTGGGCGAGGATCGAGCCGAGCACCGGGAAACCGTTGAACGCGGTGTTGGCGGCCAGGAAGAGGATCAGGGCGGTCATCCCGGCGACCACGTAGAGCAGGACCGAGCCGGAGCCGAAGATGGTCTCGCCGAGCTGGGTGGTGACCGTCTTCTGCACGTACCCGTCGGGGCCGGAGACGATCTGGAGCTTCGGATCCTCGACGAACTGGAGGCCGGTGAGGCGGGCCAACCAGATGATGCCGACCAGCATGGTGATCGCGGTGACGCCGAGCAGCAGCAGGGTGGTGGCCGCGTTGCGGCTCTTCGGCGCCTTGAACGCCGGTACCCCGTTGGAGATCGCCTCCACGCCGGTGAGCGCCGCGCAACCGGAGGAGAAGGTCCGCAGCAGCAGGAAGACCAGGGCGAACCCGGTGACACTGTGCTCGGCCTGGATCACCAGGTCGGCGCTGGGGGCGCGCAGGTCGTGACCGAGCACGAAGACCCGGATCAGGCCGGTCAGGATCATGCCGACCATGACGATGATGAAGCCGTAGGTGGGGATGGCGAAGGCGGTACCGGACTCCCGCAGACCGCGTAGGTTCATCGCGGTCAGCAGCACCACCGCGGTGACCGCGATGAGCACCTTGTGGGTGGCCACGAAGGGGATGACCGAGCCGAGGTTGGCCACCCCGGAGGAGACCGACACCGCCACGGTGAGCACGTAGTCGACCAGCAGCGCGCTGGCCACCCCCACCCCGAACCGGGGGCCGAGGTTGACGGTGGCCACCTCGTAGTCGCCACCCCCGGAGGGGTAGGCGTGCACGTTCTGCCGGTAGCTGGCCACCACGGTGAGCATGACCACCACCACCGCGAGCGCGATCCACGGGGAGAAGAGGTACGCCGACGCTCCCGCGATCGACAGGGTCAGCAGGATCTCGTCCGGTGCGTACGCCACGCTGGAGAGCGCGTCGGAGGCGAAGACGGGCAGCGCGATGCGCTTCGGCAGCAGGGTGTGCTGGAGCCGGTCGGACCGGAAGGGCCGGCCGACGAGCAGGCGTTTCAGCAACGAGGTGGGTCTGGCCACAACCGCTAAGGGTACGACCAGCGCGGGCTGGACACCCGGGGGTGGCTGATCAAGGCCACCGTGGCGGCGGAGTACCGTCGGCCGGCGCCGGGCCGGCGCACCGTGGCACGCTGGGCACGGGCGGCCCGCCCGGGGCACGCTGAGCACGGGTAGGCCACCATGGCACGCTGGGCGGCACTGGCCACCCATGGCACGCTGAACACCAGTGGGCCGCTGTGGCTGGCTGAGCGTCGCGGGCACCGGCCGGCGCCACGCGCGATTCGGGAGGGACCGTGCACGTCGTGATCATGGGG
>NZ_WVUH01000488.1 GCF_017614955.1 Micromonospora echinofusca
TGAACAACTGAAGCCGGTACGGCCCCGTCGTGGTCACCTGCACCGGCGTCCCCGCCGCCGCCCGCAGACCCGGATTCACCTCGAACCAGCCGTGCCAGCCACCGTTCGTGGTCACCGCCGGATCCCACCAGGTGGAGACGACCCGCCCGTCCGTCGCCGTGGTGAACAACTGAAGCCGGTACGGCCCCGTCGTGGTCACCTGCACCGGCGTCCCCGCCGCCGCCCGCAGACCCGGATTCACCTCGAACCAGCCGTGCCAGCCACCGTTCGTGGTCACCGCCGGATCCCACCAGGTGGAGACGACCCGCCCGTCCGTCGCCGTGGTGAACAACTGAAGCCGGTACGGCCCCGTCGTGGTCACCTGCACCGGCGTCCCCGCCGCCGCCCGCAGACCCGGATTCACCTCGAACCAGCCGTGCCAGCCACCGTTCGTGGTCACCGCCGGATCCCACCAGGTGGAGACGACCCGCCCGTCCGTCGCCGTGGTGAACAACTGAAGCCGGTACGGCCCCGTCGTGGTCACCTGCACCGGCGTCCCCGCCGCCGCCCGCAGACCCGGATTCACCTCGAACCAGTCGCGCCAGCCACCGTTCGTGGTCACCGCCGGATCCCACCAGGTGGAGACGACCCGCCCGTCCGTCGCCGTGGTGAACAACTGAAGCCGGTACGGCCCCGTCGTGGTCACCTGCACCGGCGTCCCCGCCGCCGCCCGCAGACCCGGATTCACCTCGAACCAGCCGTGCCAGCCACCGTTCGTGGTCACCGCCGGATCCCAGAACGTGGAGACGACCCGGCCGTCATCGGTGGTGGTGAAGACCTGTACCGGCGCGGGACCGGTCGTGGTCGCGGTGACGGTCGCGCCGGCGGCGGCGCGCAGGTTCGGGTTGAGTTCGGACCAGTCGCGCCACCCACCGTTCGTGGTGACCGCCGGGTCCCAGCGGGTGGAGATGACGCGGCCGTCGGCGGCGGTGGTGAACAGCTGCCGCGCCGGGCCGTCCGTGACGTGGCTGACCGGTGCCCCGGCGGCGGCGCGCAGGTTCGGGTTCAGTTCGTACCAGGTCCGGGCGCTCTCGTTGAGGGCGTCGTCGCCGGCCCAGTGGGTACCGACGACCTGGCCCTCGTTGAGGGTGAAGAAGACGTTCTCCGCCTCCTCGCCGGCCGGTCGGGACGCGCCGTCGCCGACGTTGTTGTCGTTGAGGGCGTCCTCGGACAGCGCGGAGACCTCGGTGGGCAGCGCCAGGGCCTGGATCACCGCCTTGTCGGCCGGTCCCCGGGTGATCCAGAGGTCGTCGACCATGCCGACCCAGTTCGCCGCGCCGGCCGGACCGGTGCCCAGGCGTACCGAGGTGATCGGGCCGAACGGTTTCCGGCCGTGCAGGAACGATTTGGAGACCGATTCGGCGGCCGATTCCAGTACGCCGTTGACCCACAGTTCGATGACCTGTTCGCGGGCGTTGTGCACGACCGCGATGTGGTCCCAGTCGCCGAACCCGGTGTGGAAGGCGGAGTGTTCCACGGTGGCGCCGGTGTCGCTGGCGCTGTCGGTGCCACGGACCTGGAGCACGTACCGACTCTTCGCCGCGTCGTAGCGCACGACCAGGGCGCTGGTGTTCGCGCCGGTCAGGCTCAGCAGGTTCATCGAGGTCGTCGGGACACCGTCGGTCTGTACGTAGGCCGAGACGGTGAAGCTCTCCCGGGGGTCGAGCACGGCGCTGTCGATGGCGGCGTAGTTGGCCGCCCCGCCGGGCAGGACGAGCGAGCCCACGGCACCGCCGACGGTGCCGGGTGTCACCACGGACTCCGCGGTGTACTTCGCCGTACCGTTGAGCCGCACCGCCTTGCGGACACCTTCGCCGCTGTCGTCGCCGTTCTGGTTCAGGTGCCAGACGTGGGTGACGGTGAGCATGTCCTTGGACAGGGCCGCTGCCTCGTCGACGCTGACGATCCGGTCGTAGACCCGGACATCGTCGATCTTGCCGGGGAACCGGTCGGTGATGTTTCCCTTCCACCGGGATCTGCCGACCACGGTCGCCCCGTTGGCCTGCCAGGGGGTGGTGAAGGCGGCGGGAGTGCCGGGTCTTCCGTTGACGTGGATCTGGAGTTGCCTGGCGACGCTGTCGTAGACGCCGACCAGGTGGACCCACTCGTCGAGCGGGACCGCCTCGGTCGCGGTGGCGGTGACGTGGGTGCTGCTGTCGGCGTCGGCGGTGTTGCGGGCGAACTGCCAGCGGTTGGCTGTCTTGGAGTACTTGAGGAAGAAGCCGGAATGGTAGGCGCTGTCCTGACTGACCACGGTGACGTTGGCGGCCACCGACGACGAGAGCTTCGCCCACGCCGAGACCGAGAAGCTCTTCGTCAGGTCCAGCACCGGGGTGCCGTTGGCGGTGACCTCGGTGGTGGTGCCGTTGAACGTGGCCGCCGTGCCGCGCGCGCCCGGCTGGCCGAGCTGGAGGCTGCCCGAGACCAGTCCGGGGTAACGGCCTCCTGCGGAGTCGGTGAGTCTGGTCGTACCGGCGGCGTCGTTGAACTTCCAGTGCGCCTTGGGCGCGCGTCCGGCCGCGACCTTGAAGGTGAAGGTCGCCGACCCCTTGGAGAAGTTGCCGGAGGCGTCGGCCACCCGCACGTACAGGGTGTTGCTGCCGGCGACCCGGGGCAGCACGTAGATGGTCTCGGTGCTGGTGCCCGCCGTGCGGTTCCTCAGCATCGCCGGTGTCGGCTCGCGGTTGACGTCGTAGGCGAACCTGGTCGCCGACGGGTCCAGGGTGAGGGTGAACCTGCCGTACCGGCCCAGGCCGTCCTGGTGCAGCTGGCTCGGGTTGGCCGGATCCTCCTCCTGGTAGCCCTCCGGCACGTTGGAGCTGATCTGCGGCAGGGGTGGCGCCACCGTGTCGTAGACGAAGTAGCAGGCGGTCGCCGCCCCGTCGGAACTCCAGGGCCCCCAGGCGTACCCGTCGTGGGCGCGGACGTGCCACCTGACGACCGTGTTGGCGGGGATCTTCCCGGCGGGGACGCGTACCGAGAACCGGTTGTTCGTCGTCGACGTGGCCGCGTGTTTCGCCGGGGTGAGGTAGGTCCAGCTACGCGCCGTGCCACCGGAGTCGGTCCACGCGACCACGAACTGTGCCCGGAGCTTCTCGGCGGAACGGGCGTAGGTGTCCCGGTCGGTGAGGTTCTTGGCGTTCAGGGTGGGCTGGGAGATGTTGAACCGGGTCGGGTTGTCCGGGGGTGCGCAGGCACCGCCCGGTTCGGTCCAGAGCTGGTCGCGCCGGGGCTGCGACGGGGGCACGTTGTAGTGCACCCGCACCCAGGCCCACGGGTCGAACCGCTTCCAGCCGAGCTGGTCGCCCTCGTCGGCGGCGCGCAGTCCGAGGGTGATGTCGCGCCAGCCCTTGTTCGCCGCCTCACGGACGCCGGAGGTGACGTTGAAGACCACGTCCCCGGCGGGGCAGGTGGTGTCGGCGCAGCCCGACCAGCCCTTGGCCACGTTGCGCCGGTCCAGTCGCCGCAGCCAGTTGTCGGCGGTGGAGTTCCAGGTGGAGTTCGCGCCGAACGCCTTGGTCAGGTAGACGTCCACCGGCCGTTTGCTGCCCGAGGCGGACCACACCTCCCGGACGTGCATCTCCGCCGAGATGATCTGCTTGCCGGCCAGCCAGCCGGTCGGCACCCGGTAGAACAGGCGCTTCTTGTGCGGCGAGCCGCAGCTGCTTCCGCTGGAGGGCAGGCCGGTGGGGCAGCGGCCGACGCCCTGGTCGGACTTGAAGTTGTACGCCTCGTATCCGGTGCTCGACACCATGAGGTTGGCCGAGCTGCGCGGCGTCCGGTACATCGGGTCGATGTACACCGGGAAGGTGGTGTCGGCGGCGGCGAGCATCGTGGCGTCGGGGGTCAGGGTCAGCGCGTCGGCGGTGGCGGCGACCGGCACGGTGGAGATCTTGGAGGCGTCGCCGGGTCCGCCGTCGGTCGCCTCGGTGACCGGGGGTGGCACGGGTCCGTCCTCACCGGTGTCGGTGACGCCCACCTCACCGGCGCGCTGGGTGCCCAGCGCGCTGGGTGACGGCGACGGGCTGGTCGGGGGTTCCTCGGGTGGCGTGGGGGTGGAGTCCCACATCACCGCCTTGGGCGCCTCGAAGATCACCGCGCCGGTGCTGGGGTCGACCGCCTGCTGGGTGC
>NZ_WVUH01000489.1 GCF_017614955.1 Micromonospora echinofusca
CTCCCCACCGGCCTGCCGCTTCCGGTCGGCGGCTTTCTTGGCCGCCGGTACGGGCAGCTTCCGCGCGGCCACCCGCTTACCGGTGGCGGGACGCCCCGTCCCGGTCGACGCGGTCGGCTCGGCCGTGGCTTCCCCGGCCGCTCCGGCCGCTTCCGCCACGGCCTTCTTGGCCACCGCCTTCTTCGCGACGGCCTTCTTCGCGACGGCCTTCTTGGCGACTACGGCCTTCTTCGCGACGGTCCCGCCGGCCGCCGGGCCGGTCGGTCCGGCACCGGTGGACGGTACGGCGGATTCCGCCGTCGCCCGCGCTGCCGTCGCCTCGCGCAGTTCCCGTTCAAGCTGGCGGACCCGCCCGGTCAGCTCGGCCACCTCGTCCGCCGTGGCCAGACCCACGGCGCCCAGGGCACGGTCGACCTCGAATCGGACGATCTTGGTAAGCGCCTCCCGGTTGGCCAGACCGGTGGACACCATCTCCTCGACCAGCGCCTGGAACTGCGCCGCAGTCGCACCACCGGTGCCGACCAGCTTCCGCGCGACGGTCTGGGCCTTCTTCCGTGGTGCCTCGGTCAACCCGAGGGCCAACTCCAGGTAGGCACGCCAGGCGTCCTGCATACCGGAATCCTTTCGCGGGCGGATGTGCACTGTCACGCTACCGGGCACCCCCGACGTCCCGGTGAGGTACCGTGCCGGAAACGGACGTGATGTTCGAAGAGGGGGCGATGGTGGCCAGCGTTGACGAGTGCCGGCAGGCGTTGCACGATCTCGCCGACCGGATGGCCCAGAACGCCGACCGGGTCCGCGACCGGGTCGACCTGGACCGCACCCTCGCCTGCCGGGTCACCGACCTGGACACCGCCTTCCACGGTCGACTGACCGGTGGCCGGCTGGTGGACCTCGCCGACGGCGACGACCCGAAAGCGAAGATCGCCCTGCACATCGCCAGCGACGACCTGCTGGCGCTGACCCGTGGGGAGCTGGATGTCGCCCGGGCGCTCGCCGCCCGCCGCATCTCGGTCAAGGCCAACCCGTTCGACCTGATGAAGCTCCGCAAGCTGCTGTAGGGCTCGCCCCCGGGCCGACCGCAGTGCGGTCAGCCGGCCAGCTGCAACCGGTGCAGTGCCTCCCGCGCGTTGTCGGAGTCGGCCGTCACCGTCGACACCGACCCGCCCGACCAGGCCGCGTCGCAGAGCAGCGCCAGCGCCGCCAGCGGATCACCGGCACCGGACAGCCGGATCACGGCGCCGTCGCGGGTCACCGTCCACCCCGTCGGCGCGGCGCCGTCCCCGGCACGTTTCCCATCGGGTACGGCCACCACCTGTGCCGGGTCGGTCAGACCGGCCAGGTCGAACGCGACGTACGTGGGGCGCATCGTGGCCGGTGCGTCGAGCAGGTCGGCGACCCCGCTGACCCCGGTGAGGACCAGCAGACTGTCCAGACCGGCCCCGACCGCGCCGGCGATGTCGGTGTCCAACCGGTCCCCGACGACCAGTGGCCGGATCGCGCCGGTACGGTGCCCGGCGGTCCGGAACAGGGCCGGTTCGGGTTTGCCGACCACCAGGTCCGGTTGCCGTCCCAGCGCGGTGGCCAGCGCGGCGACCAGTGCACCGTTGCCGGGCAGTGGCCCCCGCGCACTCGGCAGCGTCCGGTCGGTGTTGGTGGCCACCCAGTACGCCCCGGCGCGCACCGCCAGCGAGGCTTCCGCCAGGTCGGCCCAGCCGACCTGCGGGCCGTACCCCTGGACCACCGCCGCCGGTTCGTCGTCGGCGCGGGCCACCGGCCGCAGCCCGGCGGCCCGTACCTCGGCACGGAGCGCGTCGGCTCCCACCACGAGGACGGCCGCACCGGCCGGCAACCGGTCCGCCAGTACCTCCGCCGCCGCAGCAGCCGAGGTGAGCACCTCGTCGGGGGTGGCCGGTACGCCCATCCCGGTGAGCAGGTCGGCCACCTCGCCGGATCGCCGGGAGGCGTTGTTCGTGGCGTACGCGATCCGCCTGCCCCGCTGGCGCAGCCGGCTGACCGCGTCCACCGCACCGGGAATGGGCTGGTCGATCAGGTAGATCACGCCGTCCAGGTCGAAGACGACAAGGTCGTACCGGTCGACCAACCCACCCGGTGCCGTGTCGTTCACCGCTGGTCCGACTCCGACCGGTCGTCACCGACCTGGCGGGTCTCCCCGTCCACCGGCTGCTCCGGGGTCGACTCCACCGCGACGGGCTCCTGTGCCGCTCCGTCGTCGGCGGGCTCGTCGCCGGCTGACGCGTCGGCGGGCTCGGCGAAGTCCGCTTCCGGCTCGTCCTCGGCGATCGTGGCGGCGGGCTCGGCGGAGTCCGCTTCCGGCTCGTCGCCGGTCGCGGTGGGTTCGTCGTCGGCCGGTTCCGTCGACTCCTCCCCCTCCTCCTCCTCGTCGTCGCCCTCGATGACGACACCGTCGAGTTCGAGCAGGCGCTCGGCGGCATCGGTCTCCGCAGCCTCGTCGACGTCGGCAGCCCGGGAGAACCACTCCCGTGCTTCCTCACGTCGGCCCACCGCGAGCAGCGCGTCCGCGTAGGCGTACCGCAGTCGGGCGGCCCACGGCTCGGTGGCCTCACCGGTGAGTTCGCGTACCTGGAGCATGGCCACCGCGGCGTCGCCCTGCCCCATGTCGGTCCGGGCTCCGGCGGCGACGATCAGCAGCTCGATGGCGGTCGCCTGATCGAGGGTCGCCCGGTCGGCTCCCCGGAACAGGTCGATGGCCCGCTCCGGGCGCCCCAGGGCCCGCTCACAGTCGGCGAGCACCGCGAGGTGGGTCTGCTGCCCGCTCATCCGGTGGTACGTCCGCAGCTCGGCGATGGCGGTCTGCCACTCACCCGCGTGGTACGCGGCCAGCCCGACCGCCTCACGGACCGCAGCGATCCGGGAGGCGAGCCGTCGGGCGGCGAGGGCGTGCGCCAGCGCCTCGGCCGGATCTTCGTCGATCAGCTGCCCGGTCGCGACCAGGTGCCGGGCGACGGTCTCCGCGACCGGTTTCGCCAGCGACAGCAGCTCGGCCCGCACGGCGGTGTCGAGATCGCTCGCGACGATGTCGTCCGCGAGTACCGGGGCGGTCTCGGCGTTCTGGGGCGGCGTCCGGTCCCCCCGGTCCGGCCGGCCCTCGTCGCGGCCCCGGAACCGCCGGTCGTCCCCGTCACGGCGGAACCCACCATCGCGGTCCCCGGAGCGGAAACCGCCCTGACGACGGTCATCACCGTCGCGACGGAACCCACCTTCACGCGGACCGGAACGGAATCCACCATCCCGATCACCCGAACGGAAACCGCCCTGACGACGGTCGTCGCCGTCCCGACGGAACCCGCCCTCACGCGGACCCGACCGGAAACCGCCCTGACGGTCCCCGCCACGACCATCCCGGTCGCCACCGAAACCACCCTGACGACGGTCATCACCGTCGCGACGGAAACCGCCCTCACGCGGACCGGAACGGAACCCACCATCCCGATCACCCGACCGGAAACCGCCCTCACGCGGACCACCGTCACGACCCCGGAAACCACGATCGTCGCCGTCCCGACGGAAACCACCCTCACGCGGCCCCGACCGGAAACCGCCCTGACGGTCCCCGCCACGACCATCCCGGTCGCCACCGAAACCACCCTGACGACGGTCGCCATCGTCGCGACGGAAACCACCCTCACGCGGACCGGAACGGAAACCGCCACCACGGGAGTCGTCCCGGCGAGGGGCCCAGTCGCGGTCACCCGTCCGGCGATCGCGGTCACCGCTCTGGCCGGTACCCCGCTGGCCGCCTCCGGCGTAGCCGCCCCGGTCTGCGCTGCTGCCACCCCGGGGGGCACGGTCACCCCGGTAGGGCGCGCGGTCCTCGCGGCGCGGGCCGGCGGCCCGGCCCGAACGGTCGTCGTCGCGACGGAAGCGGTCTCCGCCCTGCGGTTCTGAACTCACAGGTACATCCTTCCTGATTGCGCCTCAAACGGCGCTACGCAGTCGAGGGCCGACCCTTCCGGGGCGGCCCTCGACTGAAAAGTTGTCCGGCGGCGTCCTACTCTCCCACACCCTCCCGAGTGCAGTACCATCGGCGCTGGAAGGCTTAGCTTCCGGGTTCGGAATGTAACCGGGCGTTTCCCCTCCGCCATGACCGCCGTAACCCTATCG
>NZ_WVUH01000048.1 GCF_017614955.1 Micromonospora echinofusca
CCCACCCCGGCGCCCCCTTCGCCGGCGCCGGCGGGCAGCCTGTGAGCACTGTCGCGGATCGGCAGGGCGACCGTGGGGTATCCGCCACGATCTGGTCCGAATAGGGTTTGCTTCCGTAGCCTGTCAGGCGGGAACCGAGGGCGCTGGGAGGGCGAGCCGTGGACGGCAGCGAGACCGGCTGGGGCCGGCCGGCGGAACCAGCACCGCGCTGGCGCGCGCTGCTGGACCGGGCCCGGCTCCACGGTCGGCCGACGGAGCAGGGCGAGAACGGGCACGTCGCCGACGATCCACCACCGGCCGTCGACGACCCGTCCACCCTGCCGACCCGGGTCGGCCGGTCCGCCGTACCCGCTGATCCGGACCGGCCCCCGTTGCCCCGCCGCACGGTAGGCGGCGGGTACGCCGGCCGGGCCGTGCCGGCGGGCTTCTCCGGCGGCGGTCAGCTTCCCGAGCCGGGTCCGGCGCCCCGGCCGGATCCACCGGCGGCCGGCGAGTCGCGGTACGCGCTGCTGGAGAACGGCTACCGGCACGCCCCCGAGCCACCGGCCGAGTCCCGGTACGCGCTGCTGGAGAACGGCTACCGGGCCGAGCCGGCGCACCCCGCTCCCGCCGCGCCGCCGGCCGAGCCGGCCTACCGGCGGGAACCGTCCCCGCCCCGCTCGGCGGCGGGCAACGGCTACCCGGTCCGGCCGGTTCCGGCGGTGGAGAGCGGCTACCCGCGTACCGCACCGGCCGTGGAGAGCGGCTACCCGGCCCGCCCGGCGGTGGAGGGTGGCCAGTCGCCCCGGCCGGTTCCGGCGGTGGAGAGCGGACCGACGCCCCGCGCGCTCGACAGCGGCTACCCGGCCCGTACCGCGCCGGCCGTCGAGTACGCCTACCCGGTCCGGCCGGCGCTGCCGGCCCCGGCACCCCCGGCACCGGTGAACACCGCGACGCCGGTCGTCGGCGGCTACCCGACGCGGGGCCAGTGGCAGCGTCCCGCCCCGGTGAGCGAGACGGAGCGGGCGGTCGGGGTGCTCCGGCGGGACTTCGGCACGCCCCGGGTGATCGCCTTCGCCAATCCCAAGGGCGGGGTGCACAAGACCACGGCCACCGTGCTGGCCGCGGCCACCGTCGGCAGCGTACGCGGGCGCGGGGTGCTGGCCTGGGACGACAACGAGCTGCGCGGCACCCTCGGGCTGCGGGCCGGCAGCGCCCGGCACGCCCGGACGATCCGGCACCTGATCACCGACCTGGCCGACGTGGAGACCCGGCACGGCGCGGACCTGCACGACCGGCTCGACGACTACCTGCGGCACGCCTCGGACGGGTCCTACGACGTCCTCGCCGGGGAGGAGAGCCCGCGTTTCGCCCAGCGGCTCGACCAGTTCACCGTCCGTCGGGTCCTCGACCTGCTCCGCCGGACCCACGACGTGATCTGCGTGGACACCGGCAACAACGTGGAGAGCCCCAACTGGCGCAGCGTGATGCAGTCCGCCGACCAGCTCGTGCTCACCACGGTGCCCCGGGAGGACGCCGCGTTCAGCGGCGACTGGATGCTGGACCTGCTGCACGAGGTCGGCATGGGGGAGCTGGCCGACAACGCGGTCACCCTGATCTCCTGTCCGACGCCGGGCCGGTCGCCGTTGCAGACCGACCTGGAACGGCACTTCGCCACCCGGACCCGGGCGGTCGCCGTGGTGCCGTACGACCCGGCCCTGGAGGCGGGTTCCTCGATCGAGTACCACCAGCTCCAGCAGGAGACCCGGGACGCCTGGCTACGGGCGGTGGCGGTCATGCTGGAACCCTTCGCCCGCTGAGCCCTCGGGACGGACTGTCCCACCCGGTGCCGGTCCGGGCCACGGCCGGCAGGCGCGCCTGAGAGGATCATCCGGTGAGCCAGCCCACCGGAGAGCCCGACCGTCCCGTGGTCGACAGCGCCTACGTCAGCAGCCTGACCCTGTCGGTCGATCCGCCCCGCCGGCCGGGCCGGACGGTCGGGACCTGTGCCGGCGCCGGGTTGGCGCTGACCGTCCTCGGTGTGCCGCTCGGACTGCTCTGGTACGCCCTGGCGCCCCGGGTGCCGGTGGTCCGGACCGCCGACGGCGCGGTCCTGGCCGAGCCGCAGCCGGAGCAGTTCATCGCCGCCGACGGGTGGTTCAGCCTGCTCGGGCTCGGCTTCGGGGTGCTCGCCGCGATCGGGGTCTGGCTGCTGCTGCGCCGGGTACGTGGACCGCTCGGACTCGTCGTCGCGGTCCTCGGCAGCGTCGGCGCCGCCCTGGTCGCCTGGCGGCTCGGCCGGCAGATCGGGCTGGCCGACTACCAGCGGCTGCTGGCCGCCGCCGAGGTGGGGCAGGCCCTGGAGAAGCCCGCCGACCTGCGAGCCGGTGGCGTCGAGTGGCTGCTCGGCGTGATCCCCACCATCCAGGGTGACGTGCTGGTCCCGGCGTTCGCCGCCGCCGTGACGTACACCCTGCTCGCCGGCTGGTCGCAGTGGCCGTCGCTGCGTCCCGAGACCGAGCCGCAGCCCTGGGTCCCGATGGCCGGTCCCGATCCGGAGTTCGGCGCGGACCCGGCGGCGGACCCGTCGGCGGCACCGGAGTTCGGCGCGGACCCGGCGGCGGACCCGTCGGCGGCACCGGGGGCCGGTGCGGGTCCGGCCGCGCCGGGGGTCAGTTGGGGCTCGGCGGTACCGCCAGCTCCGCCAGCGGCACCGGGACCGCCCGGACCTGACGCAGCAGAGCCGCCTCGCGGTTGAGCAGACGCAACTCCGCGCGGAGCCGCTCGGCGGTACCCTCGACCGCCAGCAGGCGCTGCCGGTCGGCGATGGTCAGCGCGGCGGTCGCGGCCACCAGGTGGGACAGCACGGTCGGATCGTCGGGCAACTGCTCGGTGATCTCCGCAGCCTCGGGCCGGATCAGGCCGAGGTACTGCCGGAACACCGCGGTGACCCGGGGAGTGAGCAGCTCGGCGACCTCGTCCGGGCCGTCCGGTTCGGGCAGCCACTCCACCTCGGCGGTGAGGTACGGTGCCGCGTCCGGGTCGACGTCGACGATGCGGAACCGGCGTTTGCCCACGGTGACCAGGTCGAACCCGCCGTCGGCCAGCTCGGTGACCTGGCGGATCTCGGCCGTGCACCCCACCTCGTGCACGCTGACCGAGGCGGAGCCGGGCCCGGTGCCGCCGGCCGGCGCGACCTCCCAGCCGCTGCGGATGGCGACCACCCCGAACTCCCGGGGCGTGCCCTCGGGCTGCCCGACCAGATGGGTGACCAGCGTCCGGTACCGCTCCTCGAAGATGTGCAGCGGGAGGACCAGACCGGGAAACAGCACCGTCCCGAGCGGGAAGATCGGCAGCCGCGCACTCACCACCTGAGCGTAGCCCGCCGGAGCCCGCCCGGCGGGACCCGTCCCGCCCCGTGCCTGCCGTGGTGGTCCGGCTCACCGTCCCGCCACCCGGACGGCGCGGGCCGGCCGCAGGCCCGCCGCCTAGACTCGCAGGAGTGTTGAACCGGATCGACCTGCGCGGCGGCGGCCGTGACCCGCGCCGCCTGCTGCCCCGTGCCCAGCTCGACGTCTCCGTGGCGGTCGAGAAGATCCGTCCGCTCGTCGAGGCGGTCCGCGAGCATGGCTTCACGGCGGTCCGGGACGCCACCCATCGCTTCGACGGCGTCACCCTCGACCGGTTGCGGGTCCCGGTGGAGGAGATCGCCGCCGCCGAGCAGACCCTCGACCCGCAGGTCCGCGCCGCCCTGCTGGAGTCGATCAGCCGGGCCCGCCGGGTGCACGCCGACCAGCGGCGTACCGACCACACCACCCAGGTGGTCCCGGGCGGCACGGTCACCGAGCGGTGGGTACCGGTCGGCCGGGTCGGCCTCTACGTCCCCGGTGGGCTGGCGATGTACCCGTCGACCGTGGTGATGAACGTGGTCCCGGCCCAGGCGGCCGGGGTCGGTTCGCTGGTGGTGGTGAGCCCGCCGCAGTCGGACAACAAGGGCCTGCCCGACCCCCGGGTGCTGGCCGCCTGCGCCCTGCTCGGGGTGGACGAGGTCTACGCCGTCGGGGGCGCCCAGGCGGTGGCGATGCTGGCCTACGGCTGCGCCACCGACGCCGACGGCACGGGCTGGTGCGAACCGGTCGACATGATCACCGGGCCGGGCAACATCTGGGTGACCGCCGCCAAGCGGCTGCTGCGCGGGGTGGTCGGCATCGACGCCGAGGCCGGCCCGACCGAGATCGCCATCCTGGCCGACGACACCGCCGACCCGGCGCACGTGGCCGCCGACCTGATCAGTCAGGCCGAGCACGACCCGCTCGCGGCGAGCGTCCTGGTCACCCCGTCGGTCGAGCTGGTCGACGCGGTGGAGGCGGAGCTGGCCCGGCAGGTACCGGCGACCCGGCACCACGAGCGGGTCACCACCGCGCTGACCGGGGAGCAGAGCGGGGCGGTGCTCGTCGACGACCTGGAGCAGGGGCTGCGGGTGGTCGACGCGTACGCCGCGGAGCACCTGGAGATCCAGACCCGGGACGCCCGGCAGTGGGCGCTGCGGGTCCGCAACGCGGGGGCGGTCTTCGTCGGGGCGTACGCCCCGGTGTCGCTCGGCGACTACTGCGCCGGCTCGAACCACGTGCTACCCACCGGGGGCTGTGCCCGGCACTCCTCCGGGCTGTCGGTGCAGTCGTTCCTGCGCGGCATCCACCTGGTCGAGTACGACGAGGCGGCGCTGCGCGAGGTGGCCCCGCACGTGGTGACCCTGGCCAACGTGGAGAACCTGCCGGCGCACGGCCAGGCCGTCCAGGTGAGGTTCCGGTGACCACTCTCGACGACCTGCCGATCCGCGACGACCTGCGCGGACGTTCGCCGTACGGCGCCCCGCAGCTCGACGTGGCGGTCCGGCTGAACACCAACGAGAACTCCTACCCGGTACCGGACGCGGTGGTCGACGCGATCGGCAAGGCGGTCGCGGCGGAGCTGCGGGACCTCAACCGGTACCCGGACCGGGACGCGCTGGCGCTCCGCGCCGACCTGGCCGACTACCTCGGTCACGGGCTGACCGCCGGGCACGTCTGGGCGGCCAACGGCTCCAACGAGATCCAGCAGCAGTTGTTGCAGGCGTTCGCCGGGCCGGGGCGGGTGGCGCTGGGCTTCACCCCGGCGTACTCGATGCACCCGCTGCTGGCCCTCGGTACCGGCACCGGCTGGGTCGCCGGCCGCCGGGGCGCCGACTTCGGGTTGACCGTCGACGACGCGGTCTCCCAGGTGCGGGCGCACCACCCGGACGTGGTCTTCCTCTGCTCACCGAACAACCCCACGGGTACCGCCCTCGACCCGGCGGTGATCGGGGCGGTGCTGGACGTCGCCCCCGGCATGGTGGTGGTCGACGAGGCGTACGCCGAGTTCGCCCGGGCCGGTACCCGCACCGCGTTGGAGCTGCTGCCGGGGCACCCCCGGCTGGTGGTGACCCGCACGATGAGCAAGGCGTTCGGCTTCGCCGGTGGCCGGTTGGGCTACCTGGTGGCCGATCCGGCCGTGGTGGACGCGGTCCAGCTCGTCCGGCTGCCGTACCACCTCTCCGCGCTCACCCAGGCCGCGGCCCGGGCGGCGCTGGCCCACCGGGGTGCCCTGCTGGCCAGCGTCGCGGCGATCCGTGAGCAGCGTGACCGGATCGTCGGCGAACTGCGCCGCCGGGGTCACCGGGTGGCCGACAGTGACGCCAACTTCGTCCTCTTCTCGGTCGACGGTGACCAGGCGGTGGCCTGGCGGGCCC
The DNA here is from genome assembly GCF_017614955.1 of Micromonospora echinofusca. Lineage (GTDB taxonomy): Bacteria > Actinomycetota > Actinomycetes > Mycobacteriales > Micromonosporaceae > Micromonospora > Micromonospora echinofusca_A. Next base: position 5,747 of record NZ_WVUH01000048.1, read on the forward strand.
TGCTGGACGCCGGGGTGCTGGTCCGGGACGTCGGCCTGCCCGGCTGGCTGCGGGTCACCGCCGGTACCCCCGCCGAGACCGATGCCTTCCTCGATGCCATGGAGGTGCTGTCCCGATGAGCCGGACCGCCCGGGTGGAGCGGGTCACCAAGGAGACGAACGTGCTCGTCGAGCTGGATCTCGACGGTACGGGTCGGGCCGAGATCAGCACCGGTATCGGTTTCTACGACCACATGCTGCACCAGATCGCCCGGCACGGCGGCTTCGACCTCACCGTGCGGACCGTCGGTGACCTGGAGATCGACGCGCACCACACGATGGAGGACACCGCGCTGGCCCTGGGCGCCGCGTTCGACCAGGCGTTGGGGGACAAGGCCGGCATCCGGCGGTACGGCTCGGCCACCGTGCCGATGGACGAGGTGCTGGTCCGGGCCGCCGTCGACCTCTCCGGCCGGCCGTACGTGGTGCACGACGAGCCGGTGCTGGCCCCGTACATCGGGCCGGTCTATCCGACCAGCATGACCCGGCACATCTTCGAGTCGTTCGGGCAGGCGGCCCGGATCACCCTGCACGTGGACGTGCTGCGGGCGGCCCGCCCCGGTGGGCACCCGGACGCGCACCACGTGGTCGAGGCGCAGTTCAAGGCGGTGTCCCGGGCCCTGCGCGAGGCCACCGCGGTCGACCCCCGGTCGGCGGGCGTGATCCCCAGCACCAAGGGCGCGCTGTGACGGCCGGGTCGGCGACGGGGGTGGCGCGGTGAGTTCGGTGCTCCCGGTCCTGCTGCTGGCCCTCGCCGGGGTACTGGTCGGTGGGGCCTGGTCGATGCACCGGCAGGGCGCCGGGCGCGGCGCGGTGGCCTTCGTCGGGGTGCTCGCGCTGCTGGCGGCGGTCGGCGGCATCCTCTGGCTGATCCCCGGGGAGGGTTCATGAGTACGCGCACCACGCGCCGGGTGGTGGTCCTGGACTACGGCTCCGGCAACCTGCGTTCCGCCGAGCGGGCCCTGGCCCGGGTCGGCGCCGACGTCACGGTGACCGCCGACCTGGCCGCCGCCGCGGCGGCGGACGGGCTGGTCGTACCGGGGGTCGGGGCGTACGCCGCGTGTATGGCCGGTATCGAGGCGCTCGGTGCCGGGCCGGTGATCGCCGAGCGGGTCGCCGCCGGCCGTCCGGTGCTCGGCATCTGCGTGGGCATGCAGGTGCTCTTCGAGTACGGCGAGGAGCACGGGGTGGTCACCAAGGGGCTGGGCCTGTTGCCCGGCGGGGTGACCCGGCTCGCCGCCGAGCGGCTGCCGCACATGGGCTGGAACACGGTGACCCCACCGGCCGGTTCGGTGCTCTTCGCCGGGCTGCCGCCGCAGAGCCGGTTCTACTTCGTCCACTCGTACGCGGTGTCCGACGTGTCGGCGCTGTACGCGGCCGGCGCCCTGCCCACCGTGGCGCACCACGGGACCGACTTCGTCGCCGCCGTGGAGCGGGGCCCGCTGGCGGCGGCCCAGTTCCACCCGGAGAAGTCCGCCGACACCGGTGCCACCCTGCTGGGGAACTGGCTGGCCACGCTGTGACGGCTGTCGTGCTGGTCACCGCAGCGGTGGGCCGGTGAGCCGGGAGCGGGCCCGCCGTCGGGCCGAGCGGGAGGCGGTGGCCGAGCGGGAACGCGCCGCCCGGCAGCGGAAGCGGGCCCGCCGGGAGCGGTGGCGGGCGCTGCTGCGGCGGCTGACGCCCCGGCTGCCGGACCGGCGTACCGGTCGGTTGCAACCCCGGCGTACCCGGGCCGAACGCTCCGGGATCGTGCTGGTGACGCTGGCCGTGGGCGCACTGATCTGGGCCCTCGTCGACGACCTCGCCCTGCGGGTGCTGCTGTCGTTGGTGCTGGTGCTCGTACTTCCGGCGGTCGTGGTGATCGCCCTGGACCGTAGAACCTGATCGAGACCGTAGAACCTGATCGAGGAGATCGAGTTGAGCCTCACCCTGCTTCCTGCCGTCGACGTCGCCGACGGTCAGGCCGTCCGTCTCGTTCAGGGCGCCGCCGGCAGCGAGACCACCTACGGCGACCCGCTGGACGCGGCGTTGGCCTGGCAGTCCGACGGGGCGGAGTGGATCCACCTGGTCGATCTCGACGCCGCCTTCGGTCGGGGTTCGAACGCGGCGCTGCTGGCGGACGTGGTGCGCCGGCTGGACGTCAAGGTGGAGCTCTCCGGCGGGATCCGGGACGACGAGTCGCTGCGGGCGGCGCTGGGTACCGGGGCGGCCCGGGTCAACATCGGCACCGCCGCGCTGGAGGACCCGGTCTGGTGCGACCGGGTGGTCGGCGAGTACGGCGACCGGGTGGCCATCGGGCTGGACGTGCGGGGTCGTACCCTCTCCGCCCGGGGCTGGACCCGGGACGGCGGTGACCTCTTCGAGGTGCTGGAGCGGCTGGACAAGGCGGGTGCCTCCCGGTACGTGGTGACCGACATCACCAAGGACGGCACCATGCGTGGCCCGAACCTGGACCTGCTGCGTGAGGTCTGCGCGCGGACGGGTGCGCCGGTGATCGCCTCGGGCGGGGTCTCGACGCTGGACGACCTGCGGGCGCTGGCCACCCTGGAGCCGATCGGGGTGGAGGGCGTGATCGCCGGCAAGGCGCTCTACGCCGGTGCGTTCACGGTGGCGGAGGCGCTCGAGACGCTGGCCCGTCCGTGACGGTGGTGACCCGGCTCGGCTCGGGTGGCCCGTGGGAGCGGACGTACGGCTACGCCCGGGTGGTCCGGGCCGGCGCGTCCGCCTGGACGGCCGGCTGCACGTCGACCGTCGACGGGCAGGTGACCCACGTGGGTGACGCCGCGGCGCAGACCGCCCAGGCGTTCCGGATCGCGCTGGACGCGCTGGCCGGGGTGGGTGCCGGCCCGGCCGACGTGGTGCGGACCCGGATGTACGTGGTGGACCGGTCGTACGCCGACGAGGTGGGTCGGGCGCACAACGCCGTCTTCGGGGCGGTCCGGCCGGCGGCGACGCTGGTGGTGGTGGCCGGGTTGCTGCACCCGGACCACCTGGTGGAGGTCGAGGTGGAGGCGTACCTCGCCGACGATTAAGTTGCGCACAACTTAATCACGCACTATCGTTCCTGTCGTGAACGATGATCTGGTGCTGCGCCGGCAGGTGTGCTTCGCGCTCTACGCCGCGTCCCGGGCGGTCACCGACGTGTACCGGCCGATCCTCGACGAGCTGGGCCTCACCTACCCGCAGTACCTGGTCCTGCTCGTGCTCTGGGAACGCGGCGACGACCCGCCCACCGTCTCCGAGCTCGGCGCCGAGCTGCGCCTGGACTCCGGCACGCTCTCCCCGCTGGTCAAGCGGCTGGAGGCGGCCGGGCTGGTGGCCCGACGCCGGTCGACGGTCGACGAGCGACGGGTGACCGTCGCGCTGACCGACGCCGGCCGGCACCTGCGGGACCGGGTCGAGCAGGTGCCCTACCGGGTGGCCGCCGCGACCGGGCTCACCGGCGACGAACTGGTCGCCCTCCGGGACACCCTCACCAGGATCACCGAGACCATCCACCGACAGAAGGAGCAGTGACCCCCATGCAGGTGCTCTACACCGCTGCCGCACACGCCACCGGGGACGGCCGCGACGGTCACGTCCGGACCTCCGACGGCACGCTCGACGTCGACCTGGCCATCCCCAAGGAGATGGGCGGTGCCGGTGGCGCGCTCAACCCCGAACAGCTCTTCGCCGCCGGCTACGCCGCCTGCTTCCACTCGGCGCTGCGGCTGGTGGCCCGCCGGGCCAAGGCCGACGTCACCGGCTCGACCGTCGACGCCGAGGTCGGCATCGGCCCGAACGGCAGCGGCGGTTTCGGTCTCGCCGTCACCCTCGCCGTCGAACTGCCGGCCGTCGACCGGGCCGTCGCCGAGGACCTGGTCGCCCAGGCCCACCAGGTCTGCCCGTACTCCAACGCGACCCGGGGCAACATCGACGTCACCCTGACCGTCCGCTGACCGTACCGGCCCTGCCGTCCGTCACGGCGGACGCAACGACACCCGCACCACCCGGCGGCAGGGCCCCGGCGACACCGAAGGAGGGCACCGATGAGTGCACCCACCACCGGCCGGGAGATCCACCTCGCCTCCCGCCCCGACGGCTGGCCCACCCCGGAGAACTTCCGGCTGGTCGAGGCCCCGGTCCCGACCCCCGGCCCGGGCCAGGTGCTGGTCCGTAACACCCTGATGTCCGTCGACCCGTACATGCGGGGCCGGATGAACGACGTGAAGTCCTACGTCCCGCCGTTCCGGCTCGACGCACCGCTCGACGGCGGCGCCCTCGGCGAGGTGCTCACCAGCAACGCCGAGGGGATCGACCCCGGCGACACCGTGCTGCACGGGCTCGGCTGGCGGGAGTACGCGGTGGTCGACGCCGCGTCCGCGCGGGTGGTCGACCCGGAACTGGCCCCGGTGTCGGCGTACCTGGGCGTGCTCGGCATGACCGGGCTCACCGCGTACGCCGGCCTGCTGGCGGTGGCCCGGATGCAGCCCGGCGAGACGGTCTTCGTCTCCGCCGCGGCCGGCGCGGTCGGCAGCCTGGTCGGCCAGATCGCCAAGCTCCGGGGCGCCGGCCGGGTGATCGGCAGCGCCGGCTCGCCCGCCAAGGTGGACCGGCTGCTCGGGCTCGGCTTCGACGCCGCGTTCGACTACCACGACGGCCCCGTCCGGGAGTCGCTGAAGGCCGCCGCGCCGAACGGCATCGACGTGTACTTCGACAATGTCGGCGGGGACCACCTGGAGGCGGCGATCGGCGCGCTGCGGACCCACGGCCGGGCCGCCATCTGCGGGATGATCGCCCAGTACAACGACGCCGAACCGCCGGCCGCGCCGCGCAACCTGGCCCTGGTGATCGGCAAGCGGCTCACCCTCCAGGGTTTCCTGGTCGGTGACCACGCCGGCCTGCGGGACGAGTTCCTCGGCGAGATGGCCGGGTGGCTGCGCTCCGGTGAGATCCGGTACGACGAGACGGTCGTCGACGGCCTCGACAACGCCCCGGCGGCCTTCCTCGGCCTGCTCCGGGGCGAGAACCTCGGCAAGATGCTCGTCCGCCTGTAGGTGTAAGGAAGGGCCCCTTCTTATCGCTTTCGGTAGAGGAAGGGGCCCTTCCTAACACCTCGCACCCTGTCCCAGCTGCCGGCCCGGTGCACCCGGTCGGCACGGTCGGATCAACGCGGGAGATAGGCTCGGCCCATGACGGTGGCGGTACGGGTGATCCCCTGTCTGGACGTGGACGCCGGGCGGGTGGTCAAGGGGGTCAACTTCGTCGACCTGCGCGACGCCGGTGACCCGGTGGAGCTGGCGGCGGCGTACGACCGGGCCGGGGCGGACGAGTTGACCTTCCTCGACGTGACCGCCTCCTCGGACGACCGGGGCACCATGCTCGACGTGGTACGCCGCACGGCCGAGTCGGTCTTCATCCCGCTCACCGTGGGCGGTGGGGTTCGCCGGGTCGAGGACGTGGACGTCCTGCTGCGCGCGGGTGCGGACAAGGTCGGGGTGAACACGGCCGCGATCGCCCGGCCCGAGCTGATCGCCGAGATCGCCGAGCGGTTCGGCCGGCAGGTGCTGGTGCTCTCCCTGGACGTACGACGCGCGCCGGCCGGGACGACCGGCAGCGGCTTCGAGGTGACCACCCACGGTGGCCGGCGTGGCACCGGCATGGACGCGGTGGACTGGGCACACCGGGCGGCGGAGCTGGGTGCCGGTGAGATCCTGCTCAACTCGATGGACGCCGACGGTACGAAGAACGGTTTCGACCTGGAGCTGATCGGCGCGGTCCGCCGGGTGGTGGACGTGCCGGTGGTGGCCAGTGGCGGGGCCGGGGCGGTCGCGCACTTCCCGCCTGCGGTGGCGGCCGGCGCGGACGCCGTCCTCGCCGCCAGCGTCTTCCACTTCGGTGAGCTGAGTGTGGGCGAGGTCAAGGAGGCGCTGCGCGGCGCCGGGCACCCGGTCCGCTGACCGTCCGCGTCGACCGGCTGCGGCCCCGGGCCGCCGCACGTATCAGCCGCCGGCCGGGAGCCGGTCGGACGGTCAGCCGCCGGCCGGGAGCCGGCCGGCCGGTCAGCCGCCGGCCCGGAGTCGGTCGGACGATCAGCCGCCGGGGATCGGCCGGCCGACCCCCGGCCCTGAACGGGGACCCGCTGCCGGCCGGTAGATCAGCTCCGGGCCGGTCCGCCCGGTTCGGGTGAGCGTCGCGGGGTGGGGATCGACCGCTTGAGGTACTCCTGGACGGCTGCGGCGTGCTCGGCCTCGTCCAGGTCCCAGTCCGCCGCGCCGGGGGTGTGCCGGCGGGTCAGTACCCCCTGCACGGTGTCGACGGTGGTGGCCAGGCCGGCGCTCGGCCGGGACCGCCACAGCTGCTCGCCGGCGGCGGTGATCCGGAACCAGCCGTCGGTCACGCTGACCAGGCCGGCTCCGGCGAGCCGGCGGACCGCCTCCTCCACCTCGTGCCGCTCGGGTATCGCCCGGTTGAGGTGGTCGGCGGTGGAGAGGACGTCAGCCAGGCGTACCCCTTCCGGCCGCCGGCTCGACGGCGCCCGCCGCTGCCGCCCGGCACCGCTCGCGATCACCAGTGACACGAAGATCCAGGCGTCGGTCCAACGCCATCCCTCAGCCCCCATGGGGAAATGATGCCGGTTGGATGCCGCAGAGGAAAACATCCGCTTTCCACCGCCCGCAACCACCCTGCTCAGACGGCGTGGCCCGCAGCTCGTGTCGGCGTGGCGACCGGTACCACCTGGAACAGCGGAATGAACAGGTGGCTCAACGGCCCGATGGTCACCGCGTAGGCAAGGGTGCCGATGCCGACCGTGCCGCCGAGCACCCAGCCGACGGCCAGCACGCTCACCTCGATGACGGTACGGACCCGACGGATCGACCGGCCGGGACGTCGCGCCACGTAGCCGGTCATCAGGCCGTCGCGGGGCCCGGGGCCGAGCCGGGCGCCCAGGTAGAGGCCGGTGGCCAGCCCGTTGAGCACGATCCCGGCAACCAGGAAGACCACCTGGAGGACGACCGGTCCGGCGACCGGCAGCACCAGTAGGGTCGCGTCCACCACCACGCCGATGACCAGGACGTTGCTCACCGTGCCGAGCCCCGGGCGCTGTCGCAGCGGGATCCAGAGCAGCAGGACCAGCAGACCGGTGACGATCGCCACGGTACCGATGGAGAGCCCGGTGCGCAGTGCGACGCCCTGGTGGAAGACGTCCCAGGGGTCCAGGCCGAGAGTGGACCGGATCATCAGGGCCATGCTCACGCCGTAGAGCACCAATCCGACGTAGAGCTGGCCCAGCCGTCTGACCGGCCGCTCCCGGAGGTTGCCAATATGTGCCATGCATGCCAACCTAAGAGCCAATTCCCTCGATAGTTAGAGCCAATTTTCGGAGCGCGGCCATGACCAGTCAGGTACGGGGCGGGCAGCTGGCCCGGCTGCTCGGACAGTGGCACGCCCTGCCGGGCCGCCGACGCAGCCCCGACTACGCGGCCCTCGCCGGTGCGGTCCGTGGCCTGCTCGCCGACGGTCGGCTGCCGTTGGGGGTACGACTCCCCGCCGAACGGGAACTCGCCGAGGCCCTGAAGATCAGCCGGACCACGGTCACCGCCGCCTACCGCGAGCTGCGGGAGAGCGGTCACCTGGCCAGCCGGCGCGGCGCCGGGAGCTGGACCATGCTGCCGGGTGGGCACCGGGTGGCCAGCTCCGGCCTGTGGACCCCGACCGACGACCTGGACATGATCGACCTGAGCTGCGCCGCCCTGGCCGCACCGCCGGAGCTGATCCACGCCGCCCGGTCCGCGGCCGAGGACCTGCCCCGCTACCTGCACGGCGCCGGGTACCACCCGACCGGCATCGTGGAGCTGCGCGAGGCGGTGGCCCAGGGGTACGCCGACCGGGGCCTGCCGACCAGCCCCGAGCAGATCATGGTGACCAGCGGTACCCAGCACGCCCTCGACCTGGTGCTGCGGCTCGGGCTGCCGCCCGGCGGGAGCGTACTGGTGGAGTCGCCCACCTACCCGAACGCGCTCGCCGCGCTCGCCGCCCGGCGGGCCCGGATCGCCACCCACGGCCTGGCGCTGGACGGTACCGGCTGGGATGCCGAGCTGCTGCTGGGCAGTCTGCGCCAGACCCGGCCCCGGATGGCGTACCTGATCCCGGAGTTCCAGAACCCCACCGGTCATCTGATGCCCGCCGAGCTGCGCGAACGGGTGGTCGCGGCGGCCCACGCCGCCGGTACCGACCTGGTGGTGGACGAATCCTTCGTGGATCTCCCGCTGGACGGTGTCGAGCTGCCCCCACCGACGGCGGCCTTCGACCGGCACTCCCGGGTGGTCTCCATCGGCGGGATGAGCAAGCCGTACTGGGGTGGTCTCCGGATCGGCTGGGTCCGCGCCTCCGCTCCGCAGGTGCAGCGGCTGGCGGCGGCCCGGGTGGGGGTGGACATGGCCAGCCCGGTCCTCGACCAGCTGGTGGCGGTGCACCTGCTGCAGGCGGCACCGGCGATCGCCGCCGCCCGGCGGTCCCAGCTCACCGTCCAGCGGGACGCGCTGCTGGCCGCGCTGGCCGAGCGGCTGCCGGACTGGCGGGTCCGGATCCCGCGCGGTGGCGTGACCCTCTGGGCCGAGCTGGACGGGCCGATCTCCAGCGCCCTGTCCCGGGCCGCCGAGGAGGTCGGGGTACGCCTCGCCCCCGGGCCACGGTTTGGGCTGGACGGCACGCTGGAACGCTTCCTGCGGCTGCCGTTCACCCTCCCCGCGCCGGAACTGGTGGACGCGGTGGGCCGGATCGCCGCGGTCCGTTACGACCTGGACCGGGCCAGCCGACCCCGGTGGCGGGAGCCCGCCGTCATCGCCTGATCCGTCCACGATCCAGAGGGATTTGCCCGGTCCGCCCCGGTCAGGTCGGTTGCCTGACAGAGTGGAGACGTGGTCGGGACGAGGTGGCTGACCGAACGCATCCACCTGGTCGGCGCGGGTGCCGGGGTGACCCGGCTGGAACTCTTCCTCGACCTGGTCTTCGTCTACGCCTTCCTCAACGTGACCGGGTTGACCGCTGCGGACCTGAGCGTGGCAGGGCTCACCCGGGGTCTGCTGCTGATCGCCCTGCTCTGGTGGTGCTGGGCGCTGTATCCCTGGCTGGGCAACTTCCTCCGGCTCGACCGGGGGATCACCCCGCTGCTGGTCTCCGGGCTGACCGCAACCATGTTCCTGGTCGGGGTGAGTCTCCAGGAGATCCCGGCCGACCGGCCGGGTGGGCTGCTCGGGCGGCTGGTCTTCGCGGTCGGGTACGCCATCGCGCGCCTGGGCCCGACGCTGATCATCGTGGTGACCCGGTGGCGGGACCGCCCGCTGCGCCGGCAGTTCGTCTTCCTCCTTCCGTTCACCGGCGTCGCGGTGCTGATGTTGCTGACCTCCGCGCTGCTGCCCGAGTACCTCCCGCCGGGGCCGGTGGTCGACTGGCTCCGGTTCGGGCTGGTACTGCTCGCCATCGTGATCGACTACACGGGTGCCTACCTGGTCCGGCACGGGCCCTGGCGGATCGCCTCGGCGCCGTACTGGGCCGAGCGGCACGCGCTGATCATCCTGGTGGCGATCGGCGAGACGATCATCTCGATCGGCGTGAGTCAGGGCCTCGCCGTCGTCATCCCGGTCACCTGGCCGGTGATCGGCGGGATCGTGCTGGGCGTGGTGACCGTCGGCGTGCTCTGGGCGCTCTACTTCGACATCGCCCGGTACGCCGGCGAGCAGGCCATCGAGCGGGCGACCGGCGCGGAGCGGACGCTGCTGGGGCTCCAGGCGTACACCTTCCGGCACCTGCCGATGATCATCGGCCTGATCCTGATCTCGTTCGGTCTCAAGGTGGCCCTCGCCGAACTCGGGCACGGCGCCGGTCGGCTCGGCCTCGAACCGGTCGCGGTGCTCTACGGCGGGGTGGTGGTGTACCTGCTCGGTCTGACCGGCTTCGAGCACCGGACCGACCGCAGGTGGGGACGCTCACCAATACTCGGCGTGGTCCTGTTGGTCCCGTTGGTCCCGCTGGCCGCCGTCCTGCCGGTGCTCGGCGCGATGGCCGTGCTGGCCGGCGTGGTGACGTTGCTGGTGCTCGCGGACCACACCGTCTTCCGGACCCGGCACCTCGAACTGCACCGGCGGGTCCGGCCCACCAAGCAGGAGGCGGGCGGCGTCACCCCCAAGGAACTCTTCTTCGACCTCGTCTTCGTGTACGCGTTCCTCCAGGTCACCGCTCTGATGGTCGGCGATCCGGGCGAGGGACTGCTGCGCGGGATGCTGGTGCTGACCGTGCTCTGGTGGGCCTGGTCGTGCTACGCCTGGCTGTCCAGCGCGGTGCCGTCGGAGGCCGGGCCGGTGCGGGTGGTGCTGATGGTGGTCATGGTCAACACCCTGGTCATCGCGTTCGTCATCCCGCAGGCGTTCTCGGGGTCCGACCGCGGTCTGCCCGGTCCGGCGGTCTTCGTCGGGTGCCTCGTCGTCATCCGGGTCCTGCATCTCGCCTCCACCTGGCTGGTGGCGAGGGACAACCCGGAACTGCGTCGGCAGGTCTACCGGCTGATGGTGCCGACCGCGGTCGCGCTCGCCCTGCTGGCCGTCGCCGCGTCCGGTCCGACGCGGGGCGGGGATCATGCGGAGGCACTGGAACCGGTGCGGGCGGAGCTGTGGTCCGCCGCCATCGCCATCGACCTGCTCGGTGGGTACGCCGTCGGCCGAAGTGGCTGGCGGGTCCGTTCGGCCGGGCACTGGGCGGACCGGCACGCCCTGATCATCCTGATCGCCCTGGGCGAGTCGATCATCTCGATGGGACTGGCGGTGGCCGACCGTCCGCTCTCCGTGCTGCTGCTGGTCGGGCTGCTGCTCGGGGTGGCCCTGCTGGTCACACTCTGGTGGGTGTACTTCCGGGTGGACGCGGGCATGGCGGAACGGTCGGTGGCGGCGGCGACCGGGGACCGGCAGGTCGGCATGGCCCGGGACGGATACACCTACCTGCACCTGCCGATGGTGGCCGGGGCGGTGCTGGTCTCGTTCGGGCTGCGGGAGACCTTCGGCACGGTGGGGAGGTCCCCCGTCGACCCTGCCGTCGTGGACCTGGCACACCTGGCGATGTACGGCGGGGTGGTCTGCTTTCTCGTCGCCGTGCAGGCGTTCTGGTGGCGGGCCGGAGGACCGGTCCGGTCCACCCGGCTGGTCTGGACGATCGTGCTGGTGGCCCTGGCGGCCGCCACCGCCGGGCTGCCGCTGTTCGTGGCGTTGGCCGTGCTGACCGTCACCTGCCTGGCGTTCGTGACGATCGAGGCGACCGTCGCGCGGCCGGGACTGCCGGACTGACGTGGAGCGCCCGGCACCAGGACTGGCGGGGCGGCGGCGCGCTGCTGTGCGGCGGGACGGGGCCGACCCCGTCCCGCCGCACAGCCGTCCGGTCAGATCTCGGCCAGGGTGCCCTCGTACATCCGGTCGATCTCGGAGGCGAAGTTCGTCTCCACCGCCCGACGCTTGATCTTCAGCGACGGGGTCATCTCGCCGTCCTCGATGGTCAGGTCCCGGGGCAGGATGGTGACCTTCTTGATCGTCTCCCAGCGGTTGAGCTTGGCGTTGAGCTGGTCGACGTGCTCCTGGACCATCGCCATCGCCTCGGCCGAGCCGACGATCTCCGGGTAGCTGCGCCCGGCCAGCGGCCCGCCGGCCGCCCAACCCGTGATCGCGTCCGGGTCCAGGGTCACCAGCATCGTGCAGTAGTTGCGGGCCTGCCCGATCACGACGGCCTGGGAGGTGTACGGACAGAGCGCCTTGAACATGCCCTCGATGTGCGACGGCGCGATGTACTTGCCGCCGGAGGTCTTGACCAGGTCCTTCTTCCGGTCGGTGATCCGCAGGTACCCGTTGGCGTCCAGCTCACCGATGTCCCCGGTGCGGAAGAACCCGTCCTCGGTGAACGCGGCGGCGGTCTCCTCGGGCAGGTTGTGGTAGCCGCGCATCACCGGCCGGCCCCGGACCAGGATCTCGCCGTCGGTGTCGATCCGGCACTCCAGGTCACCCAGGGCCTGCCCGACGGTACCGATCCGGATCCCGCCCGGCCGGTTGACGAAGTTGCCGGCGCTGGTCTCGGTCAGGCCGTACCCCTCGGAGATGGGCAGGTTCGCGGCGGCGAAGAACTCACCGATCTCCTTGCTCAGCGGCGCCGCACCGGACACCAGGACCCGGATCCGGCCGCCCAGCCGGGCCTGGAGCTTGCTGAAGACCAGCTTCTCGGCGATCGCGTAGCGCAGCCGCAGCCCACCGGGGACCGGCCTGCCGGCCTGCTCCAGGGCGACCTTCTCCCGGCCGGTACGGACCGCCCAGGCGAAGATCTTGGCTTTGGCGCCCCCTTCGGCCTGGGCGGTGGTGACCGCCTTGTTGTAGACCTTCTCGAAGATCCGGGGCGCGCCGCACATCAGGGTGGGACGGACCACCGCGAGCATCTCGACCAGCTTGTCCACCCGCCCGTCGACGTAGGTCGGCAGGCCGACGTGGATCACGCCGCAGATCAGGGTCTTGCCGAACGAGTGGGACAGCGGCAGCCAGAGGTACTGGAGGTCGTCCGGGGTGAGCAGGCCCAGCTCGGCCTGGGCGACGGCCTCCCAGGCCCAGCCGGCGTGCAGCAGTTCCACGCCCTTGGGGCGACCGGTGGTACCCGAGGTGTAGATCAGGGTGGCCAGGTGGTCGGGCTGGATGCCCTCGACGATCCGGTCGATCAGCCCCGGGTCGGCGGCCAGGGCGCGGGCGCCCTGCTCCTCCAGTTCGGCCAGGGTGAGCTGGGGTACCGCGGCGGCCGGGTCGGCGACACCGTCGATCAGGACGACGTGGGTCAGGGCCGGCAGCGCCGCCCCGGCGATCTTGCCGGCCTGGACCGGGTTCTCCGCGATCAGGATGCGCGAACCCGAGTCGGCGACGATGTACGTCGCGTCCTCGGGCTCGGTGGTGGGGTAGACGGTGGTGGTGGCCCCACCGGCACACATGATCCCCAGGTCGGCGAGGACCCATTCCAGCCGGGTGTTCGCCAGGATCGCCACGCGGTCCTCCTGGCCGACACCGAGCCCGTGCAGGCCGGCGGCGATCGCCCTGGCCCGCTGCCCGACCTGCTGCCAGGTCAGCCAGACCGGTCCCGAGTCGTCCGACGCGGGATGGGCGAACGCGTCGCGGTCGGGGGACGCCGCCACGCGCTTGAGGAACATATCCGGGATGGACCGGTACGGTACATCGAGAGCCATCGCTGTAGCCGCCTTCGAGGGGTGGGACGTGACCTCGGTCACGGTGGTGTGCGGTTACCGAAGAGTATTGCCCGGCCACCCCGATCGGCTAGTCCCCGCCGACGCGGCGCCGCCGTCCGCCGGGTGACGGGCCCGCGCCCGGCGGTGGTGACCGGGCCGGCGCGCCCGGTCACCGGTACCGGGCGGCGTGCAGCGACCAGTCGTAGGTGCCGCGGATCCAGCACCGCCGGGCGGCGGCGAACCGGTCCACCGCCGGATCCCCGTCGGCCAGCAGGACCGACTCCAGCTCGGCGTACCGGCGCAGCCCGGCGTTGAACCGTTCGGCCGTGGCCAGCAGGGCGGCCTGCTCGTCCTGCCCGGTCTCCCGGGCGATGGCCACGGTCAGGTTGTGTCCGTCCCGGCTCAGCCGGTGCTCCTTGTCGTAGGAGAACGCGTCGTTGCACCAGCAGACCAGGTCCGCCGCGACCGTGTCCAGGGCGGTCAGCCGGGGGTCGGCCAGCCGACCGGACACCGGGAACGCCCCGTGCGCCAGGTCGGTCAGGGTGAAACTGGGCTGTACCGCCCCGGTGAACCGGCGCATCCGCACGTACTCCGCCACCCCCGGTACCCGGTCCCGCTCCCGGTTGGCCGCCTCCCAGAGCAGCGCCAGCAGATAGTCGCGGAGCTGGCCGGCGAAGCGCAGCAGCAGAGCGGGTGGCGCGACCTCACGGGCCCGCCGGCACAGGTCGTGCAGGGCCGCCCCGAACGGGCCGGCCGCCCCGAGCGATCCGGCCGGCGTCGGGCCGCCGAGCAGGTCGAGGACGTCGAGCAGGTGGACCACGAGGGGGGAGAGCTGCGCCGGATCGGCGCCCAGCCCGTCGTCGTCGCAGTTGTCGTCGAAGGCGAACAGCCAGGTGACCAGGTCGGTCAGGAGCCGCAGCCGGTGGCTGTCCGCGTCCGGGCAGGCCCGGCCGGCGAGCTCCGCCGGGCTCGCCTGCGCCAGTCGTCGGGCGGTGGCGGTGGTCGTCACCAGTCCGAACTCCGCCGCCCAGCGGGCCGACTCGACGCCGGCCCCGGACGCCTCCGCGTGCACCCGTGAGGGGAACGGTGGCATGGTCAACGCCGCGACAGCCAATCCGCGCATCGGTCCTCCTGCCGCTGAACCGGCGGGCCGCGCTCGGCGGTACGGTCCACGGCCCGGCAACCCGGTTGGTGTCCCGATCCGGCGTACCGGCAGACGTGCGCAGGCCGCACGGTACCCCGGCCTGTCCGGCGGCGGGGCGGCCCGAGAGGTTGCGCCGCCGAGCCTACGGGGGCATCGTCAGGGCTGGATGTGCGGGGCGGGCGGGCACTCGTGGCGCCGCCGGAGGCGGACCTCAGACACCCAGCCGGGCGGTACGCAACTGCCCCGTCAGCTGGGCCGGCCCGTCGAGTTGGACCCGGGCCACCCGCTGCCGGCCGAAGAGGAACAGCACGAGTTCGCCCGGCGCCCCCACCATCCGGACCGGCTCGCCGCCCGCGCCCACGGTGACCTCGCCGTACCCCGGCCCCTGCACGAGCAGCCGGGCCGGGAAGCGGCGCAGCGCCATCCGGGCCATCGGCGCCACCCGCTTCCAGAGCACCGCCTGCAACCCGGCGGGCAGGTCCCGGGGCTGCCAGTCCGGCTGGGCCCGGCGCAGATCCTCGTGGTGGACGAAGTACTCCACCGTGTTGACCAGTTCGTCGGTGAGCGGGTTGCTCAGCGGACTCCACCAGGGCGCCCGGCGTACCTGCCCGACCAGTTCGTCGAAGGGCCGCGCGGCGGCCCGCCGCCGGACCCGTTCGGTGTAGCCGGCCAGCGGGCGGAACACGATCCCGGGCCCGGAGTCCGGACGCCGCTCCCGCACCACCAGGTGGGCGGCCAGGTCACGGGCGTTCCAGCCCTCGTTGACGGTGGGGGCGTCCGGCCCGAGGGCCAGGAACAGGTCGGCGAGCGCCTGGCGCTCCGCCTGGGCGTACCTCGGCATGACCCGATGGTAGGGCCCCGGACCGGCAACGGCCCGGTACGCGCGGCGCGGTGCGGTGCGGACGGCCTCCCGGTTGCGGAACCGGTTGGGGCGCCGGTGGGGGAAGGGCGCCCGTGATCGGTCGGAAGCGGTCCAGGAGGGGACCTTCCCCCGCACCCCGGCCACCCGCCGGGGCGTCCGGTGTGACCGCCGCCATAACCGGGCCGGGTCAGCGCTGCCGAACCCGCTCGGTAAGGATGAGGGGGCAGAATTGTGGCTTACGGCGGGGGAGAGCGTGACGACCAGGACAAGCCGGGATGTGCTCGGCAGGGGGCTGCGGGTGCTCGGCCGGGCGATCCGGGAGCAGCCGCGGATCTTCGCGGTCGCGGTCACCGGCAGTGTCCTGTTCGGGCTGCTGGTGATCGCCGGTGCCTACGTGGTCGGCGCGGTGGTCGGTGAGGTGGTGGTGCCGTCCATCGCCGCCGGCCGGGTCGAGTGGGGCGCCCTCGCGCTCGCCGCCGCCCTGCTGCTGGGTATCAGCCTGCTCCGGGTGGCGGCGATCTTCGGGCGGCGGCTCGGGGCGGGCTACATGCAGTTCCGGCTCCAGGCCGCGTACCGGCGTCGGGTCACCCGGCGCTACCTCGACCTGCCGCTGTCCTGGCACCACCGGCACGCCACCGGCACCCTGCTCTCCAACGCCAACTCCGACGTGGAGGCCACCTGGTACCCGATCGCTCCGCTGCCGTTCGCGGTCGGCACCGTGGTGATGCTGGTCGCCGCGATCGTCTCGCTCTTCGTCACCGACTGGGTGCTGGCCCTCGTCGGGCTGGCCATCTTCCCGGCGCTGTTCATGCTCAACGTGGTCTACTCCCGACGGATGGCACCCCGCCAGGCCCGCGCGCAGCGGATCCGGGCCGAGGTCAGCGCGATCGCCCACGAGAGCTTCGACGGCGCCCTGGTGGTCAAGACCATGGGCCGGGAGGCGCAGGAGACCACCCGGTTCGCCGCCCGGGCCGGCGAGCTGCGCGACGCGCTGATCGCGGTCGGCCGGCTGCGCGGCGTCTTCGACCCGCTGCTGGAGACCCTGCCCAGTCTCGGCACCCTCGCCGTACTGGTGGTCGGCGCGATCCGGCTGCGGCAGGGCGCCATCACGGTCACCGAGCTGGTCAGCGTGGCGTTCCTGTTCACCGTGCTGGCCTTCCCGGTCCGGGCCATCGGCTGGGTCCTCGCCGAGGTCCCCCGCAGCGTCGCCGGCTGGGACCGGGTACAGCAGGTGCTCCGGGCCACCGGCGACATGCCGTACGGCACCGCCACGCTGCCCGGCGACGGCACCACCCCGGCCACCCTGGAGTTCGACGACGTCTGGTTCGGGTACGAACCGGCCGAGGAGCACACCCCCGGCACCGAGGTGCTCGGCGAGGTGTCGTTCACCGTGCCCGCCGGCCGCACGGTCGCCCTGGTCGGGCCGACCGGGTCCGGCAAGTCGACCATCGCCGCGCTCGCCCTGCGGCTGGTCGACCCGCGCGCCGGGACGGTCCGCATCGACGGGGTGGACATCCGGGACCTGACCCTGGCGGCGCTGACCTCCACCGCCGCGCTGGTCGCCCAGGTGCCGTTCGTCTTCGACGACACGGTACGGGCGAACATCACCCTCGACCGGCCCGGTATCGACGACGCCGCCGTCTGGGCGGCCCTGCGCCTGGCCGAGGCCGACGGGTTCGTCGCGGCCCTGCCCGACGGGCTGGACACCATGGTCGGTGAGCGGGGCACCTCGCTCTCCGGCGGACAGCGGCAGCGGCTCACCCTGGCCCGGGCGCTCGCCGGCCGACCCCGGCTGCTGGTGCTCGACGACGCCACCAGCGCCGTCGACCCGCGGGTCGAGGCGGCCATCCTCGCCGCCCTGCGGGACGACGCCGCCGGTCCGGCCGCCACCATCCTGGTGGTCGCCTACCGGCGGGCCACCATCGCGCTCGCCGACGAGGTGGTCTACGTCGAGCAGGGCCGGGTGGTGGCCCGGGGGGCGCACGACACCCTGCTCGCCACCGTGCCCGGCTACGCCGACCTGGTCACCGCGTACGAGCAGGCCGAGGCAGAACGGGAGCGGGAACGGACCCACACCGACGAGGAGGCGATCCGTTGACCGCGCTGACCGAGGCCCCGCCCCGCACCCCGGCTCCCGAGCCGACCGAGAGCACCTGGCAGACCCTGCGGCGTGGCCTCGCGCTCTCCCCGGAGCTGCGTACCGGACTGGCCGGCACCCTCGCCCTGGCCCTGGCCTCCATGGTCGGCCGGGCCGCCGTACCGGTCGCCGTGCAGCAGGGCATCGACCGGGGGTTGACCGCCCCGGGTGGCCCGCACCTGGACGTGGTCGCCGCCGTGGTGGTGGCGACCTGCGCGGTACTGGTGGTCACCACCACCTGCGGGTACCTCATGATGCGGCGGCTGTTCACGGTCACCGAGACCGCGTTGGCCGCGCTGCGGACCCGGGCGTTCCGGCACGTGCACGACCTGTCGATGCTGCACCAGCAGTCGGAGCGGCGCGGTTCCCTGGTGTCCCGGGTGACCAGCGACGTCGACCAGCTCACCCAGTTCCTCCAGTGGGGCGGGGTGATCCTGGTGGTCAACCTGGGTCAGCTCGTCGTCACCACCGGGGTGATGCTCTTCTACTCCTGGCAGCTCACCCTGGTGGTGTACGCCGCCTTCCTGCCCGCCGTGTTCATCATCCGGCTGCTGCAACGGCGGCTCGCCGGGGCGTACGGGGTGGTCCGGCAGCGGACCGGCATCCTGCTCGCCGCCGTCGCGGAGAGCGTGGTCGGTGCCCCGGTGATCCGGGCGTACGGCGTCTCCGGCCGGACCGCCGCCCGGCTGGACGAGGCGATCGACGCCCAGCGGGTGGCCCAGCAGAAGGCGATCCGGACCAGCGTCCTCGGCTCCTCGGTCGGGGAGGTGGCCGCCGGTCTGGCGCTGGCCTGCGTGGTACTGCTCGGGGTGGTCCTCGGGGTGGACGGCACGCTCAGCATCGGCCAGCTCACCGCCTTCCTCTTCCTGGTGACCCTGTTCATCCAGCCGGTGCAGATCGCCACCGAGGTGCTCAACGAGGCGCAGAACGCGGTGGCCGGCTGGCGGCGGGTGCTCGACGTGCTCGACGTGGCGCCCGACGTGGCCGATCCGGGTGTCCAGGGCGTCGACCTGCCGCCCGGTCCGCTGGACGTCCGCTTCGCCGACGTCGGCTTCGCCTACCCGGACGGTCCGCCGGTGCTGCACGACGTCACGGTGGACATCGCGGCGAAGAGCCGGGTCGCCGTGGTGGGCGAGACGGGCAGCGGCAAGACCACCTTCGCGAAGCTGCTCACCCGGCTGATGGACCCGACCAGCGGTACGGTGCTGCTCTCCGGTGTGCCGCTGGACCGGGTCCGGTTCGCCTCGCTGCGCTCCCGGGTGGTCATGGTGCCGCAGGACGGCTTCCTCTTCGACGCGACCGTGGCGGAGAACGTCCGGTTCGCCCGGCCGGAGCTGACCGACGCGGAACTCGGCGCGGCCTTCACCGAGTTGGGGCTCGGTGACTGGCTGGACGGGCTGCCGGCCGGCCTGCACACGCCGGTCGGTGAGCGTGGTGAGGCGCTCAGCGTGGGGGAGCGGCAACTGGTGGCGCTGGCCCGGGCGTACGTGGCCGATCCGGACCTGCTGGTGCTGGACGAGGCGACCAGTGCGGTCGACCCGGCCACCGAGGTACGCCTGCAACGCACCCTGGACGCGGTGACCCGGGGCCGGACGACCCTGGCCATCGCGCACCGGCTCTCCACCGCGCAGGCCGCCGACGAGGTGATCGTGGTGGACCGGGGGCGGATCGTGCAGCGTGGCCCGCACGAGGAACTGGTCCGGGACCCGTCCTCGATCTACGGCCTGCTCTACGCCTCCTGGCTGGAACAGACCCGCTGACCGGCGCCGGTCACCGGGAGGTGGTCACCGCTCGACTGCTCCGGTCACATGGTCTAGCCTCAGGTTAGGTAAGGCTAACCTTTATTGGAGCACGCGATGGCATCCAGCCCGACCCAGCCCAGCCCCGCCGAGATCGCCCGCACCCTGAGCGCCGGCCGGTTGCCCGGCACCGCGTACGTCGCCCACGGCCTCGGACCGCACCAGGTCCGGCACGCCACCGACGCGCAGGGGCGGGTCCTGCTGCTCGTCTCGGTGGTCAGCGACCTGGCCCGGGCACTCCGGCCCGGGGCGGGCGCGGAAACCGCGGTCGTGCTCGACGTACCGGACCTGCCACCGGCCGCCGGGTCCCCGGCCCTGGGCCGGGTCTGGATCTCCGGGTGGGCCGCGCCGCTCACCGGGGCGGAGGCCCGGCAGGCCGCCCTCGACTTCGCCGACACCGACCCGACCGGGGACCTGCTGGACGTGGGTCGGGGGTTCGCGCTCCACCGCTTCGAACCGGCCGAGGTGCGGCTGGAGACCGGTGGTGCCGTGCTCCGGATCGACCCCGGGGAGTACGTCGTCGCCGAACCGGACCCGCTGCACCCGGTGGAGCGGGAGATCATCGTCGACCTCACCCGGCGGCACGCTCCCCGACTCACCGAACTGTTCTCCCGGCACCTCGCCGACCGGGCGTCCGGCACCCCGCCCCGGCTGGTCCGGATCGACCGGTACGGCATGGTGGTCGCGCTGGGCCGCCCCGGCCCGGAACGGACCGCCCGGCTGGTCTTTCCCCGTCCGGTGCGGGACCGGGCCGACCTGGTCCGGCTGCTGCAACCGGTGCTCCGCCCCGGGCACGCCCCGGCCGGGGCGGCGGTCCACCGGGTCGGGCGGTCCTGAACCAACCCACCCGATCGTGGCCGGGGCATCCGGTAGCCGGAACGGGTTCAGGCCGGACCGGCGGGCAGGTCACCGGTCAGGTACCGCTGTACGGTCGGGCCGACCGTGCCGACCAGGGTCTCCGCCGGCACCGAGGCGACCGGTTCGAGGCGGATCACGTACCGCATCATGGCCAGGCCGATCATCTGGCTGGCCACCAGCGACCCGCGCAACGGCGCCTCGACCGGATCGAGGTCCAGGTGCTGGAGTACCCGGCGGATGACCTGGGTGGTGAGGAACTCCCGGAGCAGCCGGGCGGTCCACTCGTTGGTGAGCCCGGACCGCAGCAGGGCGACCGCGGCCGACCCGGCGGGCGAGTCCCAGATGCCGAGGAAGGTGCGGACCAGCCGGGTACCGACCTCCCCCGGATCACCGTCGAGCACCTGCGGCAGCAGCTCCCGGGGATCGACCGGCGAGTTCATCGCGGCCAGGAAGAGCTGGTCCTTGGTGCCGAAGTAGTGGTGCACCAGCGCCGGGTCGACGCCGGCCCCGGCGGCGATGGCGCGGATCGAGGCGCCGTCGAAACCGCGCTCGGCGAAGACCGTCCGGGCCGCCGCCAGAATCGACTCCCGGGTGTCCGGCTTGCCGGCCCGCCGGCCGGTCCGTCCCGCCACGATCCGCCTCCCTCGTCGTGCCGTCGGTGCCCGGTCAGCTGCCGGGCCGTTGGCCGGCCGCTGTCGGCACCGGCCGGCCGGGTCGGGGGGTCAGCCGCTGCGCCGACGCAGGGTGGCGGCGGCGAGCACTAGGGCCAGCACCACGGCACCGCCGACCACCGCGACGTCACGCCACATCGTGCCGGTCGGCTCCGGGTGCGCCCCCACCTCCTGCAGGGCCTCGACCGCGTACGACAGGGGCAGCACGTCGCTGACCGCCTGGAGCCAGCCGGCCATCTCGTCCCGGGCGACGAACAGCCCGCAGAGCAGCAACTGCGGGATCACCACGACCGGCATGAACTGTACGGCCTGGAACTCGGTACGGGCGAAGGCACTGCAGAACAGTCCGAGTGCGACACCGAGCACCGCGTCCAGTACCGCAATCATGATCACCAGGCCGCTGCTGCCGGCGGTGTCCAGGTCGAACAGCAGGTACGCCACGGCGGCCGAGATCGCCGCCTGGCCGGCGGCGGCCAGCCCGAACGCGATGCCGTACCCGAAGAGCAGGTCGAGCCGGCCCAGCGGCGTGGTCAGCAGCCGCTCCAGGGTGCCCGAGGTGCGTTCGCGCAGCATCGCGATGCTGGTCACCAGGAACATGATGATGAACGGGAAGACGCCGAGCATGATCAGTGCGATCCGGTCGAAGGTGCTCGGTCGGCCGGGCGGGGTGGGTTGGCCGGAGAACATGAAGTAGAGCAGGGTGAGCAGCACCCCGGGTACGACCACCAGCAGCGCGACGGTCCGCCGGTCGTGGCGCAGCTGACGCAGGATGCGCAGGGTGGTGGCCAGCAGGATCGGCGGGTGCATCAGGCCACCGTCCCGTCCGGCCGAGGGCCGCCGACACCCGGCCCGGTGCCGTCGCGGGGTGCTCCGCGGTCCCCGCTGCCGGCGGCCCTGATCAACCGGAGGAACGCCTCCTCCAGGTCCGTCACCCCGGTGGTGGCGCGTACCCCGTCGGGGGTGTCGTCGGCGATCAGCCGTCCGTCCCGGATGAACAGCAGCCGGTCGCAGCGGGCCGCCTCGTCCATCACGTGGCTGGAGACCAGCAGGGTGGTGCCGGCGCCGGCCAGCTCGTGGAACCGCGCCCAGAGTTCGGCCCGGAGCACGGGGTCCTGCCCGACCGTGGGCTCGTCGAGGATGACCAGTTCCGGTCGGCCGATCAGGGCGCAGGCCAGGGAGGCCCGGCTGCGCTGCCCGCCGGAGAGGGTGCCGACGAGCTGGCCGGCCGCTGCGGCGAGCCCCACCTCCGCCACCACCCGGTCGGCTTCGGCGCTGCCCTGTCCCTGGAGCGCGGCGAAGTAGCGGGCGTTCTCCCGCACGGTCAGGTCCGCGTAGACGCTGGGTGCCTGGGTCAGGTAGCCGAGCCGGCGACGCAGCGGCGCCGATCCGGCAGGCCGGCCCAGCACGGTGACGGTGCCCGAGGTGACGGTCTGCACCCCCACCACCGCCCGCATCAGGGTGGTCTTTCCGCTGCCGCTCGGCCCGAGCAGCCCGGTCACCGTGCCGCGGCGTACCGCGCAGGTGACGCCGTGCAGTACCCGTCGTCGGCCCCGTGCGACGACGAGGTCGCGGACGTCGATCGCGTTCTCCACCGATCCTCCCGGAACTCATCATGTGTTGAAATCAACGGTAGATGAAATAGCCGTCGGTGCACAACGGGCCGGGGGACCCGGATCCGGATCGGACAGGGAGTCCGGCAACGGGCATTGCACCCCGATCGGGCGTGCGGCACGATGACGCGGTGGGTCACCCTCCGTCACTAGCGAGTGGTTTCCTGGACGACTGGTGTTCCCGGCTGCGCCACCTGACGCAGCGCCCCGTCGTCGGCATCCTGCTGCGCGGCAGCCACGCCCGGCAGGCCGCCACCGACTACAGCGACGTCGACCTGGACGTGCTGGTCAGCGGCCCGTCGTACGCGGCCCGGCCGGCGTTCCTGGCGGACACCGCCGGCCGGCTGACCCACCTGTCGGTCGCCGTACGCGACGTCGACTCGTGGCTGCGCCGGCTCGCCGAACCGGCGGACTGGGCCTTCGGACTGCCGGTGGACGCGCCGACCCGACTACTCTGGGCCGATCCCCGCTGGCGTTCCTGGCTGGACGTACCGGTCCTGCGCCAGCCGGCCGGGGAACCCCGGTTCGAGGACCTGATCGCCAACCTGGGCAAGGTGGTCGGCGCCCGGGCCGGCGGGGACGCCCTCGGCGCCCGGCTCGCCGCCAACGACCTGGCCATGCTCTGCCCCTCGGTGCTACGCCTGGCCAACCCCTCGGTCACCGTGTCCTCCCGCCGCACCGCGTTCGCCGCCGCGCTGGCGCTGCCGGTCGCCCCGCCCGGGTACCGCGACGACATGCTGGTCTGCCTCGGCCTGCGGCCGGCCCCGGTGGCCGAGGTCTGTGCCGCCGCCGTCCGGCTGGTGACCGGTGCCGTGCCGCTGGTCCGACCGTACGCGGCCGAGCTGGCCGGGGTGACCGGTACCGATCTGGCCGAGGCGTTGACCGACGGGCGGCTGGAGCGGTACCTCACGCAGTTGACCGGCGCCGCCACCCGGACCGGGTCACCGGTACCCACCCCCCGTACGGGACAATTCCCTAC